>JANLFK010000001.1:0-300000 GCA_024655945.1 candidate division KSB1 bacterium
CGATCTCGGCAAACTGCATGTCGTATTCTCCCGGACCGCGGGCGCGCGGAAGGTCACCGGGTTCGTCACGGAAGATGCGAAGATGAGCGCTCGCGAGATTCTCGCGGCGTATTCCCAGCGCTGGTCCATCGAGGTTGCCATCAAGGCGGCGAAGCAACTGCTTGGGCTCGGCCAATACCAGAACGGCGCATACCATGCGGCAGTTATACACCTGCATCTCGTCTGGTTCGCCTTTGCCCTCCTGACCCACGTCGCAATCAGTTGCGAAGGTGCACAAGGAAAAAAGAAGAGAGAACCGGTTGCTTCCCGTTCTATAGGGCAGCTCCAAGATGAACTCCGGCGGATCGTTTGGGAGGACACCGCCGATTATCTCAAGAGCGTACAAAGCACGGGTGCGCTCATACGGGAGCTGGACATACTCCTATGTCCCTCGTGAAAATCCAGTCAAGTTGAGTCTTTGAGTATATCGTTCTGGATGGTTCCGGTCAGTTGCCGGGAAGGGACGCCTTGTTTCTCGGCCACGGCACTGTACATGGCCAACAGGATGGAGGCGGGCGCGTTGATGGTCATGGAGGTAGAGATACGATCCAGTGGTATGCCCGAGAGGCTGACCTCCATGTCGCGCAATGAGTCGACCGCTACCCCGCACCTGCCGACTTCCCCCTTAGAGCGTGGGTGATCGGAATGGTACACCATGAGCGTCGGCAGGTCAAAGGCGACGGACAACCCCGTTTGTCCGTGGGCCAAGAGGTAGTGGAAGCGCTCGTTGGTCTGTTTCGCCGAGCCCAGGCCGGCAAACTGTCGCATGGTCCACAGCTTGCCGCGATACATCGCGTCGCGCACCCCGCGCGTGAAAGGGAACGAGCCCGGGAAGCCAATGTCCTTTTCATAGTCGAGATGCTGAATGTCAAGTGGGGTGTAAAGAGGCTGGACGGGGGTACCTGAGACGGTGATGAACTGCCTGTCGTCTGCACACGGCGACTGTGCTGCTCGTGCAGCCCACTCTTCCTTGCCCTGCGCGACCTTGTCGATAAGATCCTGACTGAAATCCACGCGCCCTCCTGCTTATGGGACCTGCCCCTCAAGGGATCCGGATGCGCTGGTGATGTTCAGTCGCAGACGCTGCAGCTTTGAGGGTACCCAAAACCTCAAAGCAGCAGTCTTGTGGACTCATCCCCGTCCCCATTGGCTGAGCGAATTGGCGCCGCTGTTTCTGGCTCTCACGCCTATGCGCCTCAACGAGGCAACGGCAGCCGCTTGCCCTGCCTACAGAGCCCTGTAGCACCACACTTGCTCCGCGCTTTGGCCCTCACTTGTCGCGGTCAAGTGGCCCTGCGGCGTCGGCGCTTGCCTACCCGGGACGATCAGCATCGGAGGCTGCCCTCGTACCCTCGCTCCCGAAGCGGGCGTGCCCCGCATGCCCGTACCGCTAAGGCGGATCATCGGCCTGCCCTAAGATAACAAATCTCGAGAAAAAGTCAAGAGGAACAATGAAGCAGACTCAGTTTTAGCCTGACGGCTCCATTGGCCAACCTTTTTTCTTGACATTTTCGGCGGTTTTTCTTATAATGGCAATGCTGAATACCATTCAGCTGCCGTGGACCTTATGCCAGGCGGCTCCGGCGGGCAGGCGGAGCTGCAAGGACAACCATGGCGATAGCGCCGGACTGGGCAGGGTGAAACCCATTCGTGGCAAACCGGTGATGGCCGGGGGAATGCTACAGTAACTGAGCCCGCGCCAAGGGAGGTAGATGCCTTCATGTGCCAGGTGCCTCCGGGGAAGGTGAAGACCATCAGCGAAACACGCGCCGCTCTGGCGAGGCGGCAGGGGGCGAGCCTCGGCTGTCCCCTGACCACCGGCATTTTTGCCTGGGTGGCCGCACACGCTGCTAAGGAAAACAGAGCCACTGGCGCACGCGAGGTCGCGACTCACTGGTGCACGCTCAAGGCGCCACCGGTGCTGAGCGACAAGTATCCTGGGGGAACTGAACACCGCAAATTTCTTCCTGACAGAAAAGGCCTCGTCATAATCGGAAGGGGAAAGAACTACGGCGGTGTTGTTTTCCCCTTGCGCCAAGTGTTGCCCAAGCGAGGCCTTCGCGACAGGTGGTCCCGAAGAGAGGCAAGCTCACGCGGGGCTCCATATTGGCTGGAAGAGAGGGCGCAGCCGACACGCCACTGACTGAGGAGGCGAGTACCATGCCAAGGGCCGACATCCGAGCGCTGAGGCACTATCTGTTCATGGTCGACTTGAAGGTGCGGATCACCGACCTCAACTACGGCGGGCACTTGGGCAACGACCGCCTGCTCGGGCTCCTCCATGAAGCGCGCGTCGCCTTCTTGGCCAGCAATGGTTGGTCAGAAATGAATTGCGCGGGCGTCGGTCTCATCATGGGCGACGCAGTGCTACGCTACCAGGGACAGGCCTACGCTGGTGACATTCTCCGTTTTGAGGTCGGCATTGGTGAGCCGCGGCGCTGCGGTTTCCGCCTCTACTACCGGGTCACCCGTCCAGCGGACGGCGCCGCCATCGCCCTCGCCGAAACAGGCATGGTCTGTTTCGACTACCGAGAAGGCAAGATGTGCCCGCTACCGGCGCCGGTGAAGGATTTGTGCACGAGCTCCCTTGGGACCGGGGAAAGGGCAGATCCATAGTGCGACCCAACTCTGCGCGGGCAGTGGGAGGGACGCCACTGGGAGCGAGCGTATCCCGAAGATGAAGGGGGAAGAATGCCTCAGTGCGGCAAACAAGCCCGATCGACGGGAGCGGCCCATCTCAGGTGCAAGCGGTCGCTGCTCCGGGGCATGACGCCGCGGCGTTCTCCGTGCCGCCCTTGCGTACGACGCTGCCGACGGCAGACGGGAATAGAAACCTTAGCGACCAGGGTGAACTGTTTCAAGTCGCAGGATCACGACGGCCGGTAGAAGAATGCGGAGGACAGCCTTATGAAGCCAGGCACAAAGCTGCTCCAGCAATGGCTCACCGAAGCCCACTTCCAGAGGCTGCGACGCATCCGGAATCCTGCTCTCCACGAGTTTGTTGCAGAGTTCGTAGAGCTCTGTGCGCCGGACAGCGTCTTTGTGAGCACAGGGTCAGAGGAGGATCGTCGCTACATCCGGCAGGCGGCGCTTCGCAACCGGCAAGAGGCCAGGTTGGCCATTGCGGGGCACACCATCCACTTCGATAGCCAAGCCGATCAGGCTCGCGACAAACGGGAAACACAGTTTCTGCTGCGTGTTGGTGAAAACCTTGGCCCGGAAATCAATTCATTAGAAAAAGCCGGCCTGGAGGAGATGCGGCTTCTTTTGCGCAACTCAATGACAGGGAGGCAGATGTTCGTGCTTTTCTACTGCCTGGGCCCAGTCGGATCGCCATTCAGTATCCCATGTGTCCAGATTACCGACTCGGCGTATGTGGCGCACAGTGAAGACCTCCTCTATCGGCCGGGGTATGAAGAGTTTGTGCCGCTTGGTGAGCAAGCGCAGTTGTTCAAAGTAGTGCACTCGCAAGGCAGGCTCGAACAGGGGGGACTTGGCCTGCAGGTAAGCGCGGACATCGCCAAGCGCAGGGTCTACATCGATCTCGAAAACGAAGTCATCTACAGTGTGAACACGCAGTACGGGGGCAACAGCATCGGGCCGAAAAAGTTGGCAATGCGGCTGGCAATTCGCCGCGCCTCGCGCGAGGGTTGGCTCACCGAGCATATGCTCATCGTAGGCGTGCGCGGCCCCAATGGGAGGGTCAGTTACTTGACGGGGGCATTCCCCTCGCTGTGCGGAAAAAACCTCCACCGCCACCGTGCCGGGCGAAACCATCCTGGGCGATGACATCGCCTATCTGCGCCTCGTGGGTGGCCGGGTACGGGCAGTCAACGTGGAAAAGGGGATGTTTGGTATTATCGATGGAGTCAACTCCCTGCACGATCCTCTCATCTGGAAGGTCTTGCGCAACCCAGGAGAGGTGATCTTCTCCAACATTCTGGTCACAGAAGGGGGGAGGTCTATTGGAACGGCATGGACGGTGAGTGTCCGTCCAAAGGGGTGAACTACGCGGGTGAATGGTTTCCAGGGAAGAGAGACGGGGACGGAAAGGAGATCCCACCGTCCCACAAGAATGCCCGCTTCACCTTTGACCTCCACCTGCTCGATAACCTTGATCCCCATGTGGACGACCCGGAAGGAGTGCCGATTGCTGGGGTAATTTGTGGAGCAAGGGATTCCGACACCTGGGTGCCCGTAGAAGAGGCCTTTGACTGGGAACATGGCATCGTCACCAAAGGGGCTGCACTGGAGTCAGAGACGACTGCTGCTACCTTGGGGCAGGAGGGTGTCCGCGCCTTCAACCCCATGTCCAACCTGGACTTCCTCTCCATTCCCATTGGTCGCTACATTCAGGACAATCTCGACTTTGGCGCCAAGGCGATGAGGCCGCCACGTATCTTTTCGGTGCACTATTTCCTGCGCGGGGAGAACGGCGAGTTTTTGAACGACCGGGCCGACAAGCGCGTGTGGTTGAAGTAGATGGAACTCCGGGCGCACGACGAGGTGGGTGCCATTGCAGGGCCGACGGGACTCTTACCTCGCTACCAAGACCTGCGCCTCTTGTTCAAACAGGACCTCGGCCGCGACTATTCTGTTGAGGCCTACCGCGAGCAGTTTGCGGTACGTGTGCCAGAGAGCCTCGCCAAGATCGACCGTCTGTTCAAGATCTACAGCGAGCGCGTCCTGGACACACCTCCTCGGGTGTTTGAGCTCCTCAACCAGCAGCGACAACGACTGGAGGAAGCCAGAAGCACCTATGGCGATAGGATCCCGCCCGATGCCTTGCAGTAGACGGGTTGCGCTGGCGCTTGGCCGACTCGCCCGCGGCCTCTTCCCAATTTCGGCAAGGCGTTTTCGTCCTTTTCCCAAAACTGGGAATGAGCGTGGGGGCGCGCAACACGATGGGGTGGGCTTGCTTGTCAACGCATTGTAAATCTTGACGCCGCGCGGGCGCCTGGCGTGCAGGGGTTGGCACGGTGTTTGTGGAAACTTTGGCCCACGGGCACGGCCGTGGGATCAGGCTGCGCACGACAAGATGTGGGCAAACCAAAGGGAAGGAGAGGATGGCGGCGCACCAGGTCACAGCCGACGTAGAAGCGGTTCGAGGGCGCCTTTCCCCCGAGAGGGTCGCGCAGCGCGGCGGCCTTTCGTTGACGGGTCGCGCGGTCAATAGCGAATTTGTGGCGCGGGTGCGCAGCCTCAGCGGCGTCGATCCGCGGGAGTGCTACCAGTGCGGCAAGTGCTCTTCAGGCTGCCCGGTGACTCCCGAGATGGACCTCATCCCCAGCCAAGTCATCCGCCTTTTGCAATTGGGCCAGGAGCAGGAGGTGCTTGGCTGCAAGACCATCTGGCTGTGTGCCTCGTGTTTCCAATGCTATTCCCGCTGCCCGAAAGGGATCGACTTTTCCCGGCTGGCTGAGGCCTTGCGCATGTTGGCCATGGCGGCAAAGGTCGAGTACCTGGCACCAGAAGACCTCCCAAAAGAGGTTCTGGCAGAGGCGCCGCAACAGGCGCTGGTCAGCGCTTTCCGCAAATACGGCCTGTGACGAGGGACGGTGAATGAAGCTCTCGTACTACCCAGGATGCACCCTCAAGGATAAGACACCTCATCTAGACACGACCGCCAAAGCGGCGGCCAGTAAACTGGGCATAGAGCTCCAAGAGCCCGAACCATGGACTTGCTGCGGCGCCACCTACCCGCTAACCGAAGAGAAGATTGCCAACCTCGTCCCCCAAATCCGCATTCTGCGCAATGTGCGCCAGGCTGGTCACAGACAGGTAACCACCACCTGCGCTTTCTGCTACAGCACACTGAAAAGGGCCAATCGCGCCGTTGCGCTGGACCCGCTGCGCCGGCAGAGGGTCAACGCCTTCCTGCGCGACGACGAGCCGGTGCGCCCATACAAAGAAGCACCCTCTGCCCAACCTGACTATGAGGGCGAGGTGGAGGTGGTGCACCTGCTCGAGGTCTTCCGCGACGGCATCGGGTGGGAAAAGTTGGCCAAGGCGACCAAGCACAGGCTGGCAGGCTTGAAAGTGGCCCCCTACTACGGCTGCAAGTTGCTGCGCCCGCCCAAAGAGGTGGAATTCGACGACCCCGAGAACCCGACACTCTTCGAGCAGTTCTTGCACGCCTTGGGCTGCGAGGCGGTGGACTTTCCCTTCAAGAGCGAGTGTTGCGGTTCCTACCTGTCGCTTTCGGCGCCAGAGGCGGCAACGCGCCTTTCGTACCTGACCCTCAAGTCAGCGGCCAGTTGTGGGGCCGAAGTGGTGGCGCTGAGCTGCCCGCTGTGCTACTACAACATGGACCTGCGCCAGCGCCAAATTAGCAAGTCCTACCCTGGATTCCAACAGGTGCCGGTGATGTTTTTCACCCAGCTCCTGGCACTGGCCCTGGAAATCGATGCGAAGATCCTCGGCCTGGATCTCCACTATGTGGACGTAAGGCCTTTGCTGCGACAAAAGAACTTACTCCAGTAGGGTGAGCGATGAAACGAATCGGCGTGTTCGTCTGCCATTGTGGCCACAACATTGCTGGTGTGGTTGACGTTAAGAAGCTGGCCAGTGAGTTGGCAAAGTACCCGGGTGTAGCCTACGCCACGGACTATATCTACATGTGCTCGGAGCCCGGACAGGCGCTAGTGCGTGAAAAGATCAAAGAATTGAACCTGGAAGGTGTGGTTGTAGCCGCCTGTTCGCCGACCCTGCACGAGTTGACCTTCCGCACCGCTGCGACAATGGCAGGCCTGAACCCGTACCAAGGGGAAATCGCCAACATTCGCGAGCAATGCAGCTGGGTCCACTCCGATGGGGCCCAGGCCACCGCCAAAGCCTTCAAGATCGCAAAGAACATCATCGAAAAGGTGCGTTACAACCAGGCCTTGGAGCCTGTTCGAGTGCCCATCACGCCGCGGGCACTGGTGATCGGCGGCGGCATCGCCGGCATTCAGACGGCACTGGACATCGCCGATGCCGGCTACGAAGTGATCCTTGTGGAGCGCGAGCCCTCCATCGGCGGGCACATGATTCAGCTCTCGGAGACCTTTCCCACCTTGGATTGCTCGCAATGCATCCTTACCCCTAAGATGGTGGCCGTGGCCCAACACCCCAAGATCAAGCTGATGCCCTACTCGGAAGTGGAGGACATCTCTGGATACATCGGCAATTTCAAAGCCAGGATCAGGCGCAAGGCCGCTTATGTCGATTGGGAGGTCTGCACCGGCTGTGGTGTGTGCGTGGAAAAGTGCCCGAAAAAGGTGCCCTCGGAGTTCGAGCGCTTCTTGGGCATGCGCAAGGCCATCTACACGCCGTTTCCTCAAGCAGTGCCCAACAAGCCGGTCATCGACCGTGCCAACTGCACCTACTTCCTGAAAGGGACATGCAAGGCCTGCGAACAGTTCTGCGAGGTGAAGGCCATTCGTTGGGACCAGGAAGACCAGTATTTCGAGGAGTCAGTGGGCGCGGTCGTGGTGGCCACCGGCTACGATACCTATCCCATCACTAACCTTGGCGAGTATGGCGGTGGCAAGATAAAGGACGTCATCGACGGGTTGGCGTTCGAGCGGCTGCTTTCCGCCTCCGGTCCCACTGCTGGGCAGATTCGCCGCCCTTCTGACGGGGCTGTGCCCAAGGAAGTGGTCTTTGTGCAATGTGCCGGTTCGCGCGACCCCGAATTGCACAAAGCCTACTGTTCGAAGATCTGCTGCATGTACACCACCAAACATGCGATGCTCTACAAGCACGCAGTGCCAGACGGTCAGCCGTATGTTTTCTACATTGACATGCGCACCAATGGCAAAGGGTACGAGGAGTTCTATCAGCGTGCCATTGACGAGGAGGGGGTAATCTTCCTGCGCGGCAAGGTAGCCAAGATTTTCCAGGAGGGCGACAAGGTGATGGTCTGGGGCGCCGACACGCTGACCGGCCGCAAGGTGGAGATTGCTGCCGACATGGTGGTGCTGGCAACCGCCATCATTCCCAGCGTGGGCACCGACGAGCTTGTCAAGCGCATCAAGGTGGGGTGCAGCGACGGTGGGTTCCTGCTGGAAGCGCATCCGAAGTTGCGGCCGGTGGAAAGCATGACCGCCGGCTTCTTCCTGGCCGGTTGTGCTCAGGCTCCCAAGGACATCCCCGAGGCCGTTGCGCAGGCCAGCGGGGCGGCCAGCAAGGTCATCGGCGTCTTCTCGCAAGAGGCGATGGCCCACGAGCCAACTATCGCCTTTGTGGACGAGGATCTCTGCAGCGGCTGCCATATGTGCATCCCCGTGTGCCCATACGAGGCCCGCGAATTCGACAAGGAAAAAGGGATCGCCGTCGTCAAAGAGGCCTTGTGTGAAGGGTGCGGTGCCTGTGTGGCCGCCTGTCCGTCTGGGGCAACGCAGCAGCGCAACCTCACTGACGTCCAGATCGAGGAGATGGTCACCGTCAGCCTGATGGAGTAGATATGTTCGAGCCAAAGATTATCTGCTTCCTCTGCAAGTGGTGCACGTACGCCGGCGCTGACCTGGCCGGCACCTCGCGCATGAAGTATGCGCCCAACGGGATCAACATCCGCTTTCTCTGTTCCAGCCGGGTGGATCCCCAGCACGTATTGTGGGCTTTCAAAAGCGGCGCCGACGGTGTCTTCCTGGGCGGATGCCATCCGGGAGATTGCCATTACCAGGAAGGCAACTACAAGACCTTGCGTCGCGTCACCCTCATGAAGAAGATGCTGCAACAGTTGGGTATCGAGGATGGCCGCCTGCGCCTCGAGTGGATATCGGCTGCACAAGGGCGGAAGTTCGCCCAGACTATGGATGAGTTCACCGCGCAGATCCGGGCCTTGGGGCCACTGAAGTTGCAGTTGTGACAAAGGAGGCTTCGGAATGGCTGAGGGCAGTGCCCAACAGAGAAGCGACCTGGTGCCCATCTACATCATGGGCAAGAAATATGAGGTTCCCTCCAGTCTGACCATCCAAAAGGCGTTGGAGTACGCCGGCTATCAGCTCATTCGTGGCTGTGGGTGCCGAGGTGGCATTTGCGGCGCCTGCGCCACCGTGTATCGCAAGCCCGGGAGCTACCGCATCGAGGTGGGTCTGGCATGCCAGACGGTCGTCGAGCCAGAAATGTACCTGACGCAGATCCCGTTTTTCCCGGCCAACAAGGCGGTCTACGATTTGGAGAAGCTGCGTCCGCTGGGCGGCGAAGTGGCCAAACTTTATCCGGAGATATTCAAGTGCATTGGCTGCAACACTTGCACGCGCAGCTGCCCAATGGACATCGAGGTGATGCAGTACATTTCCGAGGCCATCCGCGGCAATATCGAAGCCGTGGCCAAACTGTCTTTTGACTGCGTCATGTGCGGCCTGTGCGCGGCGCGCTGCCCAGCAGAGGAGGTGCAGTACAACGTGGCCATCCTCTGCCGCCGCCTTTACGGGAAGTACATCGCGCCCCGTGCCGAACATCTTGCGCAGTGCGTCAAGCAGATCGAAGAGGGGAGCTACGAGGCCGACCTGCGCGAGCTGATGAAGGCGCCCAAGGACGTGCTGAAGAAGCTGTACGGGGAGCGCGAAGTCGAGCCGGACATGGCCGACGAGTTCTGGGTGCCGCAGGATACACGGCACCTGTAGCCACGCACCTTGCCAAGGGCGGCAAGGCCGGCTGGAGGGTGCCGCCGCCACGCCTACATCTGTGGTCACAGGAGGTTGAATATGCCATATACGCCCGAGTTGCGAGAACTGATCAAGGTCGTCGAGAAGACTCGTCCGGCGCGTGTGGAGAGAAAGAAGAGAGGGGAGGAATTCCCTGCCATTCCCGTCGAGAAACGTGCGGAAATCCTCCGCAAGTACCACCCAGACTACATCGAAGGGACGCGACGAGAGCTGAAGGTGGGGCCAAGCAAGGGATACGCCATCACCCACGAATACGCCGACCTGTTGGAGGCGCGCAGCAGGATCGACCCGAAGCGCTTTCCCCTCAGCGAGGTCCACTACCAGACCGACGTGCTCATCATCGGCGCAGGGGGCGCAGGGAATGCCGCCGCGCTGATGGCGCACGAACGTGGCGCGCGCGTCATCATCGCCACCAAGCTGCGCAATGGCGACGCCAACACTATGATGGCGGAAGGTGGCATCCAAGGGGCGAGCAAGCTAGAGAAGGACTCGCCCTACTACCACTACTTGGACGTCATGGGTGGCGGCCACTTCACCAACGACCCGGAGCTGGTCTACACGCTGGTGACCGAGGCGCCGAAGGTCTTGGCATGGCTGGAAAGCCTGGGCATGATGTTCACCAAGTTCCCGGACGGTAGGCTACAGTCCATGCACGGTGGTGGCACCTGCCGCAAGCGGATGCACTACGCCGGCGACATCACCGGAGCAGAGATCATGCGTACCCTGCGCGACGAGGTGCGCAACCACCCGGAGATCAAGGTGCTCGAGTTCAGTCCGGCGGTCGAATTGGTGCTCAACGAGCATGGCCACTGCGCCGGCGCGATCCTCTACAACTTGGAGACCGAGGAGTACCACCTGGTCAAGGCCAAGGCGGTCATCTTAGCTACCGGTGGCAGCGGCCGTCTGCACGTGCAAAAGTTCATGACCACCAACCACTACGGTGCCACCTTCGACGGCGTCGTCCTCGGCTACCGGGCTGGTGTGCCCATCTGCTTTCTGCATACGGTGCAGTACCACCCGACCGGTGCAGTGTTCCCAGAGCAGGCAGAAGGGCTGCTCATCACCGAAAAGTTCCGCGGCGCCGGTGCAAACCTGGTGAACATTGATGGCGAGCAGTTTGTCTACGAGCGCGAACCCCGCGACGTGGAGTCCGCCTGCGTGATCCGGGAGTGTTCCCCGGAGGTCAACAAGGGCATCCGGACGCCCACCGGAAAGGTGGGTGTGTGGCTCGACTCGCCGATGATTGACCTTCTCATGGGAGAGGGTACCGTCAAGAGGGAATTCCCGGGGAAGGCTATCCTGTTCCGCCGTTTCGGCATCGACATCTCCAAGGAACCGATGCTCATCTACCCGACCTTGCACTACCAAAACGGCGGGCTGGAAATCAACAAGTGCGAGACCTGCGTGCCGGGCCTGTATGCGGCAGGTGAGGTGACCGGCGGCGTGCACGGCGAAAACCGCCTCATGGGCAACTCACTGCTTGATGTGACCGTCTTCGGCCGGATTGCCGGCGTGAGCGCGGCTGAGTACACAAAAAGCGGGCCCAAGGACGGCGCTCTGACCCTCGACCACGTGGTGGCCTACCACCGCGAGTTGCAAGAGGCAGGCATCGTCACAGACCGCGTGGCACCCATGTTGCTCCCCGATTACTCGAACCCAGAAGTGCGCAAGAGACAACTGACCTCTGTCTACCACGGCACGCTGCGGTAGGCGAAAAGGAAGGTTTGTCGGCGCAGTGGCACCATCTCAGCGAGGGAAAAAGGTCATGGCCAAACCAAAGGTTGCATTTTACTGGAACGCTTCCTGCGGCGGCTGCGAGGAGGCCGTCGTCGACCTGGCCGAAGACATCCTCAAGGTCGTGGAGGCGGTCGACATCGTCTTCTGGCCGGTGGCTTTAGACTTCAAGAAGGCCGATGTGAAGGCGATGGGCGACGGGGAGATCGCCGTCTCGTTCATCAACGGCGCCGTGCGCACGGAAGAGCAAGAAGAGATGGCCAAGTTGTTGCGGCAAAAGTCGCAGTTGGTGGTGGCGTTCGGCTCCTGCGCCCACTTGGGAGGAGTCCCCGGCCTGGCGAACTTCTGGGACCGCGAGAGCATCTTCGCCCGCGTCTACAAGGAGGTGCCCTCCGTGGTCAATCCAGAGCAGGCGTTGCCCAAGACGCGGGTTGAGACACCGTACGGCGAGCTCCACCTCCCGGAATTCTACGACACCGTGCGCACCCTTGACCAGGTGATTGACGTCGACTACTACCTGCCGGGATGCGCGCCGCCTCCGGACCTCATCATGAACGCGGTGACGGCAACCCTCAAAGGTGAATTGCCCGAAAAAGGCGAGGTACTTGCGCCTGCGAAGGCCTTGTGCGACACCTGCGCACTGAACGAGACCAAGCCGGAAAAGATTTCCATCAAGGAGATCAAGCGCGTCTCCTTGGTGCCCTACGATACGACCAAGTGTTTCTTGGCGCAAGGGATTATCTGCTTAGGCCCGGCAACGCGCGGCGGTTGCGGCGAACGGTGCATCAATGCCAACATGCCCTGTCGCGGCTGCTTTGGACCGACCAAGGGCGTGATCGACATGGGCGCGAAATTTCTCTCGGCGCTGGCGTCCATCGTCGATGCCAATGACCCCGCAGAAGTGGAGAAGATCATGGACAGCGTGATTGACCCGGCAGGGCTGTTCTACATGTACAGCTTGCCCAAGTCCATCCTCCGGCGCAAGAAGATGGAGGCTGCACATGACTAAGCGAGTGACTATTGACCCTATTACCAGGCTGGAAGGCCACGGCAAGATCGAGATCTTCCTGAACGACGAGGGGAACGTCGACAAGGCGTTCTTGCAAATCCCGGAGTTGCGCGGTTTCGAGAAGTTTGCCGAGGGACGCCTGGCCGAGGAGATGCCGCGCATCACCCCAAAGATCTGCGGCGTCTGCCCCACCACGCACCACATGGCCTCAGGAAAGGCGCTGGACGACCTGTACAAGGCAGACCCTCCGCCGGCAGCGAAGAAGATCCGGGAGCTGATTAACTCGGCCTTCATGGCCGAAGACCATGCCCTGCACTTTTTCTTCTTGGGCGGGCCCGATTTCATCGTCGGGCCCAAGGCCCCGCCTGGACAACGCAACATTCTCGGCGTCATCCAGCAAGTCGGTCTGGAAGCCGGCAAGACCGTGATCGACATCCGCAAGCGGTTGCGCAGCGTCATCACCAAGCAGGGCGGCCGGGTCATCCATCCTGTGTGCAACCTGCCGGGTGGGGTCTCCAAAGGTGTGTCCAAGGAAGACCGCGAGGAATACATCCAGATCGGCAAAGACGCGGTGGCCTTTGCCCAGTTCGCCCTGAAGGCCTTTGACGACATCGTGCTGAAGAACAAGGCCTACCTCGACGTGGTGGTGGGCGATGTGTACAAGCACACCACCTACTACATGGGGCTGGTCGACGAGAAGAACCGCGTCAACTTCTACGACGGCATGGTCAGAGTCGTGGACCCGACTGGCAGGGAGTTTGTCAAGTTCAAGCCGCGCGAGTATCTTGCCCACATAGCCGAACACGTGGAGCCGTGGAGCTACATCAAGTTCCCCTATCTCAAGGCCATTGGCTGGAAAGGCTTTGTGGATGGCGTCGACAGCGGCGTCTACCGTGTTGCCCCTCTGGCGCGCCTCAATGCCGCCGATGGCATGGCCACCCCTCTGGCGCAGGCCGAATACGAGAGGATGTTCGCGACTTTAGGCAAGCCTGCGCACAACACCCTGGCCTATCACTGGGCGCGCCTGATCGAGCTGCTCTACGCTACCGAACGCTTCTTGGAGCTGGCGCAAGACGAGGAAATCCTCGACCCCAACATCCGCACGATACCCACGGAGACGCCCACCGAGGGAATCGGCGTGGTTGAGGCACCCCGTGGCACCCTGTATCACCACTACCAGACCGACGAGCGCGGGGTCATCACCAAAGCGAACCTCATTGTGGCGACGGTGAACAATGCCGCGGCTATTGCCATGTCCATCGAAAAGGCAGCCAGGGGGCTGATCAAGGGAGGCGAAGTGTCCGAAGGCCTGTTGAACATGGTGGAGATGGCCTTCAGGGCCTATGACCCCTGCTTTGCCTGTGCCACGCACTCCCTGCCGGGCGAGACGCCGCTGGAGGTGAATATCCACGACCACCGGGGTGAAGTGCTGCGCACCCTTCGCAGATGAAGACGCTCGTCCTGGGGATGGGTAACACCCTCCTTGCAGACGACGGCGTGGGCATCTACATCGCACGGGAGCTCAGCCGTCGTCTGCAAGGGCGGGAGGTAAACGTCAAAGAGACACAACTGGCAGGATTCTACCTCGCGGAGCTGTTGGAGGGTTACGAGCGGGCGATCATCGTCGACTCGGTGCGCACGGGTCGCTGCGCCCCGGGCACGCTCCAGTGGTTCACTCTTGACGAGCTGGGGCAGCCGACCAGTTTCCTTTCCGCCCACCACATCGGCCTGCGCAGCGCGCTTGACCTTGCAGGCCGCATGGGAATCCCGGTGCCGCAACTTATCGAAGTGCTGACGGTCGAGGTAGCTGACACCGGGACCTTTGCCGAGCAGTGCACTACTGCTGCCGTGCGCGAGGCAATTCCCCGGGCCGTTGAACAGGTCCTAAGCCGCCTCTCCTGAAGTCCGGGCCAGACAGGCCAGCTCTATCATCAATGGTTACCTGCGGCCTCTCATTTCCCCACCCCTGGCCCAAAATGACCTTGCGTTTCCCGTGCGAATTTTGTATAATTGTCGCCGGCAAGGGAAGCGTCGTGCGGCACCAACTTGCCGACAACACTTGCTGTTGAGCTCAAGCGCCCCTATAGCTCAGTACGGATAGAGCAGTGGTTTCCTAAACCATGTGTCGCAGGTTCAAGTCCTGCTAGGGGCACCGAGGAAAGAAGCGACCATAGCCTGGGAGCAAGCATGCTGAAACCGAAGAAGCGCCTGACACGACGGGAGATCAAAGAAGACAAGTTCGTCACCACCTACGCCAAGGTCACCAAGTACCTGCAGGAAAACAGCAAGTTCGTCATCGGGGCTGCCGCAGCTGTCGTCATCATCATTTTGGCTGCGGGGCTGATTCGTGCGGGGCGACGCGCAGCAGAAGGAAAAGCCGCCGTCGAGCTGGCACGCGGGCTCGGTGCGTACCAGCGCATGGATCTGACCTCGGCCACCGACATCCTGCGCAGCGCCGTCGAGGACTATGGCGGGACGAAGAACGGCAGCCTGGCCTTCCTGCACCTCGGTAATGCGCTCTACGAGCAGGGCCAGTCTGCGGAAGCAATGAGGTACTACGCGAAGGCGGCGCGGAAAGTGCGCAAGGTCCGCTTCTTGGCAGCTGCTGCCGATGCGGCCGTGGCAGAGTGCTTGGAGCAACAGAAGGACTATGCAGCGGCCGCCCAACATTACGAAGAAGTCGCCAAGGGCTTCGAAGAAGAACTGTCGGCCCCGAAGTACCTTCTGGCAGCCGGGAGGTGCTACGCACTCGCGGGCCAGCGGGACCAGGCCGAGCGGGTCTTGCGCCTCCTGTTGGACAAGTACCCAGACGCCCAGGAAAAGACGCAGGCACAGCTTGTGCTGGGGGAAGTGCGCCGATAGGAAGGGGGGCGTGGATAAAAGTTCTTGCATCTTAGGCAAGATTTTCATATATTTTTGTCGCAAGTGGGTCGAAGCCAGACCCACTTTTTTGTTGACCATGGTGAGCCAATGACGAGCGCAGAAGACATTCGCGCATTGGTCGAGCAAGCGCTGGCAGGGCAGGAGGTTGACCTCATCGACGTCGAGCTCAAGGGACGTCCAGGACGGCAGGTCGTCCGCGTATTCGTCGATGTTGACGGGGGCATAACTCTTGCCCGCTGCGCGGAGCTGAGCCAGAAGATCTCTGACCTGCTGGATCGCAAGGACCCTATCCCGACGAGCTATACCTTGGAGGTCTCCTCTCCAGGGCTCGACCGGCCTTTGCGTTCCGAGCGCGATTTTCAGCGTAATCTCGAGCGAACGCTGAAAATCGACTATCAGGAAGGGGAGAGCTCGCGCACTCTTGTCGGCGTGCTCAAGCAGGTCGGTCCCGGGAACATCGTGATCGACTGCAAGGGGGAGTTGCGCACCTTGGAGCTCAAGGACGTCCGTCTGGCCAAGGTGCAGCCCAGGTGGTGAGACTACCTTTGCTTTGGAAGGGAATCAGGTGTAGAGGGTGTTCTTGGTATGAAGAGCGAAATCGTTGAAGCCTTTGCCGAAATGGCCAAAGAACGCAACATGGACAAGGAGGTTTTGGCAGAGATCATCGAGTCGGTGTTCATGGGCATGATCAAGAAACGCTTTGGCACCACCGACAATTTCGACATCTTTGTCAATTTCGAAAAGGGCGAGATTGAGATATATCAGAACAAGAAGATCGTGGAGGAAGTGACCGACGAGGTCTGCGAGATCGACTTGGAATCGGCCCGCAAGGTAGAGCCCGATTTGGAGATCGGCGACGACTTTGTGGAGATTGTCGACCCGCGCAGCTTTGGCCGGCGTCTCATCCTTTCTGCGCGCCAAAACCTCAGCCAGAGACTCAAGGAGTTAGAGAAGGAGTCCACGTACCAGGCGTTTTCGCAGCGGATCGGGGAGATCGTCAGTGGCGACATCCGCCAAGTGACGGTACGCGAAGGCGTCTACCTGGTGGTGGACCGTACCGAGGTGCTGATGCCCCCCTCGGAACAGATCCCGACCGAGCACTACCGGCGCGGCGACACCATCAAGGTGCTTGTGAAGAAGGTAGAGCAAACGACCAAGGGCCCGCAGGTCATCGTCTCGCGGGCAGATGACCGCTTCCTCATCCGTCTGTTCGAACTTGAGGTACCCGAGATCAGCGATGGCATCATCGAAATCAAGGCCATTGCCCGAGAGCCTGGGGAGCGCACCAAGATCGGCGTCTATTCCACCGACAAGCGCATCGACGCGGTGGGCGCGTGCGTGGGCATGAAAGGCATCCGCATCCAGTCGATCGTCAAAGAGCTCAACAACGAGAAGATCGACATCATCAACTGGAGTAGCGAGCCGGAGATTTTCGTCAGCCGCGCACTGAGCCCGGCCAAGCCGTCGCGGATCATCTTGGATGAGGACAACAAGACGGTGATCGCCATGTTGCCTGACGACCAGATCTCCTTGGCCATCGGCCGAGGAGGGCAAAACAGGCGCTTGGCATCGAAACTCACGGGCTACGACATCCAGCCGGTGAAGGAGTCGGAATACAAAGACTTGGTCAAGTTGGAGCGGCTCAAAGATCGGCCACTCACGACGGTGGCTGAGCTGCGCCCCTCGGTGGTGCGCAAACTGCTGAGCGCGGGCCTGCAGAACGTGCGGGACGTGCTGGAGTCTGACGTCCAGGGGCTGATGAATATTCGTGGCATCGGACCAAAGACTGCGGAGGAGATAGTGGCCGCAGTTACCAAAGAATTGAACGAGTAGGCGACACCCGGCTGTGGAAGAGGTGCTATACGCAAGGAGTGCGCAGGCGTTGAGTACCAAGAGGCGAGTATATCTGGTTGCCAAGGAATTCAACATTTCGAACGAGGCGCTGATCGATTTCCTGCAGCACCTGAAGTTCGATATTCGCAACCAGATGAGTGTGGTCACTGACGAGGCGTACGCGGAGGTCGTCAAGAAGTACGGCAAGACCGCGCACGTCTCGGATGCCGACCGCGAATTCCGCAAAATGCTCCGCGACAAGAGGTTGCAGGAGGAGCAAAAGTGGGCGGCGGCACGCCTGGAGCTCCAGGAACGCATCAAGGCGGTCAGCCAGCTCGCCAAACGCAAGCCGCGTTTGCGCAAGCTGGTTGAGGAACCTGTGGCACCTACCCCTGCCGTGGAAGGTGCGCCTGTCCAGGCAGAAGAGCCTCGTCCTGCGCCAGCTGCGCTGCAAGAAGCGGCTGCAGAAGCCAAGGAGGTGGCACCCCCGAAGCCCGCGCACCGCCGGGTGCGCATCGTTGAGCTGCCGGTGACCACCGAGCCAGCAAGGCGTCCGCCAGAGGTCGTGGAAGAGCCAAAGGTTGAGGAAGAGAAAGTTGAAGAGGCCGTAGCAGCACCGCCCGTCGCAGAGGCAGCTGAGGCTCCGCCCCAGGTGGAAGAGGCGAAGCCAAAGAAAAAGAAGAAGCGCAAACGGCAGAAGCGCGTTGCCGAGGCTGAAGAGGAGGCGGTTCCCCTGCCTCCGGTCGAGGAGGCCAAGAAGGAAAAGCTCCGCAAGCGTCAGAAGCGGCGGAAGCCCCAATTCACCGAGGAGGAGATCGAGAAGAGCATCCGCGACACGCTGGCGCGCATGGCGGATGTGGGGCGCAAGCGACCCCGCCGGCGCGCCCAAGAGGAGGAACTCGAAGTCCTGCCCGAGCGCAAGGTCATTCGCGTGGCCGAGTACGCCTCGGCCGCTGAGCTGGCCGACCTGCTCGGTGTGGAGCCTGCCGAGGTGATTGGCAAGTGCTTGCGCCTGGGCATTATGGCTTCCATGAATCAGCGGCTCGACATGGACACCATCGTCCTGGTCGCCTCTGAGTTCGGCTATGAGGTGGAGCAGGTGGAGGAGTTTGGCGCCGATCTATTAGAGGCGATGGAAGAGGAACAGGACGAAAAGGACCTTGTGCCACGACCGCCGGTAGTCACCATCATGGGCCACGTGGACCATGGCAAGACCTCGCTGTTGGACCGCATCCGCCAGAGCAATATCGTCGCGGGCGAGGTTGGGGGCATCACCCAGCACATTGGCGCCTACGAAGTGATGGTCAATAGCAAGGCCATCACCTTCCTCGATACCCCTGGGCACGAAGCCTTTACGGCGATGCGTGCGCGCGGGGCACAGGTCACCGACATCGTCGTGCTCGTTGTCGCCGCCGACGATGCTGTCATGCCCCAGACGGTGGAGGCCATCAACCACGCGAAGGCGGCTGGCGTCCCGATCGTGGTGGCGATCAATAAAGTGGACAAGCCTGGGGCGAATCCGGACCTCATCAAGCAGCAGTTGGCTGACCACGGGGTGCTTGTGGAAAGCTGGGGCGGCAAGCACCAGTGCGCCGAGATCTCGGCCAAGACCGGCCAGGGCGTAGATCGCCTGCTGGAGATGATCCTCATCGAAGCCGAGCTCCTCGAGCTGCGGGCCAATCCGAAACGCCTGGCGCGTGGCGTCATCATCGAAGCGCGCCTGGACAAAGGCAAAGGGCCGGTTGCCACGGTGTTGGTGCAGGATGGAACGCTCCGTGTCGGCGCCCCGTTCGTCGCCGGGCAGGTGGCTGGGCGCGTGCGCACCATGTTCGACGAGCGCGGCAAAAAGATCACCGAGGCAGGACCATCCTGCCCAGCGCAGGTACTTGGCTTTGCCGAAGTGCCGCAGGCGGGCGACAAGTTTGTGGTGGTCAGTTCCGAGCGCGAGTCGCGAGAGATTAGCCAGCGCCGGCAGCAACTCCATCGCGAGCAAGAGGCGCGGTGCATGCGCCACAAGACTCTGGACCAGATCTCCAAGGAAATCCGCGACGGCAGGGTGAAGCAGCTGCGGGTCATCATCAAGGCCGACGTGGACGGCTCGGTGGAAGCGCTCACCGACGCCCTGATGAAACTCAGCACGGGCGAGGTCGCCGTCGACGTGGTGCACAAAGGCGTGGGGGCAATCTCCGAGTCGGACGTGCTCCTTGCCTCGGCCTCTGACGCGATTATCATCGGCTTCAACATTCGTCCCACAATCGAGGCGCGTGAGCTTGCGGCCAAGGAGGACATCGATATCCGCCTGTACAACATCATCTACGATGCCGTGGAGAACGTCAAAGCTGCTCTGGAGGGCATGCTCGAGCCTGTCTTCACCGAGAAGCTCAGCGGCACTGCCGAAGTACGACAAACCTTCCGGGTGCCCAACGTGGGCGTGGTCGCGGGATGCTATGTACAGAGCGGCAAGATTTCACGGAGTGACCGCGCCAAGATCTATCGCGCCGATCGGCTCATTTACGAAGGAAAGATCGCCTCGCTGAAGCGCTTCAAAGACGACGTACCTAAGGTCGCTGCCGGCTTTGAATGTGGCATTGCCATTGAGAACTTTAGCGACCTGCACGAGGGCGACATCATTGAGACCTACGAAGTCATCAAGACGGAACGCAAGCTGTAGTCTGTGGTGCGAATGGCGAGCGCGGTATGTTTGTCGGCCTTTCCCAGTTTGAGCTGTTCATCCCCGACAGCGGGTCGCTGAAATCGAAGCGATTCGTGCTCAGCAGCCTCAAGGCACGGCTGCGCAACCGCTTCAACGTGAGCGTTGCCGAAGTAGGCGACACGGAAAAGTGGCAACGGGTGACTCTCGGCGTAGTGACCATTGCCAATGAGCAGCGCTTTGTCGATGAGATGCTGGCAAAAATCTACAACTTTGTCGAAGGCGAGAGGCAAGTACAAATACTGGGCTACCGCTCAGAAATACTCTAAGGCAGCCAATGCACCCTTCGTACAAGAGATCGTTGCGGGTCGGTGAGCTTGTCAAGCGGGAGCTCAGCGCCATTATTCTCCGGCACGTGAAGGATCCCGGGGTCGGAGAGATGACCATCACCGAGGTCACCGTGAGCGATGATTTGCGCCTGGCCAAGGTCTACGTTGCCACGCTCAATGACCCTGTGGCCCGCGAAGCGACGATGCAGGCGCTGCAGCGGGCTGCGGGCTTCTTACGCAGTCAACTGGGCGCCCGCATCAAAGTGAGGTATACACCCGAACTGCGCTTTGTGTACGATGACACTCTTGACCGCGCCGACCGCATCGAAGCACTCCTGCGCAGAGCAGGGGAAAGCAGTACAGAGGACTGAGCCCTTTGTGCCGGAGCAAGGGGTAGTCCTGAACATCAACAAGCCCATTGGCTGGACCTCTTTCGATGTGGTGCAGCTTGTGAGGAAAACGCTCGGCGTTCGGCGCGTGGGGCACAGCGGAACGCTTGACCCTTTCGCCGAGGGGGTGCTTCTGGTCTGCGTGGGCGCGGCCACGAAAAGGGTACCGGAGCTCATGGCTCTGCCCAAGGTCTACACCGGCACAATGGAACTGGGCTTGGAGACCGATACCTTGGACGTCAACGGGAGGGTAGTGAGGCGTGCTCGCCCACGAACCAGGTTCCGGCGTGCAGAGTTGGTGCAAGCCATGGGGCAACTGGTGGGGGAAATCAAGCAGGTGCCGCCAATGTACTCGGCCGTGAAGGTCGGAGGTAAGCGGCTCTACGAACTGGCGCGGGCGCACCAGGAAGTGGCACGCGAGGCGCGCACCGTCGAGGTGTATCGCTTCGCACCTGTCCGCATCGAACACCCCTTCGTGAAGTTCGTTGTGGAATGCGGCAAGGGGACCTACGTGCGAAGCCTCGTCGCAGAAGTCGGCAGGTATCTGGGCTGCGGCGCTACCCTGAAGACACTGCAGCGGGCCGCGATCGGACCCTTTCGCATAGAGCAGGCCATTGGAGTAGACGAAATACGCAATCTGCATTTTCGGCCATCAGGATAAATGGAGATAGTACGTAGCGTTCCGCCATCAGGGTTTTTACAAAGCTCTGTCGTGACCGTTGGCACTTTCGATGGGGTGCACGTCGGCCACCGCGCCATCATCCAGAGGACGCTGGCGCGGGCAGCGCGCAAGGATCGGCCCGCCGTGGTGGTCACTTTCGAACCCCACCCGCAGCTGGTGGTGCGCAGACCCGATCGCCCCGGGATCCATCTTCTCTCCACGTTCCAGGAGAAGGCAGGCCTGTTGGAGGGGATCGGCGTGGAATTCCTGGTGGCGCTTCCCTTCACAGAAGGCTTGGCGGAGTACGGCCCCGCGGAGTTCGTCCAGCGTGTCCTTTGTCAGAGCCTCGGTGCATCGGATGTGGTGGTCGGTTATGACCACACCTTTGGCAAGGGCCGCTCGGGCACCATCGACACGCTCCGCACCCTGGGGGCAAAGCTACATTTCGAGGTAGAAGTGGTGGATAAGGTCGTGGTGGATGGGGCACCGGTGAGTAGCACGCGCATCCGCCAACTTCTCGCGCAGGGGAACGTGCTGGCGGCAGCCCGCCTGTTGGGGAGGAACTACACGGTGCGCGGCACAGTGGTGAGCGGAAGGGGACTGGGGCGGCAGCTGGGGTACCCCACTGCTAACATCCGCCCACCCAAGGACAAGCTGATTCCGCAATCGGGCATCTACGCGGTGCGGGTTGAGATCGGCGAGTGCACAAAACGAGGGATTCTCAACATCGGTGTTCGCCCCACCTTCGGCGGGGCGACCGAGGTGCCGGTCCTCGAGGTGCACATCTATGACTATGACGGAGAGCTCTACGGCGAGGAGATCGGCGTCGAGTTTCTTGGCCGCATCCGCGGCGAGCGCCGTTTCGATTCGGCCCATGATTTGGCGCGTCAGATAGAAGCAGATGTGATGGCCAGTCAGGCATTTTTCGAGAACACGGAGAGGAGAGACTAATGCCCCTGACAAAAGAACAGAAGGCAGAACTCATCAGCAAGTACGGCAGTAAACCTATAGACTCGGGGCGCACGGAGGCGCAGATTGCCCTCATGACCGCGCGCATCAAAGAGCTCACCGCGCACTTGGAGACGCATGTCAAGGACCACCACTCCAGGCGCGGCCTCATGATGCTGGTGGGCAAGAGGCGGCGACTTCTCGACTACCTGCAGCGCAAAGACGTCGAACGCTACCGTCGTCTGATCGAGGAGCTCGGCATCCGCAGGTAGGACGAAAAGCGCGTCCCCACTTGCGCGGCTAATTGCCTTGCCAAGTGGGAAAAGCTGCCCGTGCGCGGTGGCGGCAAGGGGGATGCGCTCCCCGAGGGAGTAGTTGACGGAGGAAGAATGGTTGTACGCAAGGAGATGGAGCTTGGGCATTCCAAGCTCATCATAGAAACTGGCAAGTTAGCAAAACAGGCTGACGGCGCAGCGTGGGTGCAGTTTGGCGATAGCGTCATTCTGGCCACAGTTGTGGCGGGCAACCGGCCTGTGCCGCCCCAGGGCTTTTTCCCGCTGTCGGTAGACTATCGCGAGAAGGCCTACGCAGCAGGAAAAATCCCTGGTGGCTTCTTCAAGCGCGAGGGCCGCCCCAGCGAGACGGAGGTGCTCAACGCTCGCCTGGTCGACCGGCCTCTGCGCCCTCTTTTCCCGGAGGACTTTCCTCACGAAGTGCAGGTCATCGTTTGGGTCCTGTCGGCGGACAGGGAAAACGATGCCGATATTCTGGGCATAATCGGCGCTTCTGCGGCACTGACGATCTCGGATGTTCCGTTCAATGGCCCGGTGGGCGCCGTGCGAGTGGGAAGGCTGCGAGGGCAATTCATCGTCAACCCGACATTCGCTCGACTGGAGGAGAGCGACCTCGACCTGGTGGTGGCTGGCACAGAAGAGTCGGTCATCATGGTAGAAGGCGAAGCGCGCGAAATTCCGGAAGACGACCTGCTGGCGGCGCTTGACTTTGGCCACACTCACATCAAGGCAATCGTCGAGCTGCAGCGGCAGTTGGCTGCCGAATGCGCCAAGCCGAAACGGGAGTACGAGCGCAGTGAGCCCGAGCAAGCGCTCGTTGAGCGGGTGCAGACGTTGCTCGGCAATAGGCTCGAGGAGGCGCTTCGCGAGACCGATCGCAGCAAGCGCAGCGAAGCCTTGGATGCAATCAAGAATGAAATCGTCGAGGCGCTGGCAGAGGAGTTTCCCGAAAGCGAGCCGGTCATCACCAAGCTCATCGAAGAGCGGGTCAGAGAGATTGTGCGGACGATGATCCTGACAGAGGATCGGCGTCTGGACGGCCGTCGACCAGACGCGATCCGCGAGGTGACCTGCGAGGTCGGCGTGTTGCCGCGTGCCCATGGCTCGGCGCTTTTCACGCGCGGGCAAACACAAGCATTGGCTGCCACCACGCTCGGCACCAAAATGGATGAGCAGAAGATCGACGACCTGGAAGGTGAGTTCTGGAAGAGCTACATGCTCCACTACAACTTCCCGCCGTTTTCGGTTGGAGAAGTGCGCCCAGTACGCGGCCCAAGCCGGCGTGAGATCGGCCACGGCAACCTGGCAGAACGGGCGTTGAAGCCGATGATCCCCAGTGACGAGGTCTTCCCTTACACCGTGCGCATCGTCTCGGACATCCTGGAGTCCAACGGCTCTTCCTCGATGGCCACGGCGTGCGCCGGTTCGCTCTCGCTGATGGACGCTGGCGTGCCAGTGAAGGGCGCTGTTGCAGGCATCGCCATGGGCCTGGTGAAAGGTGACGAGCGCACGGTCATTCTCACCGACATTCTCGGCGAAGAGGACCACCTGGGCGACATGGATTTCAAGGTGGCGGGCAGCCGTGCCGGTGTCACGGCCTTCCAGCTGGACATCAAGACCGCCGGCCTATCACGCCAGGTGCTGCAGGAGGCGCTCCATCAGGCACGGGCCGCCAGGTTGCGCATCCTCGACATCATGGACAGCGTGTTGGACCGGCCGCGGCCAGAGCTCTCGCGCTACGCGCCGCGCATCGTGTCCTTCAAGATCCCGGTGGATGCCATCGGCACAGTCATTGGCCCAGGAGGCAAGACCATCAGAGAGATTATCCAGAGCACTGGCGCCACAATTGACATCGAGGACGATGGCACCGTCCTCATCGCTTCTGTTGACCCGGACGCCTGTAACGAGGCTCGCCGCATGGTAGAAGCACTCACCGCAGAGCCAGAGGTGGGCAAGACCTATGTCGGCGTGGTCAAGAAGATCACTAACTTTGGTGCCTTCGTGGAAATCCTTCCTGGCAAGGAAGGCCTCCTCCACATTTCGCAAATCTCCAATCGTCGTGTGGAAAGGGTGGAGGATGTTCTGAAAGTGGGAGAGAAGGTTGAGGTGAAGTTGCTGCGCATCGAAAGCGATGGCAAGCTCGACCTCAGCCGCAAGGCGCTCCTCAAAGACTAACGAAGCCGAGCAACTGAACGGGAAGGAGATAGAGTCAGCAGTTTGAAAGAGCCCTACGCACGTTCGGTCCTCACCAATGGGCTGCGGGTGGTGAGCGAGCATATGCCGGCTGTCCGCTCCGTGGCCTTGGGAGCCTGGGTGGAGACCGGTTCCCGCGACGAGACGCCCCCCTTGAAGGGCGTCTCTCACTTTCTGGAGCACATGCTTTTCAAAGGCACCAAGAGGAGGACTGCACGCCACATCGCTGAGGCCCTGGAGGACGTTGGTGGAAGCCTGAACGCGTACACCTCCAAGGAATTCTCCTGCTACACTGCCCACGTGTTGGACGAACATCTGCCACTGGCTGTGGATGTGCTGGCCGACATTCTGCAGAACTCCCTGTTGGCAGAGAGCGACATCGAAAAGGAAAAAGAGGTCATCCTCCGCGAGATGGATCACTCCCGAGAGATGCCGGAAGATGTGATTTTTGACTATCTCTACGAGGACGTCTATCCTGACCACCCCCTTGGCCACCAAGGGTACGGCGAAGAGGCGACCGTGAAAGGCTTCGCACGACGCCATCTCGCCGACTACCTGCAATCCCACTACACCAAGGGGCGCATAGTTGTCGCTGCGGCCGGGAATGTCAGTCACGCACAGCTTGTCGAGTTGGTGGAGCGCGGATTCTCGAACCTGCCGGAGAACGACCGTCCTCAGCGGCAACCGCCTGTCAAGCCGCCGTGCGGCCACGTGCGGCAACAGCAATGCGCGCAGGTGCACGTCTGTATCGGCGGTCGTGCCTATCCTTACGCCGACCCACGCAAGTTTGCGCTTCTGGTGCTGGATACAATTTTGGGCGCAGGCATGAGCTCGCGGCTCTTCCAGCGTGTCCGGGAGGAACACGGCGCAGCCTACGCCATCTATTCTTTCGTCGACTTTTTCAGCGATACTGGTCTGCTGGGCGTCTATTTTGCCACCGAGCAGAATAAGGTGGCGCTGTGCACGGACCTCGTCCTGGCCGAACTAAGGACGCTTTGCAAGAACGGCATCCCCGAAGACGAACTCATCCGCGCCAAGTCGCAGCTCAAAGGTAACCTGGTGCTTGCCCTCGAGAATACCTCGAGCCGCATGAGCAGGTTGGCAAAACTCGAAATCTACTTGCAGTCCTTCTGTTCTTTGGAAGAGACCATCTCCCAGATCGAGGCAGTCACGGTGCAGGATGTTCACCAAGTGGCGGCAGAGCTGCTCGCCGAGGACAGACTCATCCTCACGCGTCTCGAGCCCAAGCGGCGCAAGTGGCGGCCATCGCGTACAAGCCCTGAGCTACCCTCGCTTCCGGGGGAGTGAGAGTGACCACCCTGGCCTACCACCTGGTCGATGGCAAGTTCTACGCCGGGGTCACGCGGGTCACGCCGCGCGCCTTCGCCCGGCAGATGAAGTATCTGGCCGACCATGGCTTCACCTCGTGCCTTCCCTGCGCGGACAATGACACAGCCTCGATGGAAAAGCGCGTGTGCATCACCTTTGACGATGGCTATGAATGCGTCTACAGCAATGCGTTTCCAATCCTGCAACGGCACGGCTTTCGTGCCTGCGTTTTTGCAATTGCGGGGTACGTGGGCAAGAGCAACGCGTGGGACGTGCGCCTTAGCGCACCAGTGCGTCACCTGAGCTGGCAGCAGCTTTCCGCCCTGGCAGCGGCCGGATGGGAGGTCGGCTCGCATTCGCTCTCGCACCTGCCGTTGACCTGGGTGGGCACGGCTCGACTGCGCTCGGAGCTGAGGGACTCGAAGGCATTGCTGGAGGATCGGCTTGGCAGACCCGTGCGCTTCTTCTCATATCCGTTCGGCGTCCTCTCTGAGGGAGTTGTCGCGGCGGTGCAGGAGGCTGGCTACAAGGCCGCCTATGGCATGTACCTTTCCAGAGAGTTGAGCAAGCCAAGCTTGCGACCTTTCAATCGGGAGCGAAGGGCTGTTTACCTTCTTGATAGTCTCAAGTGCTTTGTCAGGAAAGCGGAGGGCACGGGGGAGGCTTTCCGGCTTTTCACCGAAAGGCTGGTGAGTTTCGCCTCGCGAGGGAGCGTTTTGCTGATGGCCTCAAAAATCACTTGACTATTTCCCCACAATTTGCTATAGTTACATCGGCATCAGGTAGCGGACTCCGAGGCGTGGGGATGGCCGACGTACCGATAAGAAAGCTCTACTACTCCATAGCCGAGGTGAGCAAGCTCACCGACCTGAAGCCACATGTGCTCCGCTACTGGGAAAATGAGTTCCCTGAGCTTCGACCGGCGAAAAATCGTGCCGGGAATCGCATCTACCGGCTCAGCGACATTCGCCTGATTTTCAGAATAAAGCGTCTTCTTTACATTGACAAGTACACGATTGCGGGCGCACGCGAGAGGCTGGCACGGGAACGCCTCGAGGAGAGAAGCAATCCGCGCCGCGAGAGACAGTTAGCACTTTCTCTCGAGGAGATGAAGAGGGAGGACCTGCTGGCAGAGATCGCCAGCGAGTTGCGAGCGATCCTCGCTGCTCTGGAGAAGTTGTATTCAAAGTCGGGGCGTGGCGCAGTCCGGTAGCGCACTTGACTGGGGGTCAAGGGGTCGCTGGTTCAAATCCAGTCGCCCCGACAGCGCGCGGCCCGCACCTGCACTTGTCGCAGGCGCGGGCCTTTTCTCAACTGCACACCGACGCCAACCGTTGCGGACGGTGAGTGGCGAAGAAGAAGCCAAAGGTTGAGCTCCGAGGGCAAGATTTGGGTTGCATCTTGTCTTTGAATAGAGTAAATTTACAAAGCGAGCTGTGGCTTGTCACGTTGCGGTTGAGAGCCCTGTGCGTCCCGCTCATCGGCAGCGCGGCTGGATGGGGTGGCACGGGCGCCCCGTGAAGTGCGGCTCGGCACATGCTGGGGCTGGGGGAGAAGATGAGGTTCGCATCGCAGCAGTCATACCTGCGCTCGATGCTGCGCCCACCCTTGCGGAGGTCGTATGTCGGTTGCGTGCAACTCTTGGCGGCGTTCCTATATGCGTGGTAGATGACGGTTCCACGGACGGGACCCCGCGGGTGGCGGGCGAACTTGGTTGCATGCTGGTTCGGCATCCGCAAAACTACGGCAAGGGCGCAGCGTTGCGGTCCGGTTTTCTCGCAGTGCAGAGAGCGGCGGACCTCATCCTCACGATTGATGCCGACGGGCAGCACGACCCGCGAGAGGTGCCACGCTTCTTGCAGCGGCTCCGCCAAAGTGGCCTGGACATTGTCGTGGGAGATCGCATGTCGCGCCGTGGGGCGATGCCCCGCGACCGCTACTTGAGCAACCGTCTGAGCTCGGCTGTCCTGTCCGTTGTGGCCGGCGTCGCTATCCGGGACAGTCAGTGTGGGTTTCGTCTATTCCGGGCGAAGGTCCTCGAGAAAATCTCGCTGACGACGACCTATTTCGAGACGGAAAGCGAGTTTCTGGTAAAGGCGGCGTGGGCGGGCTTCAAAATCGGAACGGTTTCGATTGCGGCGACCTACGCCAGTCAGAGAAGCCACATCTCGCGGTGGCGTGATACGCTGCGTTTCCTGAAATTGATGATTGCCTTACTGAGAGAACGGTCCGGACTGGGTCAAACAAAGTGCAGAACGGAGAAAGAGTAGCGGTGGGGGTCCTGGGCGCCGAGGAATCGGCCAAGCGCAAGGCCGCAAACCCGATCCGCAGGCTTTATGATTGGGTGCTGAAATGGGCTGAGACGCGTTACGGCTGGCTGGTTCTGGTTCTTCTCGCGTTTGCCGAGTCCTCGTTCTTCCCGGTGCCTCCCGACGTGTTATTGATTGCGCTGGCATTGGCCGTGCCGAAGCGCGCGTTCCAGTACGCAGGCTCTGCGACCGCGGCCTCGGTCATCGGCGGGCTTGGGGGGTACGGAATTGGCATCGCGCTCATGGAAGCAATTGGCTGGAGGATAGTGCACTTCTATCATGCAGAGGAGCTCTTTCGACGGCTTTTTGACACCTTCAACCAGTACAGCTTCTGGGCGGTCTTGTCGGCGGCCTTGACGCCCATCCCATATAAGATCTTCACCATATCGGCAGGGGCTGCGGGCTCGCCGCTCGCGAGTTTCGTGATAGCGTCGATTCTCGGCCGCGGGATGCGTTTCTTTGCAGTGGCTGTCCTGCTGTATGTGTGGGGAGAGAAAGTGAGAACGTTGATCGATCGGTATTTCAACGCCGCAACGGTGGTGTGCTTGCTGCTTCTGATCGGCGGCTTTTTGCTTCTCAAGTACGTCGTGTAGGCAGATCGGGGCGTAGCGCAGCTCGGATAGCGCGCCTGCTTCGGGAGCAGGAGGTCGGCGGTTCAAATCCGCCCGCCCCGACCACGGTTCAATCCCCGGTGAGCGCGACCGGAGGGTTGAACCTTTTCTTTAAGGTGCAGATATTGACACCAGGAGGTTGATGTGAGCAGGAAAGGTGGTTATCCATTCGCCGAGATCGAGGAAAAGTGGCAGCGGAGGTGGCAGGAAACCGGCCTCTACCGCACCGACATGTCCAAGACGGAAAAGAAGCTCTATTGCCTGGTGATGTTCCTGTATCCGTCTGCGGACAAGCTGCACATCGGTCACTGGTACAACTATGCGCCTACCGACAGCTGGGCACGTTTCAAGCGGATGCAGGGTTACAATGTTTTTGAGCCCATGGGATACGACGCATTCGGCCTGCCTGCCGAGAACTATGCCATAAAGAAGGGCGTACATCCGGCAATTAGCACCGCGGAGAACATCCGCTACATTCGCAAGCAACTTGAGCGCTTCGGCGCAATGTACGACTGGGAAAAGGAAATCGACACCAGTTCCCCGCGGTACTACAAATGGACCCAGTGGTTCTTCCTAAAGCTTTATGAACATGGGCTGGCCTACAGGGCCAAGGCACCCGTGAACTGGTGCCCGCAGTGCAGGACCGTGCTTGCCAACGAACAGGTGATCGATGGTCGCTGCGAGCGTTGCTCGACTGAGGTCACTCGCCGCGACCTCGAGCAGTGGTTTTTCCGCATCACCAACTACGCAGAGCGCCTCCTGGAAGGTCACAAGAGACTGCAGTGGCCGGAGAAGACCATCACCATGCAGCGCAACTGGATTGGGCGCAGCGAAGGCGCTCAGATTCGCTTCCCCGTCAAAGGTCATGATGCCGCCGTCGAGGTGTTCACCACGCGTCCGGACACCCTGTTCGGGGCCACCTACATGGTGCTTGCCCCGGAGCATCCTTTGGTCGAGATGGTCACCACAGAATGGCAACGGGATCAGGTCCGGGACTACGTGGAGTGGTGCCGCAGAAAGAGCGAAATCGAGAGAACCAGTACTGAAAAGGAGAAGACGGGCGTTTTCACCGGCGCCTTCACCATCAACCCGATAAATGGCCGTGACATTCCCATCTGGATTGCCGATTATGTGTTGCTTTCGTACGGCACTGGCGCGGTGATGGCGGTGCCAGCCCATGATCAAAGGGACTATGAGTTTGCCGTCAAGTATGGACTGCCGATCGTCCAGGTCGTCGCACCTCCAGAGGGCGAGCTCTTGCCCACGGACCGTGCTTACGAAGGGCCAGGGGTGCTCGTCAATTCCGGTGAATTTTCGGGTATGGACTGGGAACTTGGCGGCAAAGCAATCGTGCAGGCTTTGCAGCGTCAAGGGATGGCGGACTTTAGGGTCACCTACAAGCTTCGGGACTGGCTGATTTCCCGGCAGAGGTATTGGGGTGCGCCGATTCCCATTGTCTATTGCGAAAAGTGTGGCATAGTCCCTGTTCCCGAAAGGGATTTGCCGGTACTCCTCCCACAGAACGTGAAGTTTACCGGCCAGGGTGAGTCGCCTCTGGCCACCGTACCCGAGTTCGTCAACACGACGTGCCCGCAGTGTGGTGGAGCCGCCCGCCGCGAAGTGGACACCATGGACACCTTCGTCTGCTCTTCGTGGTACTTCCTAAGGTTTCCCAGTCCGCACTGCGACGACCGCCCCTTCGACCCAGAGATCGCGGACAAATGGCTGCCCGTGGACCAGTACGTCGGTGGTGCTGAGCACGCTGTTATGCATCTGCTGTACGCGCGCTTTTTCACTATGGCTCTCAAAGACATGGGCCTGGTCAAATTCGACGAGCCTTTCGTGCGCCTGGTCCATCAAGGCATTATTACCAACCGCGGCGCCAAGATGTCCAAATCGCACGGCAACGTAATTAACCCGGAACCGTACCGCGATCGCTACGGGTCGGATACCTTCCGCATGTTCATGATGTTCATGGGAGACTACACCGAGGGCGGCGACTGGAGCGACGAAGGCATCGCCGGTGTATATCGTTTCCTGAACCGAGTCTGGCGGCTTGTGCAAATGTTCCGCGAGCGGCCGCCGCGTGGCAACGAGAGCGAGCGGAGCAGCGAGTTGCTTCACCTCCAGCATCGTACGGTCAAGGCCGTGACACAGGACCTGGAACGATTCCATTTCAACACAGCCATCAGCCGGCTCATGGAATTTGTCTCGGGTATCTACTCGTACATCGAACAGGTGCCCGTCGAGCAACAGAATGAGCAAGTGTTGACTGGAGCGGTGCGGACACTGATACAATGCTTGGCGCCATTTGCGCCGCACCTCGGCGAAGAGCTTTGGGAACAGATTGAGGGAGCTTATAGCGTGTTTGATTCCGGGTGGCCGATCTACGACGAGAAGTTAGCCACGCGGGACATGGTCACTGTGGTCTTTCAGGTCAACGGCAAGCTTCGCTCCTCGGCGTCTGTGCAGCGCGGTTCATCCGAAGAGGCGCTCAAGGAGCTGGCGCTGCGTGATGAGCGCGTGCGTAAGTTTGTTGGTGAGAAGAGTATCCGTCGAGTAGTCGTCGTACCGGACAAGTTAGTAAATGTGGTGGTGGGTTGAGGGTCGGGAAAAGGGGAGCGGGCCGATGTAACATAACGCGTGTTATAGTGCACTGCGTCCTGCTTCACTAACCCCTCCCCTCCTCAGCAATTCAGCACCAGGGTGGCCTCTCAGGCAAGCGCGCCCGGAACTCCCCAACGAACTCCGCTTCCAGCTCGGCCGTGTACTTGCCGGCCAAGAACTGGTCGATTATTTCGTTGTAGAATCGCGCCCAACAGTCTTCCTCTCGGCCGGGTATGATCGGGTAGAAAAGGAAATTGTTCGCGCGCGCCGCTTCAAGGTCGCCAGGAGCGTCGCCCACCATCAGCATCCGACCTGGAGCGTACCGGCCCTGCGTGGCCAGCCTGAGCTGTTCCTTCTTGCTGCCGACCTCTTGGCCGGCAATCATGGCCGCAAAGCGCGCAATGTCGTGTTCTTGCCACTCCCGCTGCAGGGCTTCTCCCGGCGTCCCCGACACCACCATGATATCGGCGTGCTGCGAGAGCCTCTCGAGGCTCTCCCGCACAAGTGGAAAGGGCGGCACACCGTGGACAATGTCCGCTACCGAGGCATTCACTGCCTCGCTCCACTGCAGCGTCCTCACAAGCACCGGGTCGTTGGTAGACGCCACTGCCTGTCGCAGTGCAGGGTTACCCAATGGCACGCCAGATTCTATGAATTTCCGCAGGGCAGTCACATCAGGCACCACGAACTTCCGCCGCTGCACCTCTGGATGCTCCCGCAACAAGTCAAGCGCCTTGACGAGCGCCGGAAAACGGTTGGCCCCACGCCACTGCGAGTAGAGATTAACAAACTCAGCTGCTTCCCGCGCGTACTTCGCCACGGGTTGCAAGCCCCAGAACTTGATAATGTTCGGAATGAAACACTCTTTGTGTTTGATCTCCATGGAATCGAACACGCACCCATCCGAGTCGATGCCAACGAAAAACTCGTGTCTTGGAGTGAAGTCTGCCAAAACCTTCCGCGCCTCACTTGCCACTTCCATCGTTTCAGCTCCTGCTCATCATCCCTGTCTGCGATTGGTTGCAATGCGCGAGAGCTCGCCCAAGCGGGCTCGCCAGGCTCATATCTGCAACCACCACACCGAAACGACCCGCTCGCGCCTATACCCACTCGGTGACCGAGCGCTCGTACTCCTTACGGCTGGGTTGTCCGCAGCCTGTAGAGCACTTCTCCGGCCTTTTCCACGAGCAGCACCCCGTCCTGCTCCCGGTTCCGCCACTCATCGAGGTCAATTGTTCGCCAGTCGCGATACCCAAGGTTAATCTGCCTGCAGGTATCTTCGGGAATGGCGGTCGCGAGAGACACGTTGATTCTGGGCCGCTCTACGCCACCCTCGTAGCTGCCCGCCCCTTTCACATGCGTCGAGTGCGCGAGCACGCCACGCGGGACGTCACTAAAGCGTTCCATCTGTGCCAGATAATAGTCGCGAACGTGATAGCCAATCCGTCGCAATGTTGCGCCGTGTGTGTATGAGATTTCCGAAATGTGCGGGGCACAGACGATGAGCTCTCCCCCGTCGGCCACCACAGGCTCCAGCTTGTACATGACCTTACCTGCCACCCAGAGGTCCTCGTAGTTGGGAGGCGCAATGCCCAGCACCCGAGTGTAGGGCCCATCGACGTAGCGAATGTGGACCCTCGCCGACAGATCAGCCGCCCTCGACCAAGCCTCCTCATTGTCTCCCACATAGAGGCCCTTGAGCGCACCCTGGTGGTACACCATGTTGAAGTACAACCGAGGCACGGGCAGAAAGGAAGCAGCGCGATCAAGCAGTCTTCTTATTGGATTGTCCCTAATGCCATTTAGAACAAGATTTGTGATGATTGCTGAAAGCCAATGAAAAAAGCTAATGAACTCTGCCCCTGAGACCCCTGGGAAAAGGTACTTGTTCCCCCCAGAAAACCCGGCGACTTCGTGGGGGACGACAGGACTTAGAATGAGAAGCAAATCATAGTCGAAAAGCGCGCTCGCGACGGTGACTCGGGCCGCTTCTTTCAGTAGTCCCCCAGAGATTTCCCCGATCTCCTCTTTGGAGATGGTGCCGATAAGGCTCAATTGATCGGCCTTGTCGTAAGCATGGTTGATGAAGCAGATGTCTTTGTAACACGTCTGCACCTCTGAGGTCGATACACCGACGCGCTCAGCAATCCTATCCGCGCTGAGGGGCTGGTGCGTCCCCAGCGCAATCATGAAGTCAAGGGACTTCACTGTGGGTCGCACCGCCTCGAGAAGGAGCCTGAAGAACAGCGGAATGGGCGCATTGCGAGTGAGGTCCGGGATTATCACGAGCACGCGCTTGTTCGCCAACTGCAGCTGCGAAAGCGCATCGAGGGCTATCTCGCGAACCTCTTTTTCCGAAAGGAACCCTTCGGGATCTCCCCTTCCGATGAGCATGGTCTCCTCTTTCAGTCTGTCCACACGGTGTGAAATACGCCCGGCTTGTCGACTCGTCGGTACGTGTGTGCTCCAAAGTAGTCGCGCTGCGCCTGAATCAAATTGGCAGGCAATACCGCGCTCCGGTAGCCATCGTAGTAGGCAAGGGCACTACCCAGAGCCGGACAAGGGATTCCGTTCTCCACCGCCCGCACAATAACTTCCCTCCACGCTTGTTGGCAACTGTGCAGCGCCTCGCGGAAATACGCATCCAGCATTAGATTGGCCAGGTCGGATGCTCTTTGGTAGGCTTCCCTGATCCTGTCCAGGAACTGTGCGCGAATGATGCAGCCCGCCCGCCATACGGAAGCGATCGCGCCAAAATCGAAATGCCACCAGTAGTCGCGGTCGGCAGCCCGCATTATCTGGAAGCCTTGAGCATAGGAGCAGATTTTTGCCGCGTAAAGAGCCTGGCGTATCTTCTCGATGAACTCGTCCCTGTCCTTCGCAGGAACAGGTCTTGGGCCAGATAGCTGGTCCGCGGCCCGTACGCGTTCTTCCTTCAAGGCGCTCAGCATGCGGGCCAAGACCGCCTCGGCAATTGTCTGCGCCGGCACACCGAGGTCAAGAGCGGCCTGGCTGGTCCACTTCCCTGTCCCCTTCTGCTCTGCAGTATCTAGAATGAGTTCAACCAGCGGTTTGCCCGTTTCCTCATCTCTCTTGCGCAACACCCGGGCGGTGATTTCAATCAAATAGCTCTTGAGGGGGCCAGCGTTCCAGTTTTCAAAAACAACAGACATCTCTTCCGCGCTGAGGGCGAGGAGCCGCGCCATGAGGAAATACGCCTCGCTGATCATCTGCATGTCGGCGTACTCTATGCCGTTGTGCACCATCTTGATGAAGTGCCCAGCGCCGCCAGGCCCGATCCAGGTACAACACGGGGTTCCATCGTCGGCCTTCGCGGCGATAGCCTGAAGCATCTCGCGGAGATGGGGCCACGCTAGGGGGTTGCCTCCCGGCATGATGGCTGGGCCCCAAAGGGCTCCTTCTTCACCACCGCTGATGCCGCTGCCAACGAAAAGTATGCCTGTCCCCTCAAGCTCTCTTAGGCGGCGTTCGGTATCCAGGAAGTGGCTGTTCCCGCCATCGATGAGGATGTCCCCGGCGGCAAGCTGCCCTCTCAGACTGCTGATGACGGCGTCGATCGCCTGGCCTGCCGGCACCATTATGAGGATCTTCCTGGGGACCTCCAGGTGCACAACAAACTCCTCGAGCGTGGGGTAAGCGGCAGCCTTCTTGCCCGCTACTTTGCGGCTGAACTCCAGCCTCTTCTTCTCATCAAGGTCAAAGCCGGCGACGGAGTAACCGTGGCGCTCCAGGTTCAAAGCAAGGTTCTGGCCCATTACTCCCAGGCCAATCACGCCAATGAGGTGCTTGTCCATCTTTTGCCTCTTTCTTTTCCCTCAGATAGTCATTGCTGAGAACCCGCCGTCCACGCGAACGATCGCCCCGGTGACGAAAGACGAGGCCTTCTCTGAAGCCAGCCACAGCACTGCTCCGGCAAGTTCTTCCGGTTCGCCGAACCGCCTCATCGGCGTGTGACTGAAGATGGCCTTAGTGCGGTCCTCGGTGAGCAGTCTCCGATTCTGCTCCGCCGGGAAAAAGCCCGGGGCAATTGCGTTAACACGCACCCTGTGCGGGGCCCACTCCCTTGCCAGAGACTGCGTCAGATTGTTCACTCCGGCCTTGGAAATGCTGTACGTGAAAACTTTCGACAGCGGAGGTCCAGACGAGGCCGAAGAGATGTTGATGATGCTCCCCCCTTCTCCCTGCTCGATCATCTTCCTGCCAAAAATCTGGCAAGCGAGAAACATGCTCTTCAGATTGACGTCGAGAATCTTGTTCCACTCTTCTTCGCCAATCTCGAAGAACGGCGTGGCAGAGTTTATCCCTGGCGCGTTGATGAGGATGTCAACCCGGTGGAAGGCCTCTTCAACTGCCTGGGCCGCGGCTGCCAGGTCGCTCTTGTTTGCGGCATCTGCGCGCAGCGCGATGGCCTCCCTGCCCAGCGCAGCTATCTCGGCGGCTCGTGCCGAAGCTTTCTCCAAGTCCAGGTCAACCACGACCACTCTCGCACCGGCCTTTGCCAGAGCCAGGCACATGGCACCGCCGAGCACACCACCTCCGCCGACGACGACCGCAACCTTGCCGTCCAAACCGAACAAATCCTCGAGGTAACCCATGTTTCACTCTCCGACAAAAAGAGGTCGAATATGACGCTGCAGAAGGTTCTTCGTCACGTTGGCCGAAATGGTATCCTCATGCTTCAACACGAGGGCGGTGTAGCGGGTTCCCATCTCTGCGGGTATCTTGTAGGCCACATGAAGTAGCTGCCGAAAATCCGCATTAAAACGAGCGTTCCCTGGGTCATTTCGCAAGGCAGATAGGAACTCTTGCTCGCTCCACCGGTCTACTTCCGCCGGGTCAGGCAGTTTCTGGGGAGCAATCCTCGTGACTGCCGAGTAAGGCGTGACCAATTCTTCAAGCCGCTGGTAGGCTTTGCGGTAGACCTCCTTTGCGGCAGTGAGGCCGTCGCTGCCGACCTCTGCCAGCCCTGCCAACTCCTCAAGCCACGTTGTCCCCGCGGTCTTAATGTGCAGGCCCGCATCGTACCTGAGCAGGGCCTCCCTAATCGGCCCGTAGAGGGAAAACTTGTCGCTTCCAGAATGCAGACTCAACTTCAGAGTCTTTGGAAGAGCGAACTCCCCGATTGCCAACTGCAGAGTCTCGAGCATGAGAGCAAAGTGTCGCGCACAATCCTCCACGTTCCCCTCATAGTCCACGCCCTTGTAGAGCTTTCCGGGGAACCTCGGCGCAATGGTGGCAAGGGGGATCCCTCTCCGCGCCACCTCCGAAAGCAGGAAGAAGAGTTCGACAGGATGTTGCGGCTCAGCGGTCTCGTCCATGGACAACTCAAGGACAAAAGGCGCGCCCTTCCTGTGGAGGGCTATCAGACGGTAGACCTCTTCCGCCTCATCGATGGCGGCCAAGTAGCGGCGACCGATCTGCTCCAACTCGGCCCTCGTTATGTGGAACCGCGCGCCGCTGGAGATTGTCAGTTCGCCCAGGTATTTCTCATTGCGTCTCAGAAAATCCTCGAGGCGGCCGGGCAGTGGTGGTTTGCCTATCTGCTCGGCTACATCAATCGTGAAAAAGTCGCAGTATTGCACAAAGAAGGTGACGCTCTTGGCCGTGACATGGTCAGCGTCGACGAAGTAAGGCCCTTTCCACGCCAGGGCCTGCACGGCCTCATCTGCTTCTTTCCGCGTTTCTGCAGGCGTGCTGCCGACAATGAGGTGCTCCCGGTAGGACTTGTTCCACACCGGCGTGATCTCCACACCCAGCGCCCGGGCTTCGATCACGGCCTGGAGAAGCGCCTTCCCTTGCAAACCGAAACGGTCTCCGAGACCGAATGAGTATTTTCCCAGCTCCATGTTCGTTTCACCTATTGCGCCGCACATTCTCTGCCCTTCAGAGTTTGTACGCCTGCTTCGGGAGATCGTAGGCCAGGGCGCGGCTCAGCCTCTTGGCTTGGTCCATGTCGATTATCTTGCGCGCCACCAAACCAGCTAAGAAGTTGCAGTCCATTCGCCGCGCCAGGTCATGTCGAGCCGGGATGGATGGAAAGGCCCGGGTGTCATCGTTGAAGCCCACCGTGTTGTAGAAGCCGGCCGTCTCGGTCACCATCTTCCGGAAGCGCATCATTCCTTCGATGCTATCGTGGAACCACCAGGGAGGCCCAAGGCGCATTGCAGGGTAGTGCCCGGCCAAGGGAGCCAGCTCCCTGGAATAGGCCGACTCATCCAATGTGAAGACAATCAGTGTCAGGCGGGTGTCATTCCCGTATTTGTTCAATAGTTCGTGGAGGTTTCTGGTGTACTCTGTTGCCACTGGGATGTCACACCCCTTGTCCGGACCAAAGCGGCGAAAAACAAACTGGTTGTGGTTGCGAAAACAGCCGGGATGGATCTGCATTACCAATCCGTCCTCGATGCTCATGCGCGCATATTCCATCAGCATGTGCGCCGTGAATTGCGCAGCGTCCTGGGCTGTTGCCTTTCCTTTGAGGGCACGTTGAAAGATGACCTCAGCCTGTCGCCGGCTCAGCTCATGCGTAAGGGGAGTCTCAACGGCATGGTCGGTGGATACGGCCCCCATTGACTTGAAAAAACGTCTCCGTTCTTCCAGCGCTTCGAGGAACTTCGCATACGCAACTATTTCGATGCCGCTCACCTCACTCAGCTTGCCGATGTTCTCCCTCCACCCTTTCGCCAAGAGGTCGGTCACTCCGTCCGGCCGAAAACAGGGAATTACTCTGCCCTGCCAACCCGACTCCCTGATCCTGCGGTGGTGTTCAAGCGTATCGGTTGCCGCATCAGTGGTGGTGAGCACCTCTATGTTGAATCGCTCGAAGAGAGAACGAGGCAAGAACTCCGGACTGCGCAGCTTCTCCGACATCTCATCGTAGATCTGCATCGCGGAACTGCTGTCCAGCTTCTTGCTGACCCCAAACACCTCTGCGAACACGTACTCGAGCCACAGGGAAGTGGGCGTACCCGCAAACAGGAAATAGTGATCGGCGAAACGCTGCCAAATCTTGCGGTGGTCGGTCTCCACAGGCGTTCCGTCCACAGTGGGGATGCCCAGCCACTCCAGTGGGATGCCCTGCGAATAGAGCATGCGGAAGATGTAGTGGTCCGGCATAAGGATCAGCTCCGTGGGGTCAGGGAAAGGACGGTTCTCGGCGAAAATGCGCGGGTCCACATGGCCATGCGGGCTGACTATGGGGAGGTCCCTGACGCCGTCGTAGAGCGACCGCGCGATTTTGCGTGTCTTCCGATCCGGGTCGAAGAAGCGGTCAGCAGCAAGCGTCCTTTTTTTCCTCATCGATTCTCCCGAAAGTGTCCTGGCATCATGTTGAGCGAGCAGCCAGGGGTTCAGGTGGTCAGTGGTATCCAAAGAGCTTGGGCAAGGACAAGCTGAGCCAGGGCACGTAGGTGACGATGAGCAAGACGACGATCATGCCCAGATACAACGGCACCAGCGTGCGCGTGATGCGGGCAATGCTCGTGTTGCCCACGCCACATCCCAAGAAGAGCACCGAGCCGACCGGCGGAGTACACAGGCCTATGCAAAGGTTCAGAACCAAGACAATGCCAAAGTGGAGCGGACTCATGCCAAGGCGAACGACCACGGGCAAGAAGATCGGCGTGAAGATAAGGACTGCCGGGGTCATGTCCATGAACGTGCCGACGATGAGCAAAACAATGTTGATGATGAGCAAGATAGCTACTTTGCTGTCGGTGAGAGCAATAAGGGCCGCACTGACATTCTGCGGAATATTTTCGTAGGAAAGAATCCAGGACATTCCCGAGGAGGCTCCAATCAGCAGCATGACGATGGCAGTCGTCTCAACCGTCTTGAGGAGGATCTGCGGCAGCTCGCGCATCCTCACTTCTCGATAGAGCGCCACCGAGAGGACGAAGGAGTAGAGGACGGCAATCCCGCTTGCTTCCGTAGCAGTGAAAAAGCCGGCGATAATGCCGCCGATGACGACGACAATGAGCAGGAGGCTGGGAATTGCATCCAAAAGTCTACGGAGACCCTCGAGGACTGCGACCTTCTCGCCGACCGGGTACTTCTTAACTACCGCAATTGCCCCAGCCACGGCGATCAGACCTAAGCCCAAGAGAATCCCGGGCAGGTAACCGGCGATGAAGAGAGCCGCGATGGACACACCTCCACTGGCCAATGAATAGACAATCAGCACGTTCGATGGGGGGATGAGCAGCCCCGTGGTCGCTCCTGTCACTGTAACTGCGGTGCTAAAGTTGACGTCATACCCCTCCCTCTTCATGGTCGGAATCATGAAGCCACCGATTGCTGAGGTGGCCGCAGCCGCGGATCCGGAAATGGCCCCAAAAAACATGCAGGCGAGGATGTTGACGTACGCCAACCCTCCGGGGAGCATCCCTACCAGGGCCTTAGCGAGGTCAATGAGGCGCCTGGCAATCCCCCCTCTGCCCATAAGCTGACCGGACAGGATGAAAAAAGGAATGGCCAACAGCGTGAAGCTGTTGATCCCGGTGGCCATACGCTGGGCAACGGTCGTGAGAGCCGGCAGGGGGCTGATGGTGAAGAGCATCGTCAAGGTTGTCGCGATACTGATGGCGATCGCTATGGGCACGTTCATAGCGAGCAGAAGAACAAAGCTCACCACCAGCGTTACCACCGACAGATCCATTGCGTAGACTCCCTCCTCTGTTCTGCCGCCCTCAGGTGCATTCCTTAGGTGGGTTCCCCGACCTGACTGTCAACAGCAGGGGCTCGCTCTTCACGCAACGCTTCCACGATGAAATGAAGGGCGAAGTAGATCATGAGAAAACCCGAAATCGGCAGTACCGAGTAGACGTACCCCATTGGCACCCCCAGGGCGGTAGACACCTGTCCGAGAGTGAAGGTGAGCTGTACCAAACGTACCCCGCCAACCACCATCACGAACAGGGCGAAGAAAAGTACCGAAAGGTTTATCGCCACCTCAAGAATTCTCCTTTTGGTGCCTGTCAGCTTTGTGGCCAGCACGTCGATGCCTAAGTGTGCCTTGGTGCGGTACGCATAGCTGGCCCCAAGCACACCGACCCACATCAGCTGAAACCTGGCCAGCTCCTCGGTGTACGAACTGGGATTGCGAAGTATGAAGCGCGTGAACACCTGCCATGTCACATCAAGCACCATGGTCGCCATGAGGAAACTCAGGAAAATGCCGAGGGCGTTGGTGATGCATTTGGTCAACTTTGTCATTGCAGCTCTCCCTACTCGACCCGTTGAATTTCCTGAATCAGGTCGTAAACAGGCGTCCCTCTGTACGAAGCGTACATCTCCTGCACGGCCTGCCGGAACGCAGCCTTGTCCGGGTGCAGCACCTGAACCCCGGCCTTTTGCACCTCCCGCAAGGCCTCCGCCGAGGACTCCTGCCAAAGCCTTCGCTGGTAGTCCACCGACTCGTCCACCGCCTCCTGCAACCACTTTTGCTCCTCTGGTGAAAGGCTCCGCCACACCGTGGTGCTCATCAGGAGAATGTCGGGGATTGATGTGTGCTCGTCCAGGCAGTAGTACTTGCAGACTTCGTAATGACGCGAGAAGTAGAAGCTGGGCGGGTTGTTTTCTGCTCCGTCCACTACACCCTGTTGGAGGGCGGTGTAGAGCTCACCCCACGGGATCGGTGTTGCCGAACCACCCAGCGCCTGTATCATTCTGAAGGAAGTTGGGCTATTCATGACGCGAATCTTGAGCCCGCGGAGGTCGCCTGGCTGCATAATCGGGACTTTCTTCGTATAGAAGCTGCGGCTGCCAGCGTCGTAGTAGCACATGCCGCGGAGCAGGAACCTCTCCCCTGCCAGCAGCAATCTCCTGCCAATGTCGCCACGCAGCAACTTCCAGCGGTGTTCGTCGTCCCTGAACACGTATGGAATGCCAAATACCTCCATCTCAGGAACGAAGGCCTCCAAGGGGGCGGTGGACACTTTGGTCATGGACAAGCTGCCGATCTGCAGTAACTCGATCAGTTCCCTCTCGTCGCCCAACTGCCCGCTTGGGTAAATATCAACTCTGAGCCGCCCGTGGGACTTTTCGGCGACGCGTTCGGCCATGTACATCATGCCCTTGTGCACGGGGTGGTTAGTGTCCAGGGCGTGCGCAAGTTTCAGGACGCGCGTCCTCCCGCCGGACTGCGAACAAGAAATGAGGAGAGCTGCAATTAAGACAAGCAGCAGACCACGTCTCATGGTGGTGCTTCCTTTGGACAAAACGACCCGGGCCATGCGGTCTCAGAGTTCCGCTGCGGGGACTCAAAACAAGTGGGAGAACCGACCTTGCACCAATCCTCTTGGCATTTGCACCCGGCGTGCACGTCGGGATGCAAGCCGTGATGAAATCGTCTAACGCGCCAACCATCCACCGTCCACCGCCACCGTGTAGCCGTGCATGTAGGACGAGGCCTCGGATGCCAAGAAAACGACCACACCTTTCAGGTCCTCTGGTTCGCCCCATCTTCCTGCAGGGATCCGCTCGAGAATTGCCTTGCTGCGCAGGGGGTCAGCACGCAAGGGAGCCGTGTTGTCGGTGGCCATGTACCCTGGGGCAATCGCGTTGACATTGATGTGGTGGGGAGCGAGCTCATTGGCCAGCAGGCGTGTCAAACCCATCACCGCGCTCTTTGAGGCTGTGTATGACGGCACAAGGATTCCCCCTTGAAAAGAAAGCATCGAGGCAATGTTGATGATTTTTCCCCCTCTCCCCTGCTGAACCATCACCTTTGCCACCGCCTGGGTGAGGAAAAAGAGCGTGCGCACATTGACGTCCATCACCTCATCCCAGTCCTTCAGTTCGAATTCAAGCACCGGGGCGCGCCTGATGATACCGGCGTTGTTGACCAGTATGTCAATGGACCCCATGTGCTCCAAGGCCTGTCTCACGATGGGGTCGACGCTTTCGATCTTTCGCAAATCCGCTGTCACCGCGGTGCACCGTCTGCCCAGCTCCTCGATGTGCCGTGCGGTCTGTGCCATGTCCAGGACATCTACAACCACCACGTCGGCCCCTGCTTCGGCCAGGCCGATGGCCATGGCCTGCCCCAGTCCACGTGCAGCGCCGGTGACAATGGCGACTTTCCCGTCCAGGCGAAATTTGTCAAGAATCATCTCTCCCTCACACAATGGCTTGTTTGGCGTGCTACCTCAGCCTTGCCATTTCAACGGCATCCATATCCTCGAAGGCCTGATTCTCGCCGCCCATAGCCCAGCAGAAGGAATAGGGCCCAGTGCCCACGCCAGCGTGGATGGACCAGCTTGGCGAAATGACCGCCTGGCGATTGGCAACCACGATGTGGCGTGTCTCTTCAGGCTCGCCCATAAAGTGGAAAACGCGCGTCTCCTCAGCCATGTCAAAGTAGAGGTAGATTTCGGTGCGTCTTTCATGAGTGTGCGGAGGCATGGTATTCCAGTTTGACCCCTGTGCAAGCACCGTGACACCCATCACCAACTGGCAGCTCTTGATCCCACCTGGATGAATGTATTTGTAGATCGTCCGCTCGTTGCAGGTGGCCGCCTGACCAAGGTACACCGCCTCGGCCTCTTCCATCGCCATCTTCCTGGTAGGGAGAGCCGCATGGGCAGGGAAGCTGAGTAAGTAGAAGGCAGCCGGGTCCTCTGGGCGTTCGCTTTCAAATGAAACGTCTCTCGCCCCCTGGCCGATGTAAAGCATGTCCTTGTTGTGCAACTCGTAGATCTCCCCATCCACGGTGACCATGCCGGTCTCACCCGCGTTGAGAACCCCGACCTCGCGGCGCTCGCAAAAGTAGCTTGCTGCCAGTTCCTTCGATGCACCGAGGCGGAGTGGTCTCGTCACCGGCACGGCGGATCCGATTACCGCCCTGTCGACTTCGGAATAGAGCAAGACAACTTCCTCAGGCACAAAGAGGGTGTCCACGAGGAAAGAGTCTCGTGTCTCCTCGGTGGTCATCCGCCGGAAGCGAATCGGGTCAGCAGGATAGCGTATCTCCACAAGTATCTCCTCCAAGCTAACAGGCTGTCGTCGCGGGGAGCCAATCGGACCCGAAGGGGTGTTGCTCTGCTCCCCTTCCGCATACCGCTCTCAGTACGTCACTACCACAGGGTTGGCCAATCTTTCCACCATCTCGTCCAGGTACCTGACAAACTCCGCTTTCGTTTTGATCCCCGAGGGCTCTCCCTCCCAGGCAGCCAAGAAAGCGTAGCCCAGCCTGCCGTTCTCAGGGCGCAATACTACCACGTGACTGTGCTCATCTTCTGCGTATTCGACAAGGTCCTTTGTTCTGAAAAGCACTGCCAACCCGAGGCTATCTCCTGCAAGGCTCTGTCTACCGTAGGTGGCCATGAATGCCCAGTCCCCTTTGCTGCCCGAACGCAACAGTTCTGCCGAAGGGTCCTTAACGATTCCTGTGCACAGGTTGGGCGCGTCACCAGAAATGTGCACCCGGTGGGTGGTTATGCGGCTGCCAGCCGCTATCCCGAGTTCCGACACCAGATCATAGGACTTGCCGCCTACCTTCCAGCCGAAGTACCTGGTCCTGATGAGAGATCGCACCGGTCCGTTGAGCACAACTTCGCATGTGACGCTGTCTGTCGTGCTCACGCGCTGTGCCTTGCCATCAAGCCATATGCCGAGAGAGCCGATGCCCAACGATTCGCCCACCTTAAGGATATCCATGCCCCAGTCGGCCATCCGGTGATAGGACTCAAATCCATCCTGGCCCACGTCTTGGAGGATCATCTTAGGGACCTTTTTCCCGAAGACATCGATCGCATTCCTCCAATCCAGATAGAAGCGGTATCCGACCAAGTCAGATTCCCAACCAGGGCCTTCGTAGCGGATGAATTCGGAATGGTCGGTGTGCTCCTGTGGTACACGCAACGAGCGCACGTTCACAAAATGGCCGCCCAGGTACTTGCGCCCGACGAACTGTCCGCCAGTCTTGACGGAGAGCTCTGCCTGTGTTCTTTTCGCGTAGGTCCGCTCTCGGGAACCTTCTGGCGCGTACCATAGGTGCAACTCTCTCTTGCCGCTTGCCGGCAAGTCCAGCAGGGCGGTGATGTTCTCCGATTGTCCATCTCCGTCCAAATCATCCGCCTGGCTTGGCATCTCTCTTCCAGCACAGAACACCATAAAGGCCATGGGATTGAAATCTGGGGCCTTTTCCCGGATGCGGCCGATGTCAAGAGTTAGCAGTTCGTCGCTGCGGGGGAGCGCAGTCGGGTTCTGGACCTGCAGGCCAACCGACTTCGGGTAGAGGCGTTGCAAGTCGGACCTGGCGCACGTCACACACGCCAACAAGGCTACCCCCAGCGCAATCGTCAACGACCGCATGGTTTTCCTCCCTGTATCGTAGCCCTCTCGGGACAGCCGCTTGTGACCACGGCTTCGCGTCTCCTCCGCACCGCCCACAGTTTCTTGCCCCATAGAAGGCAGCCACCCAGGCACCAGACCGTTCGGGTACTCATCAAATGTAGCAAAACTCAATTTGCCAAGCAATGGGCGGCGCTACGAGCCCAGAAGCTCAGACAATGCCCAGCGACACCACCACCCCGCCGCAAAACCTCCTGACACCATGACTCGGCGTACTCTCCAGGGGGCGGTTTGTGCCCCTCAACCTTTTCGACAGGAAGGCACAGGAACGCGCTCCTCTTCCCGACTGCTCCCGGGCGCCAAGCCGGCTTCACCGGAGCAAGAGAAGCCTCTGCACTCTGAGATTCTTCCCCGTGCAAAGCCGGCAAAAATAGGCCCCCTGGGGAAGGGCCCCTGTGTCCCAACTTACAGAGTACGTGCCCTGCTGGTGGGGGCCTTGCGCGAGCACGGCCACTTGCCTTCCGCTCACATCGAACACTCGCACATCCACGTAGCCTGGTGTGGCAACTTCATACCGGATGGTGGTTGAGCCGGAGAAAGGATTCGGGTAGGCCTCCACCAGGTCTAATGTTGTGGGCGCGGCGATGTCGGCGTTCACAACTCCTTGCGACGTCGACCCGACCAGAACAAGGTACATGGCCGCCGCGTCTGTGCCATCCTTAGAATTGCGCCCGAGGTTGACCTTCTCTCCGGGCTGAGTAAGCCTGCGGAACAAGGCCAACGTCTCCTGCGAGCCCCCTGCGCCAGTGAGAGTGATGGTCAGACCGGTAGATTCATATTCCTGCAGCCATTCAGGTTTCGCGGCAATGCGGGCCGAATGTGCCACGTGCACCTCGCATGCCTCTTCGGCAACAAACTCGGCCAGTGTGAGCAGATAGTTTTTGGTCCGCGAACCAGGGGACGTCTGAATCCATTCCCAGACGCGCAATCCCTCGGGAACCGAGAGCACGGTTGTGGTCCCGTCGCCATACGGGTCGATGCCCTGCGCGAAATCGGAACGTACGCCCCAGTCCTGCGCGTTCTCCACATCGTAGACGAGGAGCTCCCTGATCCGTGCGCCTGAGCCGCGCTCGACAAACGGCTCATGCCACTCGCCCCCTTCGACCTCGTAGGCGCCAATGTCAGGAGCACTCCCGCAATAAGGCTGCCCAGAGAGGACCCCACGATCCACAACCGCACTACTCGGCCTTGGCCTGAGGAGCTCGACCTCTGGCAGGGAGCCGTCTCTGTGCCGCGCCGACTTTGCGAGCTGGGTGTCGATGCTGAGAAACACATCCTCATTGAGCGGCACCCCAATTTGCCAGCTGTTCCCGGCCACCACTGCAGTCGGCGGCACCGTGGCCAGCACCGAAGAAGTTACGCTGAGGTTGTTCACGAATACCGACTGACCTCGAATTGGGTCTCTTGGAAAGTAGAAGTTCCTGCCGTTGTTGTAGGCAGTGTTGTGCAGCAAGGTCAAGGCACCTGTGTTGTTGTTGTGGTCGAAGCCTTTCGACTGTCGAGCCGGGCCGAGGTTGTCGAAGGCCAGGCAGCGCACAACGACATGGTCGCCAGGCACATAATCGCCACCCAATTTGAAGCCGTTTCCGTCCCCGCCAAAGTTCGCGGGATTCCCGAACAGCGCTGGGTCGCCATTGTGGAACGCCCAGCAGTTCTCTACGACGATCCTGTTGGCTGCGCGCCAGAAGTCAAAGCCGTCGTCTGCGTTTTCCCAGGCGCGGCATCCGTAGAAATAGTTGCCCGGGAGGATGTCAAACTTTGCTCCGAACCCGTCTGCGTTTTCGCCTGCGGTAATCCTGTCAAAGTTCCAAAAGCTGTCGCAGTTCTTGATGAGGTTGTGGGAAGCATTTCCGGCCATGTGAATGCCGGTGTCGCGGTTGCCGTATGCCGTCACCTGCTCCAGCTTGTTGTAGCTCCCGTCCATGCGGATGCCGTTGTGTCCGGCATAGCGCACGGTGATTCCGATGACATGCCAGTACCAACCATTGAGGCGTATGCCGTTCTGACTCCCTTCTTCTGCCTGCCCCGAGAAATCAAGCACTGGCGTCTCTCCCGGGTAGGCGACGACGGTTATTGGCTTTTCTGCCCTGCCGTGGCGGGAGATCTTGATGGTCGCATTGTGGTAATAGACCCCTCCGCGCAGCACGAACACATCGCCGGGCAGCGCCTGATTGGTGGCGTAGTCAAGCGTTGCCCAGGGTTGATCCAGCGTGCCCGGATTGCTGTTGTCCCCTTGCGGGGCGATGTAGAACACTCTGTCGCCCTCGGGAATCTCGCCCCAATACACGTGTAGCCCAGAAGGAGGCTCCTGTGCTCGGGCCACTACGAGCAGAAACAAGAAACTCAACACGACAAGCGACGGTACACGGCGATGGGAAGACTTCATCGTTCCTCAGCGCATGTTGATTTCGCAGCCAGTGGGTACAAAAGTGCCCCCCTCGCTCACGCTCGCATGCGAGGGGGGCCTTTGCGTTACTTCATCACCACCAGCTTTCGCACCTGGGTAAACGAACCTGCGCTAAGCCGGCAGTAGTACACGCCGCTGGTGACGTCCGCAGCCTTCCACACAACCGCATAGACACCCGGGCCCTGTTTGGCATTCACAAGCTGTGCCACTGTGCGTCCGCTTGCGTCGTACACCGTCAAAGTCACCTGAGCGCTCGTGGGCAACATGTAGCGAATCGTGGTTACGGGATTGAACGGGTTCGGGTAGTTTTGCAAGAGCGCAAAGTGCGTGGGTACCTCCGGTTCCCGCTCTGCCACGCCGACGCTCACCTTGAGACTGCCTCCCTCAAAGGAGATTGAACCGTTGGGACCCAGCACGAAGGGAATGGTGTTGTCGAACTCGCCCGCGACCAGGTGCAGCACACCGTTGATCGTAGTCGCCTGCGAGAGAACCACCCCCTGGGGGTTGGCAATCGTCAAGTCGTTCACCACTGTGGGCATCGCCATGCTGGTCACCTGCTTGGTGGCTCCATTGAAAGTGTAATTGGCCGCAGTGCTCAGCGTCACCGCCTCGCCGGGCACTGTCCCCAAAAAGCCCGCCACACCATCACCGTGCGCGGTTGCCAGCGTTGCGCCAGCATTCAAGACAAAGATGCCGTTGCCTGCCAACACGCTCTGCCCCACGTCCAACGTGGTGCCGAAGCTCACCTCGATGGGTAGGTTCAGAATGTTGTTGCCCTCGCCTAACGTCAGCTTCTGCACCCCGGCCTTTGCGAACACAAACTTGGCATTACCGGCCGTCGGGTTGGAGTTCTGCGTGGTGGCATTGGACATAGAAAAATCGCCCTCGTACAGGTACCAGGTCGTCGTGCCCGAACCATTCCCCTGGGAGCCGCGAGCAATGGAAAAGTTCCCACCGGTCACCACCACATTGCCGTAGTGGTGCACGATAAACGTCGTCAGCGCATTGCTCGTCCCCTGCACCGAGAACTGACCCGCCTCCACGACTACGTCGCCCTTGACAGTGATGATCGAAGTGTCAGACGCCGCAGCAGTGCTCATCTGCCAGCGGTAGGCCCCTGTGTTCACCACGCGGATATCGCCACCGATGGTGATGTTATCCCAGCCCATGTCGCGGTTGCGCCCCAACTCCGGAGTGTTGAACACCACGTGATAGAAATTCTGGTTGCGATTGCCCGGTGCGTCCTGCTTCGTCCCCGTCAGCAAAAAAGTCGAACCCTCCTGCCACGTCGCCAGCGGCACACTCCCCCCATCCCGCGCGTGCTCGTAGGTGCTGCCATCGCCAAACGTCAACGAGCCGCCTGTGACCTCCACCATGCCGTTGTCCTGCACCTTGAGGTAACCGCCAATCTCCACAGGAATGTCCACCCGCACCGTGTCGGTGCCATCAACGGTGATCTTCTCTGTGCCCCTCGGCGCACTCGGCACCGCCATCCACCGATCTACCACCAACCCCTCCCAGGTCGAGGCCTGACTCCAATCGCCCGACTTGACCGAGCGGTATTCCGTCACCACCAACGGCACCTTCAAACTGCCGCCCTCGTACGAAATCTGACCCTGCGGACCCAGCACGAAGGGAATGGTGTTGTCGAACTCGCCCGCGACCAGGCGCAGCACACCGTTGATCGTAGTCGCCTGCGAGAGAACCACCCCCTGGGGGTTGGCAATCAGCAGATTGCCCACCAGCGTCGGCATGCGCGTACTGGTCACCTGCGCCACCGTTCCGTTGAAGCCATAGCTCGAGCCCGCCGGCAACGTCACCGTGCCCGTCACATCCCGGAAAACTTCCTCAACCCCACCGGCAAGCGCCGTCACCAACGTCGCCCCCTCATTCAGCAGAAAAATGCCCGCTCCCGCCAGCCGGCTCTCCCCCATGTCCAGGCTCGTGCCATCCCTGACCTCAATCGGCAACGCCGTCAGCGTGTTCCCTGCACCAAGCCGCAAGTGCTGCGTCCCCTGCTTGGCAAACACAAACTTTGCCCCTCCAGGGGTCTGCGTCGAACTCTGGGTGGTGGCGTTGGCCATGGCAAAGTCGCCCTCGTACAGGTACCACGTCGTTGTGCCGTTCGGCTGCGAACCCCGACTGATGGAGAAGTTACCGCCCGTCACTGCGATATTGCCGTAATGATGGACAATGAAGGTGGTGTTCGCCGTGCTCGTGCCATGCACCGCAAACGCTCCGCCCTCGACGATGACATCCCCCAGCACGGTGATGACCGAGGTGTCACCCGCAGCAGTCGAGCTCATCTGCCAGCGGTAGGCCCCTGTGTTCACCACGCGGATATCGCCACCGATGGTGATGTTATCCCAGCCCATGTCGCGGTTGCGCCCCAACTCCGGAGTGTTGAACACCACGTGATAGAAATTCTGGTTGCGATTGCCCGGTGCGTCCTGCTTCGTCCCCGTCAGCAAAAAAGTCGAACCCTCCTGCCACGTCGCCAGCGGCACACTCCCCCCATCCCGCGCGTGCTCGTACACTGAGCCAGCAGCGAATGCTAGCGAATCGCCCCCTGCAAAGGCGCCACGGTTGACGACTGTTCCTTCGACGACTCCTTTGGGCGCGGTGATGAGGCCAAGAGTGTCCACCCTCATGAGGGCACCCGGCGAGACAGCAAGTTGCGACGTCCACACAGTGTCGTTGAACGACACACCCTGCGGGTTGACCACGCCCAGAAAACGTGTTGAGTCCGGGAGAAGACCGCCAGCAACCTGCGGTTCGCTGCCGTTGAAGACATACCCGGCCGCCTTGCTCAGCTCCTTGTCCCCAGAGGTGCCAATGGCCTCGTCAAGACCTCCCGGGACAGCAGTCTGCAGGGTCGCGCCTGCGGAAAGCACGAACTTGCCATTCCCGCCCAGTCTTGAAAGGCCCATGTTCAAGGTCGCGCCGCTGTCAACCTGCACAGGCAGGCCGCCCCCGCCATAGGTGACGTTTTCCAGCACGAGATTGTGCACTCCGCCTGTCTTGGCGAAAATGAACGTTGCCCGCCATGGATTGGAATTCTGCGTGGTGGCATTGGACAGCGAGAAGTTGCCCTCATGCAGGTACCATTTGGTCCAGCCGGTGCCGGTCTGGCCACCCTGGCTGCCTCTGCTGATGGCAAATGTGCCTCCGGTCACCACGATGTCGCCGTACTGGTGCACCTCCACCTGCGTTGCGCTGCTCGTCCCCTGCGTCTCAAATTGACCGTTCTGTACGATCACATCGCCATGGACGGTCACGGTGCCCGAGGTGCCACCAACCAGTCGCCAGCGCCCCGAACCAGTGTTGAGGACGAGGATGTCCCCACCGATCGTCTTCCCCGCGAGGTCGAGGTCCAAATTGCTGCTCAGTCCAGGTGTGTTCAGGACGATGTGCCAATAGTCCTGCCCTCTGTTCGCAGGGGCTGCGCTGGTAATGCCGGTAAGAAGAACCGTCGACCCTTCCCCCCAGGTAGCCTGGGGTATGCTGCCGCCATTGCGGGCATGCTCGTACTGCCCTCCACCCAGAAACGTCAGCGAGCCGGTGGTGACTTCGACGCTCCCGGTCTCCTGCACCTTGAGGTTGCCGCGGATCTCGACCGGCACATCAATGCTCACCACGTCCGTACCCTTGACCGTGATGTTCTCCGTGCCCACTGGTGGCGCGCTTGCTGCAATCCACTGCGTTCCGTCAAAGACTTCCCACGTAGCAGTCTCGCTCCAATTTCCTGTGGTGGCAGAGCGGTAGTCTCCCACCTGCTGGGCCGTAACAAGGCCAGCAAAGGCCATCACAACAACGGCCGACAACCAAAGTGCGTACCTCCTGTTTCTCATGACGGCATCCTCCTTTGGTTGGTGCGCTTGCAATGTGCATCCCTGCACTTTCCGATGAGCCGTGGAGCCAGGGACCTACCTCTGCATTAGCATCCTTCCCATCTTCACCGAGCTGCCGGCCTGCACCCGGTAGAAATAGATGCCCACCGGAAGTCCGCGTGGCTCCCACGTCAGTTCATGAATACCCGGCTGTATCTTGCCCTCCCACAGGGTGGCAACTTCTTGCCCGAGAAGATTCAATACCTTTACGCTCACCTGGCTCGCACTTGGCAGGCCAAAGCGGATCGATGTCCACCCCCGCAAGGGGTTCGGATAGTTCTGTTCGACAAAGAAGGTGCGCGGAATACTCCCTTGTCTGGAGGATACTCCCACGGCAACCTTCAGGCTTCCCCCCTCGAAGGAGATTGTGCCGGTGTGCCCCAAGGTAAAGGGGATGGTGTTGTCAAACTCGCCGGCCATCAGCCGGAGCACGCCGTTGATCGTCGTCGGTTGGGAGAGCGTCACACCGGCAGGGTTGTTGATGACCAGGTCGCCAACGACTGCGGGCATGCGGGTGCTGGTAATCTGAGGCACCGTGCCGTTGAAGCTGTAGCTCGACCCGTCGGCCAACGTAATTGTCCCCGTGGTGCCCTGAAAGATCTCGGCGACGCCGCCTGCCAGGGCAGTTAAGAGCATGGCTCCCTCATTCAGGACAAAAATGCCGCTTCCGCCGAGCTTGCTCTCCCCCATCTCCAGTGTCGTGCCTTTGGCAACTTCGATCGGCAGGGCCGTCAAGGTGTTGCCGGGTCCCAACGTCAAACGTTGTACGCCATTTTTGGCGAAGACGAACTTTGCCCCGCCAGGAGTCTGGGTGGAGCTTTGCGTGGTGGCATTCGACATGGAGAAATCGCCGGCGTACAGGTACCAGGTGGTCGTCCCTCCTGGCTGAGAACCGCGGCTGATGGAAAAGTTCCCGCCGGTGACAGTGATATTGCCATGGTGGCGAACGACAAATGTGGTCTGGGCGTTGCTGGTTCCCTGCACGGCAAATGCTCCTCCCTCCACGGTCACGTCGCCCAGCAGCGTCACGACGGCGGTGTCGGTGGCCAAAGCGGTCGTCAGATACCAGCGTGCCAGACCTGTGTTGACCACCCTGATGTTCCCCCGGATCGTCACCCCGTTAAGGTTCATATTCAGATTGGAGGCCTGCGCGGGTGTGTTGAACTCGATGTTGTAGTACCCTTGATTGCGATTCTCCGGGGCGACGGACACGGTGCCGGTCATGAGAAGCGTAGAACCGTCCTCCCAGATGATGGTCGGGATTCTACCCCCATCGCGGTCGTGCTGGTAGATGCCCCCATTGCCGACACGCAGATTGCCACCGTCGTTGACAACTCCCTGGTTCACCAGCCGCCCGGTGATGGTGACCGGCACATTCACGTAGACCGAGTCTGTGCTCCGCACGGTGATTGTCTCGCTCCCAGTGGGCGGGGTGCCTGTTGCCAACCACGTGGTGCCGTTGTAACGTTGCCACGTCTGTGCACTGCCCCAATCACCACTTGCCTTCGTGCGAAAGTCACCGACAGATTGCGCCAGCGAGGACACGCCTACTGCCGAGAGAAGCAAACAACACAGCACCAACGTGTCACGTCTCATGTTATGCCTCCTCAAAAGCTTTGAGCCGAAAGAGGCGCCGTGCGCGCCAACTGCTTTGCCCGATTTGCAACCACGTTTTCTCAGCCGGCGGTCACGCAGCCTATCGCCTCCACGGAATCTGGTACGCAAGCTGGCCGAGAGCAATCCAGCGACGCTCGCTGTTCTTGCTGATCGCGCTTGACCAGATGTCCTGGTATTTCATGAGCGAGTTCTCCACCGCCAAATCCACACGGAGGCCGCCGTAGATCAGGCTTGCGCCGCACGAGTAGACCGAATAGGTGACCGGCTCACCCGGAAGCTGATTGCCTTCTGGTTCGAAGACCTCGGCCTCATTCCTCATCCCCGCGCGCACTGCCAGCCAGGGCAAGGCGCGCAGCTCGAACCCTACTCGGAATGGGGAACTCGATAGCCAGGGGGAACTCTCCTTTCCGAAGGGGTCCACGTAGCGCGCGGACTTGTAGGGGCGAAGCTCGTATTCAAAGCCTAAGATCAGCCATTCCTTCGGAGTGATCGACAGACCTGCGCTCCCTCGCCAGGGTAGCTGCAGTCGGTCCTTTCCCTCTGCGTGCAGGCCCGCCACCAGCGCGGCATTGGCGACCTCATTCAGCCCGACACTCTCTACCTCGGCCGACAATTCCCTCTTAATTTTGGCAGGAGGTCTGACCGTCAGGCCAAGGCTGGCATGGCTGCCGGTCAATAGCCAGCTTAATGCAACTTCCTGACCCTTGAAGCGGGACGTGCCACTCTTGCGCAACCGCCACCCCACGGAATCAGCACGGAATGCGTTCGCAAAGAAGGTCAGTCTGCCCCTGCCCACATACTTCTCTTCGTCGTCGCTGCTTCCCCGTAAGAGCAGGGCGCTGACGCCGAAGGCGGAACGCAACTTCTCCACCCGCGCCGCTAAAGCGAGCCCATAGCCCCGGATCGCACCGTTGCGCGAGCGGACGGTCTGATACCAGTCGACGACGAGAGGATTGTCGTCGGACGGGCGCATTGTCGGCAAGGGTCGTTGGGAAAGGATGGACGGCGAAAGGACATTGTTGTGCTGGTAGAAGTGGCTGAGGTCTGCGTATTGGACCGCGCCCAATCCTGCGCAAAACTTCACTGCAGACACCTGAAAAGGCACGGCCGCAAAAAAGTGAAGCGGGTACTGGCTGCTGCTGGAACGTGACCAGTTGGGGCCAATGTCATCGTACGGCCGCTGCACCGTGTCTGCCGCGGTAAATCCCGGAAGTTCAGGGTTCGGGTCGGGGATGCGGCTGGTCAGCCCTTCCAGCAGCAAGCTGAGATTGGCATAGTACCTCACCGGGGCATAGTTTTGCTTCTGCTCCTGGTGATGCGAAAGCGCAGCCCCGCCCACCGACACGCGCAGGCCAGCAAGGCTCGCCAGCACTGCCGGGTTGTTGAACATCGAAGCTACATCCTGGGTGGCAACTGTCACACCGCCCATCGCTCTGCTGGCCACCGAGTGCAGCTGGCAGTGGTCTACACCCTGGAAGGTGAGCTGTCCGCCATACCCCTGCCCCAGCGCCAAGCGTGCCGTCAAAGCAAGGATCAAAGCCGGGACAAGCTTGAGTTGTTTCATGGCAGAATCATTCTCGCGCTAATGCGTTGCACGTTGCCCAGGTAAGTGCCCATATCGCCATAACTCCAGTCAAGTAGCAGACGGACACCTTCTGCAGCGAACTTGAAGCCTGCGCCCAAAGTCAGGCCGTCGAAGTCATAGTTGAACTTGTAACCGGCGCGCAGGGCGAGTACCCCGCGGATCTCGTACTCGCCCCCCAGGTGCACCTGTTGCTCGTAGTCATTTGGGTGGAAAATGTCCACGACCACGCCGAGCCGATGCTCTTCCTGGTTGCCCACAAGCAAGCCATCGCGCCCGACCAGGTCGGCTGCGACTCCGAACCGGAAAAGCAGCGGAACCGGGTGCGCTTCCTTGGCGAACCTGATGTCCGCACCAAAGTTCTGCACTGCGGAGCCAAGGTGAATGGAACGGTAGCCGGTGTTGTAGCGAATCCCGAAATCGAAAAGCAGACCGTCTGCCCACGTCTTCACGTCCTCATACACGCCGGGCCGAACCATGGCTGTCACCTGTCGTTCGCTGAAAAGCGATTGGTAAACGAACTTCGTCCCTATTCCCACCGAAAACTTGTCCGTCAGATCACGGCCATAAGAAAGGCCAACCACACACGCGAAAGGTCGAAAAGTCCGCCCGGTGAGCCCCGGATGCTCGGGATCGTTTATGAACGGCCGCGCATTGCTGGTCTCTTCAAATTCGCCGAAATCGACGTACTGCAGTTGCGCTCCTATGGCCCCACTGCTTCCCACCGGCGTGGCGAAGCCGAGTGCCCCCTGCTGCGCGTCGAAAAGCCAGTTCACGTAGCCGGTGAAAAACTCCGGACTCTCGACCCTCGCCACCCCGGCAGGATTCCAAAAAACTGCCTCAGAGCCAGTTGCCCACACGGAGTAAGCTTCGCCTAAGGCAGCTCCCCGCGCCGAGGGGATGACCTTGAGAAACTGCATCGAGGTGCTGCCTACCTTCTGCGCGTAGGAGGAACCCCACCACAAAACGGCGGCCAACAGCAAAACAAGCGTGCCGATTTTTCGCTTCGGACAGTTTCTCATCGTCGTCTTTCCACCGAGGTTAGTGGATTACCACAAACTTTCCGCTAGAGCGGTCGCCCGTGTCGAGATCTTCGACTACAAAGTAGTAGACCCCGGACGCAATCAGCTGGTTGTTGACGCTTAGTTGATACCACGGGTTGCCGAAGGTCTCCCGTTCGTGTCTGATGGTCTTCACCAGCTGCCCGGAATAGGAAAAGATGCGAATGATGCAGCGCTTCGTCAGGCCCATGAACTGGACTCTATCGCCAATTTCACCAACGGGATCTGAGCCGCTCAGTCCGCTGGTAACGATGAGCGGATTGGGAACCACGTAGACTTTCCCCAATCGCTCCTTTGGCGGCGCCTGCGTTTCGTGCAGGGTGAGATTGGTCATCCCGCTCTTGCCGCCCAACTCATCCACGGACAGCACCGCGTAAGCGACGTTATCCCCGAGATTGCTGTACGGGTCCAAAACAGCATACTCGCCCTTTTCGAAATACCTTGGGTCCCTGATGCCCACCGAGTCGATGACCGTCCACGGCCCGAGTGGATGTGGCGCGCGTAGCACCAAGTAGTGGCTGAGCCGCGCACGGAGCCGTCGACAGTTAAATTCTTCCACCTGCGGGCCCCAGACGATTCGGTTGGCCGCTGCGTGCGTGTCTTCGACTCTTATGGCGGGAGCCGGGAAAGGAATTGGCACCGTATCGTACCTGCCCTTGGGCGCAGCCTCTTCCGGTTTGTACTGCAGCGTGTCGTACTTCACCAGCGGCCGCCCGGTGTACATCTGAATGGCCCTATCTGCGACGTCGCGGATGGAAACGACACCCGGCGTGACATACCAGGGCAGCGGGTGATTCTGCAGATAGGTGCTGCCGATGTAGTTCTTGGTGCCCAAGTAGCTGTACTGCAGCGTGTCGTACCAGCTGGGCACAGGGTTGAAGTAGAATCCCGCATCCACGCCACCCCGAACGTTGCCACCCAGGTCCTTGTACTTCCGGTCGTCGGCAACTCCGGGCCCATACCCCGCCGCTTCTGCGACGGCAAAATACATCGTCTCGTTGGGAGGAAGGAGATAGGGGTAGAAACCATAGGCTCGCGCCGCCGGCTGCCACCACGAAAGGTTTGCCGAGGTCTTGGTGCGGCCTTTCCAGTACGACCAGAGGAGTGGTTCGAATTGTGTGCAGAAGCGGGTCGAGTCCTCGGTGCCCTGCCAGATTCCCGTCTTGCGGCGCAAAGTGGGGTCCATCCATGTCGCTGTTTTCGCCTCTGGCGGAAGGTTGCCGTTCTCATAGCGGAGCAGGAAAGGTTGCTTTGCCTTGCCGTTCTCGTCCCACATGCCTGCACTGTCGCCGGTCGCCAGGAAGACCTGCTGGGTCTGGTCCCTTCGGCACAAATGCTCATAGTCATAATGCAACACCACAATGCCGACCGCCTGAGGCGAATTGAGGCCCCCGCGATTGCCGGGGGTTGACCACTCCTCGAAAAAGACCGGATCGGGAAGGCCCTCCCGCTCGTGATTGTAGCTCATCCAACGCTTGAGGTCGAAGCGGGCAAAATGGTCACCCAGGCCAGCCGGAGGTTGCCCGCGAAAGGCGCTCTCCGTCCAGCTGCCGTGGTTGCGTTGGTAGCCAAACATGGACGGGGCGAACGTGTTTGCAAAGGTGACGAACAGGTCCTTGATCGTGTCGCCCGTCACGTTCTGAAACTCGTACTCGTAGATGATGAAACTGTCGTAACCAGGCCAACTCCATGCCCGGCTTGTGCGCGTCACGCGGACGCCAACAGGAGTGTCCCAGCCAGCGATGATAATCTCCTCGGCCTCGTCGGGGTCGAATGAAGGGTTGAGCGAACCATCGCCGAGCAGCGGAAAGTTCTCGATCCTCTGGATGTCCAGGGGGATGCTGTACACCCCGACGACAGGCACTGGGTCGCCGCTGCTGTTTGATACGGCGCCGCAGAAAGCATACTTGCGCCCACCTGGTCGCGTACCGGCTATCCAAATTCCACTGCCGAAGGAGTTGTGCTGGCCAGGGTAGTTTGTCCTCTCCAGAACAATCCGGGAGTACGGGGGCCACTCCATGCAAGGCATGCCGGGCTGTATGGTGCCGCCAGCGCTGTAGGCCCGCCCCAGCTCTCCAGTATTGAAGACGGTTTGATGAAGCATACCCCGGGAGTGCACCCGCCAGTCACGCTGTTGACCGGCCGTTTGGCCGGCACCCAACAAGAGAGAAAGGATGAGCACCTGAGCGCGTTTCATATGCCCTTCTGCGATGGTCTAAAAATCGAACACTACTCCGAAGTTGAACGCCCGCGGGCTGTTCTCATAGATGAGGAAAGACTGGTCTATGCTGAACGGCCCCTGCCTTCCTTTGTCCCACCAATAACGCACACCGTTTTCCTTGTCGTCGATGGGGTACTTCTCGTAGTACTGCAAAGGTAGATTTGGATTGGTCGGTGTGGGACGCCGAAACAAGTAATCGTAGTTGAGTACCCTGTTGTTGAACAAATTGAATACCTCCACGTAGAACCTGGCCGGTGCGCCAAAGAAGTTGCGTATGGTCTTGGTAAGACGTAGGTCGGTGTTGTACTCCGAGGGCGCGCGTTTCACGTTGATAAGCCTGATGTCTGCAGGCGACGTATATGGTCTGCCACTGCGGATTGAGGAGTAGACCGAAACAGCTACATCTGCAAACGGCCGCATGTTGAGAATCGACGGCCCGCAGGTGCGGGCAGTGCTGTAGCCGATGGTGACCACCACATTATGGGTACGGTCGAAATCAAGGAGGATATCACGCGTCGGCACGTTGGTCAGGTCAGTCGTGACCACCTTCGAGGTATCGCGATTGAATATCGGCGTCGCCGCCGTAGCTGTGGCGCTCTTGCCAGTGGCGTAACCGTACTGGTAATTGACCGAACCTGTGAGGGCACCCTTGCGCTTGTGAAGCATAATGCGAAAACCGCGGATGTCGGCATAGTCGAGGTTGAAGTAAGAGCTGACCTGGTAGCCGGCTCGCTGGTCTATGAAATTGGCCTGTTGCACCAGGTTCTTCACGTCCTTGTAGTAGCCGCTCACGTCGACGGTGAAACCTTCACCAAGGGCCTGCACCACGCCCACGTCGTAGCTGTTGGTTGTCTCGGGCTCCAGCCGCGGGTTGCCCAAGATCACCGGGTTGTTCAGCCTCTGCCCGAGTCTGCTTGAGACCATGTACTGGAAGGCGGGCCGCTGCATAAAGGCCCCGTAGTTGAGATGAAACACAGTGCTGGCCGAGACGGGAAACGAAAAGCCTAAGCGCGGTTGCAGTCGTGTGTAGGTCGGTGCCTTTTTCCTTTCCCCCTTTGCGGGGTCAAACCGTCCCAAAGAATCGGCACCCCCAAACGGCGTGTACAGGTCGGTGTAGTAGTCGATCCCGGAATGCCACAAGTCAAACCTGAGGCCCACGTTCGCTATCAGCCCTTCGAACTCCATTTTGTCCTGCACGTAGAGGGCGGCTTCGAACGGGTGTGCCGTATAGCGCTCTACCAGTCGGTTGGAGCGCACATTGAGAAAGTTGGCGACATCCAGAAAGTACGAATTGACCTGAAAGCCACCGTTGAGAAGATGTGCTTTAGTTGTCTGACTGGTGAGCGCACCCTCAAGAGAGAGCGTCCGTGTCTTTTCCTTCGTGAATGAATCGTAGCCGAGCTGATAGTTCAACATGTCAGGGGAGTTGTTGTTGGGAAAAGAAATGGTGCCGACCACCCAGTTGAAGTCGACAGAGTCGGGGAATGTGTCGGGCACTGGCGTTGCGCCCACTCTGTTGCTGGTGAAGAGGGAGTTCAGCTTGAGTTCGTAAAAAGTGCTCTGGCTGAGCGTCTTGGTAAAACGGGCTCCGACCTGGGTGTTGGCTCTCTTGCGCAGGCGGGTGCCCGTGATCCTGTCCCACAACCAGCGCTGGTAGCCACTCACGCTGTTCGATCCCGGAAAGACGGCCTCCGAGAGGCGAGAAAGGCCACCGCTGAGGCGCAGCGTGCTGGCGCCACCGAGGTCGGCTACCAGGTTGCCCATCGCCTGGTACTCGGTGTTTGCTTGCTCCGTCGGAAAGACCGGCCATTCACGTTCGGCGCGCAGGGCCAAAAACATCCTCATCCTTTGGTTGACAGGGCCTCCACTGGCTGCTTCCACCGAGTAATCGACCTCGTTTCCATACGACCGACCCAGGTCACGCCGGCTCTGCCTCCACAGCGCCTGCGCCACCGCCAGTTGCACCAGCGTGTCGCCCGCGAAACTGTTGGTGAGCCCCGAAGCCATGGTGCCGTAGTAAGGCTGAGCGTGCTCTGCGCTGGGGTCGCCCGTGCGCCACACGTGTTCGTCCCGCAGAAGTCTGAGGTAGGCGTTCGCATTCGGGTCGTAGACGCTTGGCCCAAAGTGCTTGCGACCAGGAGCGCGGAAGCGCGACTCCACCCTCGTACGCCAAAGGTGCGAATCGCCTTCCTTCATCGAGATGTTCACGACGCCGGATTGCGCGTTCCCGTACTGGGCGCCAAAGCCACTGGTGATGACCTCGACTTCCTCTACACCGCTCATTATGGGGAGGAAAGCCGAGCTGCGGTCCAGCGGGTTGACGATTCCCAGCCCCTGCAGCAGATAGTACTCCTCCCCTTGCCGTCCACCACGGAAATGCCCATCGACTATATCTGCCGCCAGGCCGATAACGTCGCCGATGTCCCTAATTCCTGGCAACATCTGCACCTCGTCGAAGCGGACGATCGCGCTGGTAGAGGTCTTGTCACGTTCGACGTCCGGTCGGGTCGCCTGGACCACAATCTCCCCCAGTTCCAGCACCGTTTGCGGCAGCGCAAAGTCAACCGTCGTCGTCTTGCCGGCATTCACTATGACGTCCACCACGACGGTTGGCTTGTAGCCTATCATCGACGCACGGAGAGAATAGCGCCCGGGTGCAACGTTGAGGATGTAGTATTCGCCCTTGCCGTCGGTGGCGGCTCCCATGGTGGTCCCGACGATGACCACATTGGTGCCGGGCAAAGGCCCGCCGGTGCCTGCATCCGTCACCCTGCCGGCAATCTTGCCCACGGTCTGCGCGGAAAGCGGCATGACGCACCAGAACAGTGCAAATCCCACCAGCCAGTGTCTCGCGGCCATCAGCTTGTCCACCCACCTCGGTTAACAGGTCACTGCATTTGCTTCAGGGAGTCTGACCAACCTATTGAACACCACACTTTCCCTCGTTGGTTCCGCTTAAGCGCGTTGTTTTTGCTCACCCGCTTCTATCGCGGGGACAATCTTCCCACCTCCGCACAGGCAGCCAAGAAGGGCCCCAGCCCCTTTCCATCGTTTGGCACAATCGGCTCCATGTAGACATAGTACTCAAAGCTTCCGTCACGGATCTTGTCGGGGTAGTCTCCGCCCAGGCCTGCACTTTTGCAAATTCTGAGGAGATTGTAGTTTCCGGCGGAATCATGGTAGACCATGTGCTCAACCAGGCCCTGAAACCCCTTTTTCACCGTCTGAAGATATGAGCGATCGATGTAACCCATGCGAATTGCCTTGGCCAGGGAGTAGACGAACATCGCGGAGGCGGAGGCCTCGAGGTAGTTCCCCGCGCGTTCACTCTGGTCAAGCACTTGCCACCACAGGCCAGTATGTGCATCTTGGTAACGGCGCACCGCACCGGCAAGTTCCCGCAGAGAGTTTAGCAGCAGTCCCCGCCCCGCATTGTTCTCCGGCAGAAAGTCGAGCACGTCCACCAAGGCCATCACATACCACCCGAGCGCGCGTCCCCAATGGCACTGCGACAACCCAGTGCTCGGGTCGGCCCAGAATGCCTGACGCGATTCGTCCCACGCGTGGTAGTAGAGTCCGGTGTTCTTGTCTTTGAGATTTCCCGCGATCAGGCTGAACTGGTGGACAACATCGTCGAGGGCCTGCGGTTCAGCCAAGAGCGTGGCGTATTCGGCGTAGAATGGCTGAGCCATATACAGCCCATCCAGCCACATCTGGTGCGGATAGATTGCCTTATGCCAGAATCCTCCCGAGGGCGTTCGCGGGTGTGTCTTAAGCTGTTCTCTCACCATGGCAGCCGCCTGCTTGTACTTCTGTTCGCCGGTCTGCCGGTAAAGGAAGAGGAGCATTCGCCCTTCTTGAACATAGTCGAGGCTGTATTTCTGCGGAGCGTAACCGGCAATCTGGCCGTCATCGCCGACCACGCGATCAACGGTCATCTTGATGTAGTAAAGATACCGCTCGTCTCCCGTGAGGCGCCATAGCTCCTCAAAGCCACGCAACACGGTACCGGTCACATAGTCCCAATCACCATAGCCGCCCGGGTGTCGCTTCATGATCGTTTCGGCGAAACGGGTCCCCAATAAGACTGCTTCACCGTTCCAGGGATTGCTTTGGTGCTCACAGGCGAACAGGCCGAGCATCAGCATTGCGATGGCGATCGCACGAGGGGTTTTTACCTGCTGTTCTCCTTTCATCAAACTCCTCGCACTCGGAACCAGTAGATGTGACCTGTCCTGAAACGGTCCATCACCATGATTCACTTTGCCCTCTGTTCGGCCCCGACCTGCTGCAGCGATAGGCATAGGTAGTTCAGATAGTCCTCGAGGTTGGTGTAGCCATCCCCGTCGGGATCGGCGCTGCTGTCTTTGGCCTCGAGGGGGTCAAGCCCGTGCTCGACCTCCCATTGGTCAGGCATGCCATCGTGATCGCTATCGGCCGGTGGCGTTCCGCCGCGCAGCTCCGGCCAGCCGCCGACTTCAGCCTGCGAGTCGATGAGGCCCCGGCCTCCTCTGCCGAACCGCGCCTTCCCGCTTGCCACTTCTTCCACAATGCGGGCGTCCACGGCATCTCTGCGCGGCAGCACAGCACCTGCCTGAGCAAGCACCAGCATGTAGGCTTGCTCAGCCGTATGCGTGACCACCGGGGCCCAAGGAAACGGCTTCTCCGCCCTCACCTTCTGCCAGAACTTGCCTTGGACTCCTCCTGCCCAATTATCGGCCGTGACCTGGGGGAACCCGAATACAAAGTTGTCGGCCACATACCAGCTCCCTTCATCGTCCCAGGGCTCCACGATGCGGCTCTTTGGCCCTGTGGCCGGGCCGAACTTGTAGTAGTTGGCGACCACGTTCTGGCGCCCTCGCTCACCACCATAAGCGCTTTGGCCGCCCCAATTGTAGATAACGTTGTTGCGGAAGTCGACAAGCTCCCGCTCCGGTTGGCGGTGATAACGGCTGCCGTTGAAACGCGGATTGCGGCTCGAATGGTGCGCGAGCAAATTGTGGTGGAAGGAAGCCCCTTTCCCTCCCCAGATGCCGCCGTAGCCATGGGGGCCCTTATGGTGGTAGGACCGACGTAGACTCTCGGCGATGATGCACCACTGCACCGTGCTGTTCTCGTTGTCCCGAACCGTGAGGACTTCGTCGGTCGCCCAGCTAAACGAGCAGTGGTCGATGATCAGCTCCTTGCGGAACATGGCGCTCAGGGCATCGCCCTCGATGCGATTGTCGTCGCCCATGCGGCACCTGAGGAAGCGGATGACCACGTTGTCAGCCTCGATGAGCACCGGGTAGCCGCGCACACAAATCCCGTCGCCTGGTGCCGTTTGTCCGGCTATCGTCACGCTGTCATGAGAAACGACGAGCGGCGACTGCAGGGTGATTGTCCCTCCGACGCGAAACACTACGGTGCGCGCGCCCGGCTGCTCTAGCGCTTCTCGGAGACTCCCCGGACCTGAGTCAGCTAAGGTGGTAACCTCGATGACCCGCCCGCCCCGACCTCCTACCGTGAACCGCCCGAATCCTTCGGCCCCGGGGAAGGCCAGCGTTTGTGCGCACAGCGGTGCCACCCAAGCCACCCAACTCAGCAGCCCATAGACGGTTCTCATCAGTGCTGCGTCCTTCCTACTCCGCCACAGCGGCGCGGTGAGAGTCCTCAGCGGCCATGCGCACACCATTCAGCGTCACGTCCTTCAGCACGAGTCCTTTCACATGCTCCAACACATTGCCCCTTTCTACACCATCGAAGCGGCAGGATTCGAGAAACAGACCCTTCACCGGGGAGCGCTCGTAGGCCTTGATGAACAGCGCGTACTGGCTTTTCTTGCTCGTTACATTCGAAAGGTGGATGTTCCTCGTCACCGGCGTGTGCGGGCCGACGTCGCCTTCCCCGTAATAGAAGAAAATGTGCACGACGGTCTCCCTCACTTCCCCGATCTGCACATTGCGCATGAAGACGTTCTCAATCACGCCACCGCGCAAGGAGTTCGTCTTGATGCGCAGCGCGCGATCGAGGTTCGGGCTGTCCATGGTGCAGTTTTCCACAAACACGTTGCGGCAGCCGCCACTGGTCTCGCTGCCAATGACCACGCCCCCGTGGCCGTCTTTCATGGTGCAGTTCCGAACGATGATGTTTTCGCTCGGCGTCGCCACCCGCCTGCCGTCGGCATTTCGCCCGGACTTGATGGCGACGCAGTCGTCACCCGTGTCGAAGTAACAATCCGTAATCAAGACGTCCCGCGACGACTCCGGGTTGCAGCCGTCGTTATTGGGGCCGGGACTCACCACCTTCACCTTGCGGATCGTGACGCTCTCGCAGAGCACCGGGTGCATGACCCACATCGGCGATCGCTCGAGTGTCACCCCCTCAATCAGGACATTCTTGCACTTGTAGAACTGGATGAAATTGGGCCGCAGATAGTGTCCCTCGCCGAACAGACGCTTCTCGATCGGTACCCCTTCTTCGGCCATGCGGAAGAGCCGTTCGCGGTCTGCAGTGTGCTCCGGCTTGCCGGCCGACCATCCGTGTCGGGGATTGCCGGTCCAAGGCCACCACATGGAAGTGTCCGCCTGGCCGTCGAGCACACCTTCGCCCGTTACGGCGATGTTCTCCTGCTCGAATGCGTATACGAATGGAGAATAGTTCATGCACTCGACCCCCTCGAAGCGCGTGTACACCAGCGGCAGGTACTTCTTGGTATCCCGGCTGAACAGGATGCGCGCATCCTTGAGCAGATGCAGGTTCACGTTGCTCAGCAAATGGATGGCCCCGGTCAGATAGGTGCCCTGCGGGACAACGACTCTTCCACCGCCTGCCTGATGGCACTGTTCTATCGCCTTCCTGAAGGCCTCTGTGCAGTCAGTTTGTCCGTCGCCAACTGCCCCAAACTGCGTCACGTCAAAATCACGCGCGGGAAAGAGGGGCGGGACAACGCGCTGCAAAATCCTGTCCGCCTGCTCCCAACCAGAGTGCGCTCCCGAACAAAAAAGAAACTTGCCAGCCAGGAGCACGGCGATGGGGAGAAAGAGCAGGATAAGATGCCTCCGCCCCGGTCCGCGACCAATTCGACCCTTGTCCACGTTCTGCCTTGCCCTTTCCTCGTGGGTCAGCTTCCTACCGCCCCTTCATAGTGAAGCACTGGCATCGCATCGACCATTTCATCACGGCTTGCGCCCCGGGCCTCTGCGCGAAGAATCGCCGCGTTCTTGCCTCCTAGCCCCGGTCTTGCTCACGGTGTTCCTCCTTTGAGTGGGCCAAGCGCACCATTCCCGCCTCAAAGGCGCATGCCCCGCGACCCAGCCGAGCCCTGACGCAAAACGCCAGTGGCCGTAGGTAGTTCGCCAAGGCCCTATCGACTACGTTCTCCCGGCACAACGCCTGCCGACCAGGGCGCGGCCCGCTGTTTGCCGCCGCTTATGATTGCATCACAATAGCCCCTTCCTCTCGCTCATGATCTCCGGCGACAGAAACGCCTCACTGCCCGAGCCCCTCTGTAGCTCCTGAGGCCACCCCCAACAGGAGCCACCGGGCTTGTGGCGCCCCCTCGGCTCAGGTCAGGCATCCAGCTAGGGCCCGCGAATTCAGTCTTGCGGCAGCTCTGCCTGCTCCTGCGTGCGCCCTCGCTTGTCCGGCGCAGGCCCCTTCCCCCGCAGTACGATACGGCAATACTCGGACTCCGGGTACCTCACGGGCCTACACGGCCGAGAGGGAACCGGCGGGAAGCGGCTATCGCAACTGTTAGGCGAAACGGATCCGCGCCCCATCCTTGTGATTCCCGCCGGTTCACCTCAGCGGCCGCGCGGCAGGGCTGCGTGCGAAAATGCCTCCCCGCTTGCGTCGCACCGGCCTCCCCGTAGCGTGCCGCAGCTATCGCATGAGCACCATCTTCTTGACGGCCTGCTGCCGCCCTGCTTTCAAGAAGCACAAATAGACGCCGCTGGGCAGAGACCCTGCATCAAAGGTCACTTCGTGATCGCCGGCGGCAACGCGCGCCGCCAGCGGTACGGCCACTTCCCTTCCCAGCATGTCGCAGATTTGCAGCATGACAAACTCAGGACGACTCACGGTGAAGCGGATCTTGGTGCTCGGGTTGAAGGGATTCGGGTAGTTCTGGTAGAGAGCGAACTCCAAAGGAACGCTCTCTTTGCGCTCCACTGCCGTGAGCCAGGTTTCCCACTCAGCCTTCTTTGTGGGGAACCAGTTCAGGTCACCGGCAGGGAACCCACCAAGCGCACCGGTGTAGGCTGCGGTGGTCGTCGCGTAGCTGCAGTCCAAGGTGTCGGCGAAGTACTGCCACGCTCGACGGTCATAGTCGTCGGTTGCGCGGTTCCACTTGTCGCTCGGGGTATTCTTGGTCTTGTTGCCGCCGGCCGGGCTGCGATACCACTCGGCCATGTTCACCATCGGCCGCGGGCGGTTCGCCAGGACGATGTTTTCCTTGATGAATGCCAGGGCAGAGTCAGCACCCAAGCGCCTGCAAATGTGGTGCGTCAAAGCAGGGCCCTCGCCCAACACGCCCTCGGCTGCGTGTCGCTCATAGAAGGCCTGCACCTCCGGGCTCACCGAGTAGTAATTCCCCTTGACCACCCACTTCGTCGTGTCGTTGGGCACCGACAGGACCCAAGCCATGCGGCCCAGCCCGTTGCGAGGATCAAGTTCCCCGGGTTCTTCGAACTCGGCCTGGCGCGTGCGGTCCGTGTCAGCTCCAGCGATGAAATGGTCGACGAAAAGGTTGTTGGTGATCTTGCACTCGCTGCCCAGCCACCCGAGCACGAGCGTGCCGTGGAAGCCCAAGGAATTCACGATCGTATTGTGGTCGAAGATGAAGTGGTTGATTGCCGCGACGCTCGCTCGATGCCGGACAACGCGGTCATGGAAGTTGACGAAAGTGTTGTTGATGAAGATCGCCGAGTCGCAGGAGGCGTTGCGGAAGTCGATGGGCTTGCCCGCGCCCAAGTTGGAGGTGCCAAGGTCGCCCATGTTGGCGAAGATGCAATTGGTGATCTTGACGATCCTCGTTGCTTGCTCCAGGCGGATGTGCTCGCCTCGCGACTGGGTGATGATGCATCCGTCGAGAATAAGGTCAAACCCGGCCGCGCGCGACCTGATCAAACGCGGCGGATTGTTCGCAATCTGCCCCTCCAATGACTCGATGAAACCGACGAGGACGATGTCCTTCAGGTACACGTCCTCTCCCATTTCGATAAAGTGCGAAGGGAACACGCCGGTGGTTGGGTCGGCTATGAGGTAGATGACCGGCTTGGTTCCCGGGCCATCCTCCGCCTTGATGCGCAGCACCCAACCACTGTTGGTCAACACGCTGTTGATAAGATAGAAGCCGTTCCGCTTGAGTACGTACACTCTGCCTGGCGGCCTGCTTGCGTCTGCCTCAATCTGCTGGTTCAGGAACGTGGTTCCGTCGCTTGAGGGTATCACCAGCTCGTCCTGTGCGATAAGCACCAGCGGCAAACCCAGGACCCCCACCATACCCAGCGCTGTAGCCTTGAGCCACTTCATGACAACCTCCTCATGTTAGGTTGACACGAAAGAACCTTTGCGGTTACTGTGTCGGGTTCTCCGGGACGCCCCCACCTCGCCAGAGAACCATAAGCAGCCACCGCACCCGCTACTCAGAGGCTCATCCGCAAGCCGAGGTCTGCGGAGATGCCGTAGATCTCATCGGTGCTCAACAAGTCCCAGCCCTGGATCCGATTCAGAACCGAAATCCCCTCGTGGATGTTGGAAATATTGTTGACGTTGAACATCACTGCCAGATTGGGAGTAATCTGCTGCTTCACTGCCAGATCCCACCGGGTGTAGGCGTTTTGCACAACATCGCTGCGGCCATCCGTGGAAAACGTACGATTGTAACGTCCCTGGTGGAACACGGAAACCCTCGCTGAGAACCCGCCTATGTCGTAGCCGATGGCAAAGTTGCCAAAGAATTCCGGCTGCCCTTCCAGCTTCTGTTTGCGCTCCTCCAGCACATACCGCGTCTTCTTGATGGGAAACGGAAACGGCGGAACGACGACTTCGTAGGTTTCCACTCGCGTGGTAGGAATGTAGGTTTCCGAGCGCACCACAGAGAAATTGTATGTAAGGACGATATTGCTCAGCACCCCTGGCAAGAACCGAAGGTTGGCCTGGTGTTCTACCTCCAGTCCCTTGACGATGGTCGGCTTCGTCGAGTTGTAGGGGTAGTAGAGCACGAACTCATTTGTGCCAAAGGGGTTCTTGATGCGAATGCCCAAACTATCGAGTGCGGCTTGCCCCACAAACGGTAGCCCGTTGATGGAGTGGAACATGTCCTTGACATCTTTATAAAACGCCGACACCGACAACAAGCCAATCCTGTTGCCGAACAAGGAAGTGTTCACCTCGAAATTCCAGGCTTGCGCTGCCTTGAGTGCGGGATTGCCCACGGTGAGATTATTCCCCGGAAAGAACGTGCTGCGCGCCTTTGTCACTACATTCGCCAGCCGGTAGTTAAAGTCCGGGCGAGCAAGCGCCTTGTAGGCAGCGAAGCGTACGTTGGCAAAGGAAAGAGGCTTCACCATCAAGTGAAAATTCGGAAGCCAAACCGTCTCGCGGTGGGTTGCAGTGGTGTCGCGAATCATGCCGGTCGGTACCGGGAAGCCGCTCAGTGTCCCCTTCGAGTAGCGGGAAAGGTAGTCATTGTCCTCGCTTTCCACACGTGCGCCAGCTATGAACGTGACCCTTTGTCCGACGCGGAGCGTGTTCATCACGTAGGCGGCCGAAATGAGTTCGGTGATGTCATAATACAACGCGTCCGGCTCCAAGTTCCGTTCGTATTCGGGATTCCTTCCCTGCGGATCCTGGAACCCTCTGCGATTGAGGTCCCACCACAGGCGGACTGCATCGCGATTGAGCAACGGATAGAGCGCGTACTTGCCAAACAACTTCCGGTCCACCGGCACGGGATCGAGAAAGTTGGTCATGAGGATCATGTTACCCGTCTTTTCCAGATTCGAGAAGCGCGTGCCTGTGAAGTCTTTCCTCACGATGGCACCCCCTGATGCGACATACTCCGCGAATGCCTCGTTGTAGTAGGGCGAGAAGACCTCAGATCGCTCCCTGTCCCGTGCTCGATCCCGATACTTGGCTCCTATCTTGATATCCCCAGTGAAGAGCCGGCCGAAACTGTAGCCACGCGAGATATTCAAGAAGGCCGTGCGCTCGACGTCGTTGTTTTTCTCGCCGCGATAGTAGGCGGTGTACAGGTAGGCCATCCTGAAGTTATTGAGCGCATATGGGATAATCAGTTCCGGTGGTCCATGCAGGATGTCGGTGGGCACAGGTCGCATGTGCGACAGCGGATTACCCTGAGGGTCTGTCGTGGATGGCTCGGTGAAATCAATCTCATAGTCGAAAGGAAACTGCGACTTGGAATTGGCATAGGACAGACCCCAATTCGCAGTAAAGCCTAAGAAGTGATTGTCGCCGGTCACGGAACCAGTGTAGGTCCTAATCTCTTGCTCTCGGTCGCGTGCCTTGTAGAACAGCTCCTCGCCCGTGGTGGGATAGTTGCGCTGGTGCTCGAGGAACTTCCTCTCGGTGCGGTTCCAGATGTTATTGAAGCGGATCGAGCCACCGTCGGGGGTGTCCACGTCTACCAGCAGACTCAGGCCGCGGCGAGAGCGCGTTTCGTCGGTGTAGTTGAGCGTGAAATCAGTAATCTCATAATCGGTGCCGCTGGCAATTCCCCGGAGTTCATAGTCCAGGCTGACGTTCTCCTTGCTGCGGTCCCGCTTCTCCACGTTGGCCGACACCTGCACGCCCAACACTTCGCGGAAGAATCGCTGCCCAAAGCGGAGGATCCAGTCATATTGGTCCGAAGTGTTTTTGAGGCGATTGTGCGAGCCGCGTCCGTCCACGCGGAGAACCATGGGTGACGGCGCCCTGCGCGTCACAAAGTTGACACTACCTGCAATGGCGTCTGCGTCCTGCTCTGCAGTGATTGCCTTATAGAGCTCAATGCCTGCAAGTGAGCCCTGGGAGATCGTGCTCAGGTCGACCCCGCGCGCATCTGCGTCAGTAGGGGCAATTCTGACCCCATCGACGGTAAACGCGGAGAACTTGTCACTCAGCCCGCGCAGCACGATCTTGTTCGCTTCGCCGCCCGAACGCCGCATGGACACACCGGGAAGTCTTCCCACTGCCTCAGCAGCGTTCGCATCGGGGAGCTCTTGGATCTTCTCCTCGGAGACTACGTTGACGATAGTGTTGGCAGTGAGCTGCCTGTTGATGGCGGCGGCCTGGCCCACGGCTTGCGCTGTCACCACAATCGCCTGGCCTTCCAGCACATCGACCACCAGCGCGGCATCGATCCGATAGCTTTGCCCCGACTGAACCTGCACGGGGATGTTCTTCGTCTTGTAGCCGATGTAGGAGACCCGCAAAGTGTATTGCCCAGGAGGTAGGCGGCTGATGCTGAAGTGCCCGTCCAAATTGGTCGAGCTGCCGAAGGCGGTACCAACAAGGAAGACATTGGCGCCAACCAGTGGCTTCGTGCTGGCGGAGTCCGTGACCACGCCGTACAGATGTCCCTGCGCCACTGCCGGCCGCGGGAGAAGAAAAGCCAGGGACATCAACAACGCGAGCATCGGAAAATGCTTCGTGGCACGCATGGGCCTTTTCTCGCTGTTAGCCACATTCATGAAGGGCCACCCCCACGCCTTGCCGTGGGCTGGTTGCAATGTTCGCCGAGCGGGCGAGCTGAGAAGAAAACCTTTGCAATGGTGGGATTGCAGTCTCGGAAGGGCACGCCTGCAACACCATCCGCAGGTCCGCAATGGACCTTGCACTGTGCATCGCGGCGCGCAGATCTGGAATCAAATAGGCCGGCCTGGGCAACTCAGGGCCCTTGTGTGCGCTCACGCAGGCGGTAACCGCGCGCATCATAAGCGCTCCTTGCAATGAGGGACGGTCCTCGAATCGTGCGCTACAATATAACCTCCCTCCGCCACAGAGTAAAGTTTGAAACAGTAAACCACATTGTGCCCCCATGTTGACACATGTCAACGACAGGCGGGCGTTCACGAGACGGTATGCCGCGTTCTGGCGCTTCGCCTAACTGCAGCGTGCGGCAAACAGCCACGGAGACGACCTGCCAAACCCTGCGAGGGGTGCGCGTGCCCATGGCCCTTTCGATTTCAGACGAGGCGCGAACTGTTGCGCACGCGGAGGCCGGTTCGATGGAGCAACTTTCCTGTTGCATTTGGCTGGAAGTATGCGTAAATTCCCTACGCCGAAGTTGGAAGTGGGCGTAATCGTAACCCGACGAGGAGTTGGCCAAGCATGATCGATGAATCTCAGCAGAAGCGGCTCCTGGAAAAGATACTGGCTAGCGAAGAATTCGCAAGCTCAAAAGTCCATCAGCAGCTTCTCACCTATCTCGTCGAGGCCACGAATGCGGGGACGCATCTGAAGGAAACCACCATCGCCATCGACGTATTTGGCAAGGACGCTCATTTCAACCCGGCTGAGGATGCAATCGTCAGGTCCCACGTATACACACTCAGGAAAAAGCTCGAGAAGTACTACTTGACCGAGGGGAGGGAGGAAAAGGTTCGCTTGCAGATCCCCAAGGGGAGCTACGAGGCACACTTTGTTTCAGAAGCGAGCGAACACCCCAGACCCAGCCCTTTGCGACGGCTGACAAGGGCGGCCTTGGCCTTGCTGGGCCTTGTCCTTCTGGGTCTGACAATTGCCCTGTGGAGCGATAGCCGCGCGCTGCGCAGAGAGCTCAAGGCCTACCGCCCCATCTCCCCAGACGACCCCATCTGGTTTGAATACGCCCACTCCAATCTGCCCGTCTTAGTTGCCGTGGGCGATCACTTTTTCTACACCGAGTATCGACGGGAGTACGGCAGAACAATCTACGTGCGCGACATCAACATCAATTCCGAGGAAGACCTGAAGGCGCTGCAAGCCCGTTATCCCACGCTCGAAGTGACAGACTACCGTGAGAAGTACTACCCCCACCACAGCATCTGGAGTCTGCCGCCGGTGCTGAACGTGCTCTCCTCGTTCCGGCAGCGGCCTCTGCTAAAGAGCTCTTCGGACCTGAAGCCGGCCAATCTCGAGGAGTACAACATCATCTTTGTGGGAAGCATCAAGACTTTGGGCATTCTGCGGCACACCATTCTGACGGCCTCACACTTTGACTACGTCATAATGCCCCACCGCATCATCCATCGTTCTCCTGGCTCGGACTCGATGCGCGTGTTCGAGAGCCCATTGGCATCGGAAGGGCCGAATGAGGACCTGGCCCTGATCCTCAAACTGCCCGGTCCCAAGAAGAATGCCATCCTCGTGGTGGCCTCGTTCGGGTCCCTGGGTGCCCCGGAGGCAGTGAAACACCTGACCGAGCCTTCGAAGCTGGCCTTGCTCGAGGAAGTGCTGCGCAAGAAATGCGGCAAGGTGCCGCAATACTTCGAGCTCCTCTTGCGCGTGTCCGGTATCGACAAGGTGGCATTCAGCGCCGAGGTGCTGGTCATGGGGGAACTCGAGCGCGAGGAGCCACGCGTCCTGCCGTTGGAGTAGCGGTCGCCTTGCGCAGTGACTCTCCGAGCGCCGCCGAGAGACCTGGCTTGCGCGCCATCCCGCCTCTCTGCAGCCCAATTCCTCCTGCTTGCACCCGAAGCCCCCTTGCCATTGAGGCAATGCGCCTTGCGCCCATTGTTGCTACGCCGCGATCTCCTTCCGTTTTCCGGCATGCGCTTGGGAACTGGCAAAGCCGACTGCAGCCCCGCAGCAAATCAGGCCAGCGGCACCCGTCTTTGCCTGGCAACGTGGGGACGGTAAGCCTGCGCACTGCGACGGCCCACGGGTGGCGAGGCTGTAGCGGGACAGCATCGGCGCGCCGGCCCTCAGTGAGCACGCTTTTCAGGCATGGCGAGGCCGATAGCTGAAGCGCGCTGGTTCAATTCAGATTGAGGCCGAGTCAACGGAAATGCGCGGGGAAGTGACGTGCGCCGGAAAAGATGGCCCCGCTTCACACTCAAGCAGGTGTTCTGCCCAAGTCTGCCAAAAGCCGTTCGGCGCGCTCCTTCAATGGACTGGCCACGCGCACGCTGAGAATGTGCTGCAGATGCTCCTGAGCCTTGGCGGGCGAACCCATGTCCCTGTAGGCAGCGGCAGCAAAGTAGTGGGCGAGCAAGTTGTTGCGGTTGTGGCGCAAGGCCTGCTCGAGGACTTCCGCAGCTTCCCGGAACCGCCCCAAGAGCACAAGGCACTTGCCCATCAACCCGAGCGTGGTGCTCTCAGATCGTCCGAGCTTGGCTGCGTGGGAGAGCGACTCATGTGCCCCTGCGGGATCCCCAAGGAGATCGCGGACGATTCCTTGTTTCTTGTGGTGGGACCCTTCGTTTGGCTCGAGCTTAATGGCCTGCCCGCACGCCTCGTCGGCTTTCGCCAAATCGCCAAGGCGCATGTAGGCTGTTGCCAACAGGGACCAGGCACGTGCGTCCTTGCGCTTCTTCTCGAGATAGCTCTCCAGCAGGCGCCTGGCGTTGTCGTAATCTCCCTCCACTAGTGCTCGGTAGCCGGAGGAGAAGAGCTCGTCTGTGCCCAGTGTGATCGGGCCGGATTGCTGGGGCACCGGCCTGCCGACCACGATCGAGTGCCGAGCCAAAGGTGCGAGGACGCCACTCTTGTCCAATTCGACGACTTTTCTGAAGCAGTCGTTCGCCTTTCCAACGTCCCCAAGCGCCGAGTAGATTTTGGCCAAGCCAAAGTAGGCACGGGGCTCGTTCGGCTTGAGGGCCACTGCTCGCTCGTAGGTTGCGATGGCGTTGTCGTGCTCTCCCAGGATGCTCTGCGTTGCGGCAAGGTTTATGAGACCGGCCAAGTTGTCGGGCTCGAACTTCAGCCCTTCAGCAAAACAGCGCCGCGCGTCGGCAAACCTGCGCAGTTTGATGAACGCTCGCCCCAGCAAGAAGTAGGCGCGATGGTACACCGGACAGATGGCGAGCACTCGTTCCAGGGAGGAAATGGCGTTTTTGAAATCTCCCTGCTCGAACTGCGCAATGGAGAGGTTGAACCAGTAGTGCGGGTCATCCGGGTTTGTCTCACAGGCGAGTTTCCATTGCTGTGCCGCTTGCGCGAAACTCCGCTGCCGGGCAAGTTCCAGCGCCTTGCGATGATAGCTCTCTGCGACTGCATCGAAAGCTGGTGGCGCCCAGCGCAGCACCGCCCGTTCGCCTTCAACCGTGATCTTCAGTTCCCCCACCGTAAAGCGATACTGCCGGACGAGCGCCTCTTGAAAGGCAAGACGCCACTCCGGAGAGTCGAGCTCCGTACCCTCGTCGTAGATCATCCCCGCGTTTTGGGCGGTGATGGTGACCTGCACGATCTTCTGGCTGGGTATGGCGCTCATCTCTCTGCCTGCGTGAGGTAGAAAGCGGGTCTATCTACCCATCACCCGAGCGATGGGTGGCAAAGCCGTTAGTACGCCAGCCGGGACTTGAACCCGGAACCTTTGGCTCCGGAGGCCAACGCTCTGTCCAATTGAGCTACTGGCGCATCGGGCGGTCAGTGGCCGGCAATTGAAGCCTTGGCCGCCTTGAGGGTATTCTTCATGAGCATGGCGATGGTCATCGGCCCTACGCCTCCTGGCACCGGGGTGATGGCCGCCGCGATCTGCGACACCGCGGCGAAATCCACATCGCCCACCAGTCGATACCCCTTGGGGCTCGAGGGATCCTCCACCCTGTTCACCCCGACGTCTATGACCACCGTTCCGGCGCGCACCATCTCCGCACGAATGGCGGATGGAGAGCCGATTGCCGCCACCAGGATATCCGCGGTCGTGGTCAGCTCCGCCAGGTTCCTTGTCCGGCTATGGCAGATGGTCACAGTGGCATTGGCGCCGGCGCGCTTCTGGGCGAGGAGAATCGCCAGAGGCAACCCAACTATCTGACTGCGCCCGACGATGACCACGTGTCGACACTCAGGGTCATAGCCGGAGCGCAACAGCAACTCCTGGATGCCTGCAGGCGTGCACGGAACGAATGTATCCTCGCCGGAAACCAACCTGCCCCGATTCACAGGGTGGAAGCCATCCACGTCCATCGACGGCGGGATGGCTTCTATGATCACCTTCTCGTCGATACGGGCGGGCAACGGCAATTGCACCAAGAGCCCGTGTGCCCACCCCGCCTTGCACAACTCCTCGATGGTGCTGAGCAACTGGCTCTGCGTGGTGTGTGCCGGAAGGTGGACGGTCTCCGAGCGCATGCCAAGCTCTTCGCACGCCTTCCGCTTGCCGCGCACGTAGCTTGCGGAGGCGGGGTCATCGCCCACCAAGACGACGGCCAAGCCTGGTACCACACCTCGCGCGCGTAGGTCCGCCACCTCTGTGGCTACCTCTTGCATCACTTGTGCCGCAATGGCTTTGCCGTCAATTATCCTGGCGCTCATGTGGTTCTACTGGTCAGTGCGCTTCTTGTTCCAATGAGCCGAATGGGTCACTTTGCATAGTCCACCGCCCGGTACTCGCGAATGACGGTGACCTTGATCTGCCCTGGGTACTCCATTTCCGCCTGTATCTTCTGCGCGATGTCGGAGGAGAGTTGTTCAGCCATGGCATCGCTGACCTTGTCGGGCTCCACCATCACCCTGATCTCTCTTCCTGCCTGGATGGCGTAGGCCCTGCCCACACCGCTAAAGGACTTGGCTACCTCCTCCAACTTCTCCAGTCGCTTCACATAGCTTTCCAACGACTCGCGCCGCGCACCAGGACGGGAGCTGGAGATGGCATCGGCCGCCTGCACAAGAATTGCAATCGGCGAGGTAACCTCCACATCCTCGTGGTGGGCGGCGATGGCGTTGACCACTGCAGGGTTCTCGCCATACTTCTTCGCCAGCTCGACGCCGATCTGGGTGTGGGTGCCCTCGGTGTAGCGATCGATGGCCTTGCCGATGTCGTGCAGCAGACCTGCCCGTTTGGCAAGGTTAGCGTCCAGGCCGAGCTGGGCCGCCATCAACCCTGCCAGGTAGGAGACCTCGATGGCGTGCTGCAGGGCATTTTGGCCGTAGCTGGTGCGGTAGTGGAGCTTGCCAAGGAGCTTGACCAGCTCTGGGTGAAGGCCGTGCACCCCTGTCTCAAGCATTGCCTTCTCGCCCACCTGGGAAAGGCCCTCTTCCACTTCCTGGGCGGTTTTCTGCACCACCTCCTCGATGCGCGCCGGATGGATGCGCCCATCAGCGATGAGCTTCTCCAGGGCCAGCCGGGCGATTTCGCGGCGGAGCGGGTCGAAGCCTGAAAGGATAACCGCCTCAGGTGTGTCGTCGACGATGATCTCGATGCCGGTGGCCATCTCGAAGGCGCGGATGTTGCGTCCCTCGCGGCCGATGATGCGCCCTTTCATCTCGTCGTTGGGCAAATTGACCACCGACACGGTTGTCTCCACCGAGTGGTCAGCCGCAGAACGCTGGATGGCCTGCAGAACAATCTCTCGCGCCTCCCGGTTGGCATTTTGCCGCGCCTGGTCCTTGATCTCCTTGATCATCTGGGCGGCCTCGTGCCTGGCCTTCTCGAGAAGGTTGTCCATGAGGAGCTTCTTGGCTTCCTCGTGGGAAAGACCGGAGATCTTCTCCAGGCGGGCGTTCTGCTCCTCGATGAGGCGGTCCAGTTCCTCCTGGCGCTTCTGTACTGCTGCCGATTCCTGCTTCAGTTGCTGGCTGAGCTGTTCCAGGTCGCGCTCTTTCTTGTTCAGCAGGTCAGCCCGTTTGTCGAGGTTGAGCTCCCGGTTGGCGAGCTGCCGCTCGAGGTTCTGGAGCTCCACCCGCCGCGACTTGGTTTCGCTCTCAAACTCCTGTTTCATCCGAAGCCATTCGTCCTTGGCCTCGAGCAACTTTTCTTTCTTCAGGGCCTCGGCAGTTTTCTCGGCTTCGGAGATGATTTTCTCGGCCAGCTTCTCGGCGCTGGCAATCTTCCCCTGCCCGATCTTCTTGCTTGCGAACCACCCCGCCACAAAGGCCACCGCCGCACAGGCGATGGCAACTATTAACGTCGTCACTGCCATATCCATTCCACCTCCTGTGGCCAACGAGCAGTCCGCTCCGTGCCACATCAGATTAGGCGCTCGCCCAACTGGTGAGGGCGAGTGGCCCGCACTCGAACCATCTATGAGGGGGGCGTGACGACCAGTAGCCTAAGCGCCGCAATCGCCTGACGGCTCACGTGGACTGGTACTTGTGTGCTCTCCGGATGTAGCTACCGACTGTTCTCCCAACACTGCGGCCAGCTCTTCAGAAAGCCTCTGTACCCGTTCTTCGTAGTCTTGGATGGGACGCTCTTTGCTTTCGCGTTCACGGAAGAGTTCGTCAGCAATATTCAGGGCGGCCAGAATCGCCACCTTGAGGACGGGCCGACCAGCGGCTGCCTCGTCCACCTCGCGCATCTTCCGGTCAACGTAGCGGGCCACGCGCAGGATGTACTCAGGATCTGTGGTCCCGCGAACTGGATAGTCGGTCCCGAAGATATTGACCTTAAGAACGGTATACTCGCCCGCCATGGCGTGCGTTTGCCTTAGTTGCTACCAGCAGTCTCCCCCCAACCTTACCCCCGCATCCCCCGGCAATCAGCCAGTTTGTTCTCTTTGAAGCCGCTGCAAAAGGTGGCGAATGCGCGCGCGCACCTCCTCCAGCACCTCCATCCCCTCTGCGTGCCCATCGGCACTTGCATCCGGTCGCGGAGCGCGCAGCGCAGCATGCTCAGCTTGCACACGCTCCAGCTCCTCTAAGAGGCGGCTGTTCTGTGCGCGCAGCTGTCGGTTCTCTTCACGAAGGCGCCGAATGAGGTCCACTGCCGCACGTACACGCGATTCGAGCTTCTCAAGTTCCGTGAAATCCATGGCTCCCCGTTGCCGTCAAGACCTCAGCACAGCGCCCGTCTGCGCGCGCAGCCCCTCGATGATCCTTCGCATCGCCTCGTCCACCTCGACGTCCCGTAGAGTTCTGGTCTCGTCCTGAAATACCAAGGAGAACGTGAGGCTCTTCTTCCCCTGCGGTATCTGCTTGCCCGCGTAGAGGTCGACAACCTGCACTCCCCGAAGGAACGTGCCGCCAGATTCGCGAATAGCCCTTACCAAGTCCTCGGCGGGCACATGCTGGTCAACCACTACCGAAAGGTCACGCGGCGCGTAAGGGAACTTTGGTACTGGCCGGTACACCACTGGAGTCAGTGCATGAGCGGCCACCGTGGGGAGATGCACTTCAGCAACGAACACTTCGCCTCGCTCGATGTCGAAGGCCCTCAACACCTCCTCACGAACTGCCCCAAATCGCGCCACGACCTCCTTGTTAATGCATACCTCCAGACCGCCCCTACTGCAGACTTGCCAGTTGCCAGGCGCAAACTCGGCCGTAGGGAGACGCCAGGTTTCGAAGAGCACCGATAGCTGGCCCTTCGCGTCAAAGAGGTTCGCCTCCCTGTGCTCCCCTGCCCAGGAGCGGGGGCGGACAAGGCCAACCAGAACCATGCCCAAAGCCTTCCATTCTCGGTAGCCATCGCCGGTTGCGCCGAAGCAGCGCCCAATCTCAAAGGCCCTGACGCTTGTGACGCCCCGGTTCAGGTTATGGGCAACCACTTGCAGAAGGCCGGGAATCATACTCGGCCGCAAGGCTGCATACTCTTCGTTGAGTGGATTCTTGAGCCGCACCAGCTGCTGCTCGTCAGCGAAGTGGAGCGCCTGCCGCGGACTCAGCAGGCTGATGGTGCACGCTTCGTAGTACCCCAGATCAATCAAGCACTCCCGCCCCTTCTCCACCACAGCATCGGCAATGACCTGCGGACGGGAACAGTCTACGGGCGCTGTCACTCGCGCCGGGATGCGGTCGTAGCTCCAGACCCTGGCGACCTCCTCAATGAGGTCGATCTCGCGCTCCAGGTCAGGCCGGAACGTGGGCACCTGCACATACAGCGACTGGCCTTTGGCCTCAACCTCGGCACCGAGACCGGAGAGAATTGAGGCACACTCCTGAAGCGGTATCTCGGCGCCGAGCACCTGGCGCACGCGGGGAACGCGAAGTTGGAGTTTGCGAGGCTCTATCGGAGTCGGGTAAACGTCCACTGCACCTCGGGCCACGGTTGCGCCGCACAGCTCTGCCATCAACTGCGCCGCGCGATCGGAGGCGTAAAGAACGCCGTTGGGATCGACTCCGCGTTCGAAGCGCTGGGAAGACTCCGTGGAGATACCCAATGCCTTGGAGGTGCGCCGAATACTCTGCGGGGTGAAGTAGGCGCTCTCCAAAAGCACGCGCGCAGTCCGGTCGCTCACCTCGGAGTTCAATCCGCCCATGACTCCCGCGATCGCCACCGGCTTGACCCCATCGCAGATGAGCAATGTGTCTTCGCGCAGCTGGTGCAGCCTGCCGTCGAGGGTGATGAACTCCTCCCCACTGCGGGCGCGGCGCACTTCGATCCGCTCCTTTTCCAACAGGTCGTAGTCGAAGGCGTGGAGTGGTTGGCCGGTCTCTACCATCACATAGTTGGTGATGTCGACGATGTTGTTTATGGAGCGCATGCCGACACTGTGCAGGCGGGCAGCAAGCCACCACGGCGATGGACCTGGCTTCACATTGTCGATGAATCGCGCCGAGTAGCGAGGGCAATTCTCCAAGTCCCTGACGTCAATGGCTATTCTCTCCTCGGTGGCCTTTTCTCCCTCAGCGACGTGAACGGCCGGCACGGTGAGCGGCAGACGATACTTTGCCGCCAGCTCGCGTGCCACACCGATCGCCGAGAGGCAATCCGGCCGATTGGGAGTGACGTTGAGCTCAAAGACACAGTCTTCCGTTGGCACCACCTGTGCCAGGCCTTGCCCAACTCGCACATCGTCCCCCAAGGTCATGATAAGGTCGCCCCGTTCGCTCAGGCCGAGCTCTTGTTCCGAGCAGATCATGCCTTGGGAGACAGTATCGCCGAACTCCCTCGCCGCAATGCGCGCGCCACCCGGCAGGGTCGCCCCGGGCAGTGCCACCGCCACCAGCAGGCCTGGCCTCACATTTGGTGCGCCGCACACCACGGTTACGCTCGTAGTGCCCACCGCGACTGCACACTTTTTCAGCGCAGGTGACCCGTTCAGCGGCTCAACCCTCTCCACCTTGCCCACCACGACGTGCGCAAGGTCGCGCCGCACCGGCAGCAGCGCTTCCACCTCGATACCTAACTGCGTTAAAGTCGCTGCTGCCTCCTCTGGAGAGACGGGCAGCGGCACATAGTCCTTAAGCCATGTGTAGGTAACTTTCACGAGAGCACAGCCAGAGTCTGGTTCAGAACTGCTGAAGGAAGCGAAAGTCGTTGTCGTAGAACAGACGGATGTCGTCAACCTGGTACATGAGCATGGCAATACGCTCCACGCCCATGCCAAAAGCATACCCGGTGTAGCGCTCCGGGTCGTACCCCACGAAGCGGAACACCTCTGGGTCGACCATGCCGGCGCCGGAAATTTCCAGCCAGCCTGTGCCTTTGCACACGCGGCAGCCCTTTCCTCCACACATCATGCAAGAAAAGTCGTATTCCGCACTTGGCTCAGTGAACGGGAAAAAGCTCGGCCGAAAACGTATGCGCACTTCCGGACCGAATAGTCGCTTGGCAAATGTCTCGACCACCCCCTTCAAGTCGGCAAAGCTCACTCCCTCGTCCACGCACAGACCTTCCACCTGATGGAACACCGGCGAATGGGTGGCATCCGGCGTATCCTTCCTGTAGCACCTGCCGGGCGCAATCATCCGGATGGGAGGCCGATAGCGCTCCATCGTCCGGATCTGCACCGGGGAGGTGTGCGTGCGGAGCAGGTATTGTCCCTCAAGGTACAGCGTGTCCTGCAGGTCCCGCGACGGGTGGTCAGGCGGAAAGTTCAAAGCCTCGAAGTTATGGTAGTCGTCCTCAATCTCGGGACCTTCCTCGACCGTAAAGCCCATGCCGTAGAAAATCTCCTTGATCCTATCCAGGACCTGGAGCACGGGATGGCGCTTGCCAACGAAAGGCACGAGGCCGGGCAGCGTGTAGTCCACCTCTTCCTCACGCGCCTTCTGGGCAGTGAGTTCCTGGCGGCGCTTTTCAAGCGCCTCCGTGCACTGGGCGCGCAGTTCATTGAGAGCCTTGCCGAATACGCGCCGGTCTTCTGGAGCAGTGCTGGGAAGCAGGTCAAAATACTGTGCGATAACCCCTTTCCTGCCCAGGAAGCGCACGCGCACCTCGTCAAGGCTCCTCTCGTCGCGGGCCTCGGCCAGGTTCTTCTCGAACAGCTGGCGCTGCTCCTCAAGGCGCGTCAGAAGTTGTGCGACGCTCTCCGCCATGCGCTCAATTCTTGACGCTTTCCACAACCTTCTGGAACGCGGCTGGATCGGTCACCGCCAGATCGGCAAGTTGCTTGCGGTCCAGTTCGATGTGCTTCTCCTTGAGCAAACCGATGAACTTAGAGTAGCTCAGCCCGTGGAGTTGCACCGCAGCACCGATGCGCGCAATCCACAACCGGCGAAAATCCCGGCGCCGCTGCCGGCGGTCGCGATAGGCATATTGCCAAGCGCGCTCCACGCTCTCCTTGGCGCTGCGCAACAGGCGGTTCTTGCCGCCCCAATAGCCTTTGGCGTGTTTGAGGATCTTTTTTCGCTTGCGATGAGAGGGAACGCTATACGTCGCTCGTGGCATACAATAACCTCCTCGGAAGAAAAGCTCAGAAGCACTCAGTGTCCCAGTAGGCGAAGAGCACGCCGCTCATCACCCGGCGACACCAGAGTCGCCTTGCGGAGATGGCGTTTCCGCTTTGCCGATTTCTTTGTCAACAAGTGACTGGCACAGGCGCGAAAACGCCGTACACGACCACCGCCAGTGATGTGGAATCGCTTGGCGGCGGCTCGGTTGGTTCTAATCTTGGGCATGGTAACTGCACACTCCTTTCGCGCTCACTTTTTCACAAAGTAGGCTATGATTGTTCGGTTCTCAAGCTGAGGTTCGCGCTCAAGCTTGGCCACGTCGTCCAAGTCGGCGGCAAGGCGTTCGATGATCTTGTTGCCCGAGTCCTGGTACATCATCTCTCGGCCACGGAACATGATGGTCACCTTCACCCGATCGCCCGCCTCGATGAACTTGCGGATGTGGTTGCGCTTGAACTCATAGTCGTGCGCCTCGATCTTCGGCCGCAGCCGGATCTCCTTGACATGGATGACATGCTGTTTCTTCTTGGTAAGCTTCTCTTTCTTGCTCACCTCGTAGAGGTACTTGCCAAAGTCCATGATCTTACACACGGGCGGCGTCGAGTTGGGCGCAACCTCGACGAGATCCAGGCCCGCCTGCGCGGCCATCTCCATGGCTCGGTGCACCGTCACGATGCCCACCTGAGCCCCGTCTGCACCGATCAACCGCACCTCTGGTGCCGTGATCTGGTCGTTCACACGGACTGTTCGCTTCTTGATGGCTGACCTCCTGGAACTGGTTCCTGCCCCTCACTACTGCGGGGCCTTACTGAGGATTTCCTCCCCGATCATCTCCAAGAACTTGGGCAGCGGCATCTGACCAAGATCCCCTTTGCGCCGCCGGCGCACCGCCACCTGCCCGGTACTCACCTCCTTGCCCCCGACGATAAGCATGTACGGTATCTTGGCGAGCTCCGCCTCTCGGATCTTGTGCCCAATCTTCTCGCTGCGTTCATCCATGGCGGCGCGAATGCCTGCCTCGCGTAACTGCCTTTCCACCTCACGCGCGTAGTCGCGGTTGTCGTCGGAGACTGGCAGGACAATCGCTTGCACCGGCGCCAGCCAAATGGGGAACGCCCCGGCGTAGTGCTCGATGAGGATGCCAAAGAAGCGCTCCAACGACCCCAGCAGCGCGCGGTGGATCATGATGGGTCGGTGAGGCTTGTTGTCCTCGCCCACATAGCTCAAGTCAAAGCGCTCTGGCTCATTAAAGTCCACCTGCACCGTGGTGCACTGCCAGGAGCGTCCCAACACATCTTTGATCTTGATATCGATCTTGGGGCCGTAGAACACGCCTTCGCCTGGGTCTACCTTGTAGGCCATCCCTTTGCGCTCCAAAGCCTCGCGGAGGGCGGCCGTGGCCCGCTCCCAGTTTTCGAGCGTACCCACATAGCGTTCCGGCCTGGTGGACAAGAAGACCTCATAGTCGTGGAAGCCAAACGAACCCAGCATGTACAGGGTCAGGTCGAGCACGCCCGCGATCTCGGCGTCCAGCTGGTCTGGCCGCAGGAAGAGGTGCGCGTCGTCCTGCGTGAAACCGCGCACACGCAGCAGGCCATGCAGGACCCCGGAGCGTTCATAGCGATACACGGTGCCCAGTTCTGCCCAGCGCAAAGGAAGCTCACGGTAGCTCCGGGTGCGGCTCTTGTACACCACCAAGTGAAATGGGCAGTTCATCGGCTTGATTTGATAGGGCACCTCCTCGACTTCGTTGGGAGTGAACATGTTCTCGCGGAAAAAGTCGAGGTGCCCGCTCCGTCCCCACAGGTCCAGGCGCGCAATGTGGGGGCTGTAGAGGAGCTCGTACCCATGCTTCAGGTGCTCACGCCGCCAAAACTCCTCGATAATGGCGCGGACGAGCGCCCCTTTTGGGTGCCAGAGAACTAATCCCGGCCCCACCTCTTCCGAGATGCTGAAGAGGTCCAGCTCCTTGCCAAGTCGACGATGGTCCCGCTTGCGCGCTTCCTCCTGGCGCTCGAGGTACTCATCCAGCTGCTTCTTTTGTGGGAACGAAATGCCGTAGATGCGCTGGAGCATGGGATTGTGCTCGTCCCCGCGCCAGTACGCCCCTGCCACGCTCAGAAGCTTGAAATGCTTGATGTGCCCGGTTGACGGCACATGCGGCCCGCGGCACAGGTCGACGAAATCCCCTTCCTCGTAGATGACCGGCTGCTCGTCCATAGCTTCCAGCAGCTGGAGCTTGTAGGTTTCGCCCCGCTGCTGGAAAAGCTGCACCGCCTCCTCCTTCGCCACCTCCCTCCGGCGGAAGGGGTTGTCCTCCTGCACGATGGCCCGCATTTCGGCCTCGATCTTGGCCAGGTCTTCTGGAGCAAACGGCGCCCCGACATCGATGTCATAGTAGAACCCGGCCTCAATAGCCGGGCCCACGCCAAAGCGGGCCTCAGGAAACAGGCGCTTGACGGCATGGGCCATCACGTGCGCGCTGCTATGCCAGTAGACTTCCCGCCCTTGCTCGTCCTCAAATGTGAGAATGCGCACCTCGGCGTCCGAGCTGATGGGCGTGTTCAGGTCAACTACCTGACCGTTGACCACTGCCGCCAGCGCATCGGCAGCAAGGGCTCGTCCCACTTTCTGCGCAATCTGCGCAGGGGTCACGCCCGGCGTGCACTCAAATGCGGAATTGTCAGGAAGACGTATCTGGATCGTGTCCAAGGCTATCCGTCGGGCTAAGTTTGCGCACATACAAAAAAATTGCGGGAGCCGCAATTGGGGGACATTAGTGGGCGGTACTGGATTTGAACCAGTGACCCCTTGCATGTCAAGCAAGTACTCTGACCAACTGAGCTAACCGCCCAAAGCCATCATGGAAGAAAAAAAGCGTGCCATCTACAAACAGTGGTCACGCTTTCTGTCTATGTATATGGCACTGGTGGTCTATGTCCATCTGTCCCAATGTCGTGCCGAGGGCCGGAGTCGAACCGGCACGGACCCGGAAGTCCAAGGGATTTTAAGTCCCTAGCGTCTACCAGTTCCGCCACCCCGGCGCAATGCGGCTCCGATGACAGCTGAGGCGGCGATCGGAGTCGAACCGATGAATAGAGGTTTTGCAGACCTCCGCCTTAGCCACTTGGCTACGCCGCCCATGCGTAGAGCGGGAGACGGGGGTTGAACCCGCGACCCCCACCTTGGCAAGGTGGTGTTCTACCACTGAACTACTCCCGCGGTATCGCAAATATAAGCAAAAGTTGCTTGGCATGCAAGCATTTTTTTCGTTCATGCCCCCTGCTCCCTGTGGCGCGCTATTGCGATAAGGACTCGGAACCTGGCCAGCGCTGCTCGTTGGCACTCGTCAAGAAAATGCCCCCTTGTCCGACTACAGGGCACTTGGTGACGCAGATGCCGCACCCGATGCATAGTTCCTCGACCACATAAGGAAGCTTGACCAGGGCTTCTGATCCGTCCGGGCGCCGGACAGTGTGCTCGTCGAAACGAATGGCTTTGTCCGGCACAGGGCAATGTTCCTCGCAGACAAGGCAGTCCTCGCCACGGTACCAGGGAATGCAGCGACTCTTGTCGAAGAAGGCCAATCCTATCTTCGTCAGCTGCTTGACCTCTAAGGGCAGCCGGTGGATGGCGCCCGTGGGGCACACCTGCCCACACAAGTTGCAGTTGTACTCACAATATCCCTCTCGCGGCCTTGCGACGGGGGTCCACAGCCCGACCAGGCCGCTTTCCCAAAGGGAGGGCTGCAAACAACCGCCCGTGCTGGAGCACACTTTCACGCACTCCTGGCAACGGATGCACCGGTCGAGAAAATCGGCCTCCGGCAGCGCACCTGGCGGCCGGATCACACTTGCCCGCCTCCCCCGGTCGACAAAGCCGACACCCAGCAGGCCCACGGTAGCAACGCCGGCAACCGTCGCCCCTATGAAACGGCGCCGATCCAGGTCGACCGTCCCTGACCTCACGGGCTTCCGCAGCGCGTAATGGGTGGCTCTCGGCGCGCAGACAGACACGCACTCCCCGCAGGCGATGCATTCCACCGCCGAAGTGGTCACATAGTCGTCTTCCACGGCGTTCATTCGACAACGCGCCTTGCACAGCCCACAGGCGGAGCAGTTCTCATCGACCTCTCTGTGCAGGACGCGGAACTGCGAGAAGAACCCCAGCAGTGCGCCGAGTGGACAGAGGTTCCTGCACCAAAACCGCCTGCTTGCCTTTTCCAACGCGAGAATAAGCACAAGAAGCACGAAGAATAGCTCAACCAGGTGGAAGGGCGGTTGCTTGAGGGGGAACCAAGCTGAATACAAGAGCGCGTAGCCGCGGTACGCAGCGCCCTCCAGAAAAGGAACGCGTGCTACCAAACCGAGGAGACCCGACACCGCGGCAGTGAAGAGAGGGTAGAGTGCAACGCTCGCTGTCCGCGTGAGGAGCACGACGGGGTCAAATGGCCAGAGCAGCTGGGTACCAAGGACAGCGCTCACCAGTATCCCAACCAGAATCGCGAACTTTCCCCACCGCCAGCGAGTCGACGGGGTTTTCCTGGGCGCCTTCCTCTTGCTTGACGAAACCTTGCGGACCACCTCCAGCGTGGTACCGAGAGGACAGACCCACCCGCAAAACGCGCGGCCCAGAGGGACGGTCAACGCCAGGACCAGGAGGCCCAGCAAGACCTGGGGCACCAACGAGCGACTCGTCAGAATCGTCGTCACTGCCACAAGTGCACTGGCGCGCAGGAAGAGGTCTGCGGGAATGAGGCTGTCGTAGGGGTAAGTCGTGCGCCAGACCAGCCAGAGAAAAGACAGCAGGAAAAAGACTTGGGAAATTCGACGGGCGGTGCGCATTATTGAGAGTCCGGTGTGTGCGAGGTGCAATGCCAACCGTTTGCTCGAAGAGGGCCTGCCTTCGACTCCCCCATCGCCCTACGCGGAGAGGGTCACTTTTTCAACGCGGAGCCGTTTCACGTCCAGCGTGCCAAGCCCACGCCGCTGCGCCTCCACGAGAAAGCCCAACTGAGCCGGGTCACGCCCAAAGAGGAGTGCGCCGTAGGCATCGACGGCGACGCGGTCAACACCAGCCACGACCGTGTCCATTTGCTGCACGTCGCGCAAGTTACCCCCCTGCGGCCCATTGCGGAGCAGGACCCGTGTTGCATCCAGGAGCGTCAATTGTGGTCGGACAACGGTGTTGATGTCCACGATCTTCTTGTCAAAGCGATGGTGAAGCTGCCCCCGGTCGCCGCCCAATATCCCCATGAGGTTCTTAAGGCCGATTGTCAGGCCTGAGACCGAATGACTCTTCAAGACCGGGACATTGATCAGAACGTCGGCTTCCATTGCATCGCGATAGAACAACCAGGACTTGAGCTCCTCGCCCTCCGGGATGGACATTTTGACGAATCGCTGTTCCAGCACGAAGGGCACCTCTGCCCCTTCCTTTTCCGCTGCCTTTTGGATGCCACTGCGCAGGTAGCATCTTCGCGCCTCGTTGCAGGTCCGGTCGAGGACTTTGACCTTGCGCGCACCGGCTTCCATGCACAGGCGGACGATCTCCGCGACAACCTCCGGATCAGTGTTAGCCGCGTGCTCGGGTAATCGGTCCCAGGCCATGTTCGGCTTCACGAGCACGACGTCGCCACGTCGCACAAACGCCGACATACCTCCCAACAGTGAAATGGCTTTACGCACGTTGGCGCGCGGCGAGGGGCCTTGGACCACAGCAAGGTCTACGGCAGGTTGCGCCGCCGGCTTCGCCGCAAGGCGGGCCCATGGTAGGGCACAGGCGCCCGCAGCAAGGCAGGCAGCAGACTTGGCCAAAAATTCTCTGCGGCTGATATCCGACATCGGCAAATGCCCGGCATGTACTCGCGTTTTCGGCAAGAAAAAGAAGACCCGTCCTGGAGACGGGTCTCGGGATCCCACCCTTTGGGCGGCTACTTCTTCTTCAGCTCCTCGATGTGATACTGTGCCGCCGGCGCCCAACGCCTGTCCTTCGCAGCAAGCTCATAGTAGGCCAAGGCTTTTGCCTTGTCCCCCAACGCCTCGGCGGCGCGCGCAGCCTCAAATTGCGCCGGTGCATAGCCTTCCTTGTACTTGAGGCATTGTTCTGCCGCCTCGAGGGCATCTTGGTACCTGCCCACGTTGTTGTAGAGCTCCGCCAGGCAATAGTGGCTGTAGAAGTAGTTCTCCTTGATCGCTAAAGCAGCCTCGTGCGCAAGAATCGCTTCTTGGAGCTTGCCCTGATCGGAGAGCGCCACTCCAAGACTGCTGAAGGCCTGGTAGTAGTTCGGATCAAGCTGCGCAGCTTTCCTGAAGGCTTCTGCTGCCTTGGCTGGATCTTTCAGGTAATTCCGGTAAACGGTGCCAAGGTTGTAGTAAGCCTTCGGGTTCCGGGGATTGTAAGTGATCGCCTTGTTGTAGACGTCCACCGCCTCCTGGTATTTCCCCATTTTCTGGAAAAGGTTACCCAATGCCGTATAGGCCTCATCATACATGGGGTCCAGGGCGATAGCACGTTGATAGGCTGCCAACGCCTCGTCGTAGCGGCGCAGATTAGACAGAGCTAGGCCGCGTCCATAGAAGGCCTTGGCAAAGCTGCTGTCCTGCGCAATCGCCTGGTCGTACGCCTTGAGGGCTTCCTCGTAGCGACTGGTCTTGGCGAACGTATTGCCCTCGTTGTAGGCCCGCTTGGCTGCCGCCTGCCGCTCCTGGAGCGCTTTGTCCTGGAGCAACTCCTTGCCAAGGGCCTCAATTTCGGAGGAGAGCTTATCGTACTTGGCTTTCATCTCCTTGTACTGCTCCGGAGTGACGCCGGGCGCTTGCATCTGGGCAGTGAGTTCTTTGAGTTCAAGGACCTTCTGGTCGTACAACGCCTTCTTGTCCTGGTCGTCCGCCCACGCCAGACACGCACCCAACACCGCCGCACCCACCGCAATAACGAAAATTGTGGTCCGGTGTGTTGCTTTCATCGTTATTGCTCCTCGTTAGTCCAATTTGCCATCCCAAGAATCTGTGCCGAAGGCGGGATTCGAACCCGCACACCCGGTGGGTACTGCCCCCTCAAGACAGCGTGTCTACCAAATTCCACCACTTCGGCATCGTGCTCCTTCCGCGGTAGGTGGAGGGAGCTTTATCCCCCGGCCATGCGCTATGGCTGCGGCTGCGGGCTTTCTGGGACTGCCTCTCCGCCTGTTTGCTCCGAGGGCACCACCGGCAGCACTGAGGCAGGCGTCGACTCTCGCCTGGCGCGTTCTTCTTCGACCACGCTCTTCTCGCGAGGCATGACGCCGCGCGTCATCAGGCCAAGAGTCATTGACAAGACCATGAATGCAGCACCTAAGCCGATGGTGATTTTGCTGAGAAGCGGGGCTGCACCGCGGCCACCAAACATGGCACCGACCGTGCCGCCGCCTCCGAAGGCGCCAGCCAATCCGCCGCCCTTGCTGGACTGCAGCAGGATCGCAATCGTCATGAAAACACAGACCAACACATGGATGAACAAGAGAAAAGTGTAGAGCACATTCCCTCCTGTGGACTGTGGCGCCTGAGGCTACCTCAGTTCCTGGAGCTCGGCTGCCGCCTTGACAATCGCCGCGAAAGAGTCCGCCTCCAGGCTTGCGCCCCCCACCAAGGCTCCATCGACATCCGGGAGCGAAAGCAGAGCGCGCGCGTTGTCAGGCTTTACGCTGCCGCCGTACTGGATGCGCATTGCCTCCGCACAGCCATCGCCTGCCAGCTGCGCAATAAGCTGCCGCACGAACTGGTGCGCCTCTTGCGCTTGTTCGGGGGTCGCATTCACCCCGGTGCCAATGGCCCAGACCGGCTCGTAGGCAATCACCACGCCGCGCAGCTGCTCAGCACTGAAGCCCTGCAGCGCACCGCGAAGCTGACTCTCCAAGACCTGCAGGGTCTGGCTGGCCTGCCGCTGCCCGAGCGTCTCGCCTATGCAGACAATTGGCGTCAAACCCGCCTGCAGCGCCGCCTTCAGCCGCCGGTTGACCGTCTCATCGGTTTCCCCGAAGTATTGTCGCCGTTCGGAATGGCCGATGATCACATAGGAAGCGCCCGTCGACTTGATCATCTCACCGGAAACCTCGCCGGTAAAGGCACCCTTTGCTTCCCAGTGCAGATTCTGCGCCCCCCAGGAGATGCCGCTCTCGCGCAAGATTTCGGCAACGGCCAAGAGGTCGGTGAACGGCGGGATGACCACCACGTCGAGCTTCTTCACCTCGTTCACCAAACGGACCTTGAGCGCTTTGGCCAACTCCTTGGCCTCGCTCACGGTCTTGTACATCTTCCAGTTGCCTGCTATGATCTTGCGGCGCATCCTCTCCTGGGACCCTTCCCGATTGGTGAACACCGACCAGTTCCGACTATGCAAACAGCCCCAGCGTGCGAAAAGTTCCTTCACAGCATCTTCTTCATCAAGTCCACCACCCGGCAGGAGTAACCCCATTCGTTGTCGTACCATGCCAGGACCTTCACGAACTTGCCCTTGCCGGAGGCGTCTTCGGCCATGACGTTGGTCGACTCGGCATCGAAGATCGCCGAGGCACTGGAGCCGATGATGTCGCAGGAGACGATGGGATCTTCAGTGTACTCGACGATCCCCTTCATCGGGCCTTCGGCAGCCTTCTTCATGGCGGCGTTGACCTCTTCGGCCGTCACGGCCACCTTCAACTCGGCAACGAAATCTACAATAGACCCATCGGCCACCGGAACGCGCAAGGCCAACCCGTCGAGCTTGCCCTTGAGCTCAGGAATCACCTTGCCCACAGTCCTCGCCGCGCCAGTGGTAGTCGGGATGATTGAAGCAGCGGCGGCGCGTGCCCGACGCAGGTCCTTGTGCGGTAGATCGAGGATGCGCTGGTCGTTGGTATAGGCGTGCACAGTAGTCATGAAACCCTTGACCACGCCGAACTCGTCATTCAACACTTTCACGATGGGCGCCAGGCAATTCGTGGTGCAGGAGGCATTGGACACGATCGTATGCTCCGGCTTCAGCATGTGATCATTCACCCCCACGACGATGGTGGCATCGATCTCGTCCTTAGCAGGCACGGTGAGCACCACCTTCTTGGCGCCAGCGGTCAGGTGCTTTGCCACCTGCTCCCGCTTGCGGAACACGCCAGTGGCTTCAACTACGATGTCTACCTGCTTAGCCTTCCAGGGGAGTTTGGCCGGGTCAGTCTCGGCGCTCACCTCGTACGCCTTGCCGTTGACCACAATGGCGTTACCCTCAGCTTTCACCGTGCCCTTGAAGCGACCATGCACGGAGTCATACTTGAGCAGGTGTGCAAGAGTCGGCGCGTCCGTGATGTCGTTGATGTGCACCACTTCGAACGCCTTGTCCTGTTCCAGAATGCGGAACACGAGTCTTCCAATCCGCCCAAACCCATTGATCGCAACCTTGGCTGCCATGTCAACCTCCGCTCTTCCTGATTCTCGGAATCCTATGCCTTCCCAACACAACCGAGCACGTGGAGCTTGTGCCGGACCATTTCCTTGATCGCCTCGCGCGCCGGGCCCAAGTAGAGCCGCGGGTCAAAGTTGCTCGGATTCTCGGCAAACTCCTTGCGAATAGTGGCCGTCATTGCCAGCCGCAAGTCCGTATCGATGTTCACCTTGCACACGCCGCCTCTGACCGCCCGAGCAATCATCTCCTCCGGGACGCCCTTTGCGCCGGGAAGTGTGCCGCCGTACTTGTTGCACATCTCGACAAACGGCCGGAGCACGCTGGAAGCGCCGTGCAAGACCAAGGGGAAGCCGGGCAGACGCTCCTCGATGGCCCGCAAGCGGTCAAAGTCCAAAAACGGCTCGCCCGCAAACTTGTAGGCGCCGTGGCTGGTGCCAATGGCCACTGCCAGGGAGTCGCAGCCGGTGCGTTCTACGAACTCGCGGGCCTTGTCTGGGTCGGTGAAGATTGCATCGCGCTCCTCCACGGAGACATGTTCTTCCACGCCCTTCAACCGGCCCAATTCGGCCTCCACGGGGATGCCGCGAGGGCGCGCGTATTCGACGACCTTCTTCGTGATGGCCACATTCTCTTCGAAGGGAAGGTGGGAGCCATCGATCATCACCGAGGTGAACCCGCCGTCAATGCAGGCCTTGCAAAGCTCGAAACTGTCGCCATGGTCCAGGTGGACCGCAATCGGCAAGTTGGAAATCTGCAGGGCGGCTTCGATGAGCTTCATCAGATATTCATGCCGGGCATACTTGCGTGCGCCCTTGGAGATCTGGAGAATCAAGGGAGCGCGCTCCTCTTCCGCGGCCTCAACGATTCCCTGGATTATCTCCATGTTGTTCACATTGAATGCCCCGATGGCATAGCCGCCCTCGTAGGCCTTGGCAAACATCTCTTTCGTAGTGACCAGTGGCATCGTCGTCCCTGTTCTTTATTTCGGTCAGTTTCAAAAAAGCAGCACGTCGCGCGTGCTGCTCTGCCATTGCTTTCGCCTGCACGGTTTTGCAGGCACTAATTATATGAAAAAATCCCCAAAATGTCAAGAAGTTATTCCTTGCGGGGAAGGCAATGTGTTATTTTCCTCTGGGAGGTGCGCTGCGCCGGGTGCGGGACAGGTGGGCGTTGGTTGCCACATCCGCCTTGCACTGACCCGGTGCTGCTGTGCCCCTTGGCGCCGGCAGGCTCGCCTCGTGGCATGGCGGTCAGCGCAAGGATAGCTGGCGCAGGCGAAGAGAGCCACAGTGCGGGCATTTCCTCGAAAGGTTGTGCAGGCCGCTTTCGCCTCGCTTGCTCTTCCGCGCCGCCCAGCACCTGCAGGGTGCTATGCCCTTGCCATGGTGGCTAGGCTGACCTCCCGCGCCCCCGCCTGCAACAGCACGCGGGCGCACTCATTGGCCGTGGCGCCGGTCGTGAACACATCATCGACGAGGATGATCCCCCTTCCCTGTACGTGCGCGGGAGCGCTCACCGCGAACGCACCTGCGACGTTTCTTGTGCGCTCGGCAGCACCCAGCTTGGCCTGGGGCGTAGTGTACCGCGTGCGGCGCAGCAGTTCCGTTTCCACCCGGATGCCACAGATCTTGCTCGCGGTGCGAGCCAAGAGCTCGCTCTGATTGTAGCCACGTTCACGCTTCCGAGCTGGGTGCAAAGGAACCGGCACCAGCAAATCAGAGGTCGCAAGGGCACCCACCGCCTGCAGTGCGCCCCCCAGCGCAAGGCCCAGCGGGTGGGCCAGGCACTGATACCCGCGGTACTTGAAGAGGTGGATGACCTCCTGAACCTCGGGCGAGTATCGCCACACGGAAAACGAAGTTGACAAGTAGGGGTGCTGGCTCCCCTTGCCTCTCTGCCCGCCAAAGGCAATCACCGGCTGCGGACACGTGGGAAGGCCGAGCCAGCAATTCGTGCAAAGCACGAACTCATGGATTTCGAGGTGGGCTTGGCAGAGCACACAATAAGGCGGCAGGACAAAATCAAGGAGTGGCGCAAAAGCCACCATCAATTTCTCTTGCCATGTGACCGCCTGCCCCATGGAGCCTCCCCCGTTGTCGCGAGGTTACTGCTCATGCGACCCGTGCTCTTGCACCTGGGCGTCAGAGGTCAATCCCCAACCCAAGACACACGATGCGAGGTAATACTTCAATTGCCTCGCACCGCCCGGACCAGGCGCCGGCCATCTCGACAGCGCCACGAAGACGATTGGCAGAACCTACTTCATAAAGTTCCAGACAAAGGAGATGCTGGGCTGCACTCTCTCCTGAGGCTTGTAGACCTTGTTCTTGCTGTCCCACTCCAAGGTCCAGATGTAGTCGCAGAAGAGAATCAGGTAGGGTTTGATCTTGTAGCCCACCCCTACCTTGGCCATCGAGTGCTTGTCCAGCGTGAACACGTCGCGCAGCGTCTCCACGCCGATCTTGTCGTAGGAGGCGCGCGCAGCAATCATGGGCACGTTGGGCACCTCGGCGCCAGCGTGAAGGATGCCGCTCTGCTTCTCGCCATCCAGCCGTTGGAATATGCCGACCAGGCGCACCGTCTTCAGGATTTCGCCGTAGAGCTCGCCAAAATAGCCCTTCGTCTCCGCAGTGATGAATCGGAGAGAGTCCACCTTGGTCACAATCTGCGGATTGTTGGTGTACCCGCTCATCATGTGGCGCTCAACCTCGTAGAACGGCCCAAAGTAGGTAGGCAAGAAGTTCTCGCCCAGCCAGCGCCGTTCAAACTTGGCGTGCACGTCGATGAGCCCGAGGAGGTTGCCCAGGTCGGCGCCGATGCCCGCGGCGTAGCCCGAACCGTGGTCGATGATTTTGGCATAGTCGGCGTACAGGGTGCTACGGAAGATCGATGTCTGCACCAGAGGCAGCTCAGCATCCAAACCGAACTCCGCCACGCCGTCGTCGGTGCCTCGGTAGCCATCAGGGTCGACGTCGGTGACGTAGGAGGCACCGACAGCAAAGTTCTTGATGATCGGCAGGTTGGTCACCGTGCGCAAGGGGCGGACGTATGCGCGGCCGCCCAAGATTTCCGCCCGCCCTAAGTTGCTCGTGAAAGACTCAAAACCGCCCAGACCAAGGTCAAGGTCAAAGACCAATCCGATCTTGCGCTCGTCGTAGTTGACGTCGTTGCAGTAGTAGTTCACGATGAAGCCGTGGCCGAGGCGCGTGCCGTCCAGACCTCCCACTCGGGCGTAGACGGGATCGTACTTCCGCCCGTAGCGCAAGTAACGGATGATGCGGAAGTAGTCATAGCCGGTGTCCCAGTCCTTGGAGCGGATCTTGCCATTCTCCAAGCTGTAGAGGAGATTGAGATTCAACCCCACGCCAATCTTGCCGAAGCTCAACTCCGGACGCACATTGAAGGCGAGGTAGTTATCACCATCAATGCTGGCGAACCCCAGTCCCCCGATAAAGATGCCCCCTTGGCCCTGGTAGCCAACGCCGCCGTCATACAATTGAGCCGAACCCGAGGCGACGCCCAGGCCCACCAAAGCAACCGCCAGGAACAAGACGAGCCGACCTCTGCACATGGCCATTCCCTCCATTGGTTCGACGGCAACTGCGCCAAAACTCGCTTACAATCTACCCAAGAACAGGGACAAAGTCAAGCTCTTTTTTGTCGGTCTGGATCTCCACGGCGCTTACGGACCCCAAGAAAGCGCTTGACTTTGCCACCGCCTCTTCGTAGTTTCTCCCAGACGTACGCCGAAGGCTCCGGGGTGAAAGAACCGTTTACCAACGGGAGATGGAAATGCGGGTATACGATTGCTCAGTGTCTTTGCACGAAGGGATGGTCACCTACCCCGGCGATCCGCCGTTCAGGCGCCAGCTTCTGCCCGATGCCTCCCAGGGCGAGACGCCGGTCGTGCATCAGTTGTCGCTGGGCACCCACACCGGGACACACATGGATGCCCCCGCCCATCTGTTTCCGCAGGCAGCCACAATCGACCAGTTGCCAATGGAGACCTGGCTGGGGCAGGTACGCGTGGTTGCGCTCACGGCGCAGATCTGCGTCACCGCAGCCGAGTTACGCGCCCCCGACCTGAACGGATGCACGCGGCTGTTCATACGGACGGCAAACTCGCTGCTTTGGGCAAGCCATAAGCACTGTTTTGTCAGGGACTACATGTACATCGACGCCGAAGCAGCCGACTATCTTGCCGAGCAGCGCCTTCTCCTCGTGGGGTTCGACTACCTTTCGGTGGACCAATACGGAGACCCCAGGCTGCCGGCACATCGCCGTCTCTTGCGGGGCGGCACACCCATTGTCGAAAGCCTGGACCTCTCGCAGGTGCGCCCCGGCGACTACCAGCTGGTCTGTGCACCGCTCCCCCTTGCCGCCGGCGAAGCCGCACCAGCCAGGGTCTTTCTTCTCGAGGAGTGAAAGGCACCGAGCTCCACGGGATCCAATGGCGGCCGCCCTGCCGCCCCGCTGCACATCACAGGTACCAGTACTTGCGCCCTCTCCCGCGCAGGAAGCGGCCCGTCAACTCAGTGGTCAGAAAGTCAAAGGCCTCGTCCACGGTGGAGGCGAAGCTAAAGAGCTTCAAGTCCTCTACCGCGATCGTCCCCCACTCGATGAGCTTGCCGAAGTCGATGACTTCTTCCCAATACTCCTTCCCGTAGGCGAGAACCGGCACCTCCTTGCGCATTTTGCCGGTCTGCAGCAGGGTCAGTACCTCAAACCACTCGTCTAAAGTACCAAACCCGCCGGGGAAGACTGCCAACGCCTTGGCGAGGTACACGAACCAGAATTTGCGCATGAAGAAGTAGTGGAACTCAAAACCCAGGCCAGCAGAAATCCACGGATTCGGTTCCTGTTCGTGGGGCAGGCTGATGTTCATGCCGATGGTCGGGCCCCCTGCTTCGGCGGCCCCCCGGTTGGCCGCCTCCATGATCCCCGGACCTCCACCAGAGCATATCACGAAACGTTGATTCTCATTGAGGCTCATGGACCACTCAGTCAGGCGGCGTGCCAGCTCACGCGCATCCTCGTAGTATTGCGCAAGGCGCAGTTGGCGCTCGGCTGCTTTCACCGCCTCGGCAAGCTTGCGTTCGTCCTCTCTGCCCATGGCGAGGGCTGCCCGTGCTGCTGCTAATTGTCGCTCTGCCTCCTCCTTAGGCAATGCCCTTGCCGAGCCGAAGAAGACAATGGTGTCCTTCACCCCCTTCTTGCGCAGCCGTTGGAATGGCTCCAGGTACTCCGCCAGCATCCGCAACACTCGCGCGTCCGAGCTGTTGAGGAAGCGGACATTGCGGTATGCCTTCTGCGGGTGCCTGTTGCGCTTTGTGTGCAAAGCGTGGTCATTTTCTGCCGCAAGAGCAGCTTGTCTGGAAATCGTCTCCACGTGACCTCCTCCCTCCTTCCCTTCACCGCAGATTGCGCCGCAGCCACCGCACCGTAGTCGTGATTAACCTGCGGCGGTAGCGCACCGTTTCGAACATATGTCCGGCCCCAGGGATCATGTAGAAATCGGCCGGCGGTGTTGCCTTGACCTGCATCGACCTGAAACCCTCCACAAACAGCGGGTCATCTTTGTCCCCTTGCACCAAGAGCTTGGGCATGGTCAGCTTGCGAAAGGCGAGGCCGAGGTCGTACTTCAAAGCATCTTCCCAGAACTGGCGTTTCAGGTACCAGCCGTCGAACTCATAGCCTTGCAGTGTTTCGTCGGAGCGCACGCGCTCCGGAGCACGCTGCTGGAAAAGTTTGCGCAGGTCTGGCACCACGGACCAGCCGACGAAAGCCTCGGCGGGACGACCGCTGAGGGTCAGGATCGCAGCAGCCCCGCCTAAGCTCACGCCCAACACGGCCAAGCGGGTGCAGTCCTGTTGTCTCATGTACTGCATGGCGTCCACGAGGTTTGCGGCATTGTGCGTGAGCGTCGTATCGGCAAAGTCGCCTTCGCTATCGCCGGACCCATAGAAATCGAAGCGTAGCACCGCCGTGCCCGCCTCAGCAAAAGCGCGCGCCGCTTCCACGAACAAGCGTCGGCTCTCTACCTTGTTGCCGGTGAACCCGTGGCACATGACTACCCCCCGCCCGACGTGCTTCGCCGGCATGTGGAGAATGCCGACCAATTGATGTCCCTCGCTCTGGAATGCGACAGGATACTCGCGCATCTGCGTCCCCTCAGGCCTGTTCAGGCAGCGAGATTCTCTCGGCCACCAGCTCCACCACATGTTTGACGTACACGTTCAGCTTGTGGCGCCGCACGCCATAGGCAAGCTGCATCAAACACGACGGACAAGCGGTGGCGAGCACTTGAGCGCCGGTCTTTCGCACATTCGCCATCTTCCTGTCCAGAATCTGCTCGGACGTGTCCGGATGGGTGAGGTTGTACGATCCAGCACCTCCGCAACACCAATCGGCCTCTGGCAGTTCCACGAACTCAACTCCTGGCAGCGAGGTAAGCACCTGGCGCGGTGCGCTCCGTTCTTTGAGGTAGTGACTCAGGTGACAGGGGGCGTGGTACGTTACGCGGAGCCTCCCGGTGCCCTGAAAAGGGAGCTCCATCGTCGCCAGAAACTGCGTTGCGTCTTTCACGCGGCGCGCCACGCCCTCAGCGCGCGCCCGCGCGTCGGGGTCCTCAGCGAACAGGTGGGGATATTCCCTCAAGAACGAGGTGCAGCTTGCGCATTCGGTGAGCACGACGTCCGCTTCGATTTCGGCGATCGCATCCAGGTTACGGCGGGCAAGCGCTCGTGCGCTTTCCAGGTCGCCGTACGCATAGGGCGGCAGGCCACAGCAAACATTGTCCAACATAGTGACTGCACAGCCTGCGCTCCGCAGCAGTTTCAAGGTGGCAAGCCCCACCTGTGGCATGGCGAAGTTGATGGCGCACCCCACGAAGTAGGCCACCCGGAGGCCGTCTCCTCCGGGGGCGAGCTCTGCCTGCGTTTCCGGCATTTCACGCAAGAAGTGGCGCGGAATGCGCGGCAGCAGCGCTTCGGCCGTGGCCAGGCTCCTCCCGTACCAGCCGAGGATGCGCAACACCCGCACCAGACTGGAGAGTCTTGTGTTCTTCCCAAGCCTGGCCAGCCCGAGCAGTCGCCCCAAGACACCCGGGTCGGGCAAGAGGCGCTCGAAGATGACCTGCTGGATGGCCGGCCGCCCGAACTGCGCATAGTAAGCAGCGCGGGCAGCCGCGATGATTTGATCGGTGCGCACTTCGGGGTGGCAGTTGGTCACGCACGCATCGCACATCAAGCAACCGAATATGGCCGACTTGACCGCGCGATCCATGGGATGCCTGTTTTCGCACACGGCCCGCACCAGGTTGTTGCGGCCGCGGGCGACGTCGCGTTCAAGGTAAGTCAGGCTGTAGGTCGGGCAGGTCGGCTGACAGTACCCGCAGCGATTGCACCGCGAGGCCTCGTCATAGACTTTGAGCAAGGGGTCAAGGGACATTTACTAGCCTCCCACAAATCGGCCACCGGCAAACACGCCTCGCGAATCGAACTCCTGCTTCAGGCGTTGCATCAAGTCGAACGTCTCCGGGCGTGCGCCCCAGACGTCCAGCTGGTCCTTGGTGTCCTTCTTGGCACGCGTGAAAACTACGGAGCCTCCCTGGGCGGCGATGCCCGTGCGCAGCATCGCCAGTTCACGAGCAACCTCAAGCTCGGTGCCCTGGTCAGCGTCTATGTTTGCCGTAATGACGCCAAGCCCGTAGTGGCTCACCAGCTCTGCCCTGCAGTCGCGATTCCGCGCCACCTGTTCGATGCGCGCCAAGACTGCCTCCACCTCACTCATCGGCACGTTCACGCGAACCTGGAGTCGACCCGCAGCGCCTTGCAGCAGCTCGCCGATAGCTCTCCAGAAATGACCCCCTGGCCCTGCGGCCAGCACCCGTACCTCGGCTGCAGTGGAGCGCAGTTCGGCCTCTGCGGCACGGGTCGCGGCAGCTACCACCTGCCGCTTCCCTTCGAAGAGGAGGGCAAGCAGGTGGGCATTGGCGTGGCCTTGCAGCTCACCTACGGTAACGCCACTGAGTACCCCGGGCGAGATGACCTCCACCGCCGCCGGAGAGAGCGGCGACCGAACCATCGCCCCAGCGGCCTTGCAACAGTCTTCGCGCTCGGGGAACGCTGCGAGCACCGTCCGCGCACTTTCGGGCAGGGGCGACAGGCGCAGCGTGAGGCCGCTCAGCAGACCTATGGAACCCAGCGATCCCACAAAGAGCTTGCTGAGGTCGTAGCCGGCCACGTTCTTCACCGTCTTGCCCCCCGTCTTGACCACCGTGCCGTCGGCCAGGACGACCCTGCACCCCAACAGGAGGTCACGGACCCCTCCGTATTGCTGACGCCTGGGCCCAAAAGCATTGGCGGCAACAATTCCGCCCACCGTTGCCCTTTGCGAAACCGGGGGATCCAGCGGCAGCCAGAGACTCCTTGCTCGCACAAGAGCCTGCAACTGTTGCAATGCCATGCCCGCTTCCACCGAAACCGTGAGGTTCTCGGGGTCAAAGTCCAGCACCCTTCTCAGGCGCGTCGTGCAGATGGCCAGGTCGAAGGGCTCAGGCCTGCCGCCTATGTGCATCAGTTCCCCTGCACCCCAGACCAGGACCTTTGCTTGCTGCCGGTGGGCTTCGCGGAGCCACTGACTGAGCTCCTCCTCGCTTTGCGGCCGCACCACTGCCGAAGGGAGCACCCCGTCAACCGCGAAGCGCTGCAGAGTGCCGCTGTCAAAGCGGACTTCTGCCTTGTCGGTGAGAATCGCTCCCGACCATCGGGCTGTGCGTGCGCGGCTCATGCTGCTGCTCCTTCAGCGAGGTAGAAGCGCTCGGGGAAGACCTTCCCAGGGTTCAGCACGAAATCGGGGTCGAAGACTCGCTTGAGGCCGAACATCGCCCGCATGTCATCGTCAGAAAAGACCAATGGCATGGCGGCGATCTTCTCCAGGCCTATGCCGTGCTCGCCGCTGATGGTGCCGCCCACGGCAACGCAGACTTCCAGTATTTCGTGGCTGGCCTTGATGACCCGCTGCCGCTCGTCAGGGTCCCGAGCATCGAACATCAGGTTGGGGTGGAGGTTGCCGTCGCCAGCATGCAGGAGATTGGCATGTTGCAGGCGGTATTTGCGGGCAATGCGTCCCACCTCGCGGAGCACCAGCGGCAACTTGGCCCGTGGCACCGTGCCATCGGCAACCATGATCGACGGTCGCACGCGGGTCATTGCGCCGAAGGCACCACGTCGTCCGCTCCACAGGGCTTGACGCTCCTGTTCGTTGCGCGCAGTGCGCACCTCGCGGGCGCCGTGTTGCACGCAGATGGCCTCGATTTCGCGCGCTTGGGCGGCCAGTCCCGCACCGGGTCCATCCACCTCGATGACCAGCACCGCCTCCGCGTCGGTCGGATAACCCACCGCCAGCGATGCCTCCACCGCCTGGATGGTCAGCTTGTCCATCATCTCCAGCGTCGCGGGCACGATCCTGCGGCCGATGATGTCCGACACGGCGTCGGCAGCAGCCTCAAGCGAATCGAATATGGCCAGGAGCGTCTTGACATCCTGCGGCATGGGCATGATGCGCACAATAACCTTGGTCACCACGCACAGGGTGCCTTCTGAGCCTGCCAGGGCGCCCACCAGGTCGTAGCCGGGTACATCCAGAGCCTTCCCCCCTAATTGACACACGCGACCGTCAGCAAGAACAACCTCTAAGCCAAGCACGTGATTGGTAGTCACGCCGTACTTCAAGCAGTGCGGCCCTCCGGCGTTTTCCGCCACGTTGCCACCGATCGTAGAGACCTTCTGGCTGGCCGGGTCAGGCGCATAGAAATAGCCCAGCGGCGCCAATGCGTTCTGCAGGTCCAAGTTGTACACCCCGGGCTCGACCACGGCTCGTTGATTGGCCACATCGATCTCCAGAATTTTATTCATGCGCGTCAGTTCCAGGACAATGCCGCCCTTGGCAGGCACCGAGCCACCGCTCAGATTCGTGCCTGACCCCCGGGGCACACAGGGAATGCGCTCCTGGTGCGCCAGTGCCAGCACGCCGCACACCTCCGCCGTGGAGTGGCCAAAAACCACAGCCTCCGGGCGCATAGCGTCCATGCTGCCGTCGTACTCGTACAGGAGAAGGTCCACGGGATGCGTCAAAACGTTTTTCTTGCCCACTATCTTACGCAACTGCTTGAGGATGTGCATCGGTAGCATGGCAGTCTCCGGCGGCTGAAAACGAGGTTCAAGGGATGAGGGGGCACGGGGAACGGAGCACGATGACGCGCAAGCCATCCACGGTGAGGGCCTCCGAGAAGACCTGGCGCGTGCGGGTTTCGTTTTCGGGGTCAACCACCCGCAAGAGATCGACGCCACACGCGCTCACCAGCTCTTCCAGCGCCACTCGTTTGAAGCGCTCGCCCTGGACCACGTAGGTGCTTCCTGGATTGGGCTGAAAACCAGTGGTGGCCGAAGTCTGATTGTCGAAGATGACCACAATCATTTGCGCGCGCTCCCGTGCCGCTTCAACAAGGCCGTTGATGCCCCAGGCGAAGAAGGCGGTATCCCCCAGCACGGCGATGACAGGCAGAGTGCTCACTTGCGCAGCCAATCCTTTGGCGATGCTCACCGCTGAGCCAAGGTTGTAGGAGACATCGATGAGCGTCAGCGGTGCAAGTGCCGCCCGCATCGTGCACCCTGGATCGCCCACAATGATCGGCGGTGCATCGCCATAGACGGCGCGCAGCACCTGTTTGAGAACGCGGAAGGCGTTCACATGCGGACAACCGGCACAAAAGCCCTTTTCCGGCGGGCGCTGGCTTGCCTCCTCATAGGGAAAGAAGGGGCGCGCTGGAGCAAATCGCGGCTCGAACTGTGAAAGAATCTCCTCCAGCTGCCAGCGGAAAAGCTCGCTGCGCGGCGGCACAAGGCCGGTGAGGCGCCCCTTCACCTCGACATTCAACCGGCGCATGTGCACCAGCTCCAGCAAGGCCCGCTCCACCAACGGCGCGCTCTCCTCCAGCACTGCCACCTCCTCGCACGACTGGAGGATGCCCAGAAGCCACCCGCTGGGCAGCGGCGCCGGGGTCCCCAACTTGCAGAGCGTGAAGTGGCCGCGTGCCAAATCGCCCACGATGTCTTCCACCTCGGCGGCCACGTGCCCAACCGCGACCACCGCTCGCCGTGCACTGCCGTGTACTTCATTGAAGAGCGAATGCGCGAAACTCTCGGCAATGCGCTCCCACTTCCAGCGTAGACGTGCGCTGCGCTCCGCAGCGGCAGCTGGAGTGGCAACCCACCGCCCTTGTTCGCGCGCAAAACGTGCCGCTGGCGGAGGATGCCGGACAAGCCTGTCCACCACGACCTCGCCTCGCATCTGCGCGTAGGCCAGCACGATGCGCACCATCACTGGAACTTGGTACTCCTCAGAGAGGCGAAAGGCCTCCTCCATCATCTCTGCGCCTTGCGCGGGTGTGGCAGGCTCCAGCACCGGCACGTGGGCAAGGGCAGCGACGGTCCGCGCGTCGATTTCGGCATTTGCCTCCACCGTGCCCGGATCGTCGCCAGCAAGGACAACGAGCCCGGCTCGGATCCCAGTCGCCGCCGCGACAACAAAAGGGTCAACCGCGGCCGCCAGGCCGCCCCCGGGCAGACAGACCAGCGAGCGGCAACCCAAAAGAGAGCTGCCCACCGCCTCCTCGAGTGCTGCCACGGGACTGATATTCCACTTGGCGCGCACGCCACGCGTCTGCCCGGCTGCACCCAGCAGGTGAAGCGTGCGCGCACCCGGGCGCCCAGGGAACCCACCCACCAATTCCACCCCTGCACGGAATGCCCCTAAGGCGAGGGCCTCCTCACCCGAAACCTCCCTCCGTACGGCGGTAACACGACCCGTGGTTTGCATGGCTGCGTCTGTTCCCCCCGGAGCAGCAGAGAGTCACATCACTTCTGGCTCTGGCGACGCCTCTCCAGTTGGCTGACCGCCTCAGCAAGCGTCCGCTGATTCCACTTGACCTTGTGGCGGCTGCGGAGCTGTTGGAGCACCTCCGCCTGCAGGGCCCAGGTCCGAGTTCCCACCAGCCAGTTGTAAGCACGGGCTCGCGCCTGGGCGTAGGTCAACCCTTTGTACTTTCCCTCTTTCTGCTCCTGGTACTCCTTCAGGACTTCCTCTTCGCTTACCTGCACCTTGCTGGTGACAAGCCTGCGGCGACACTCCTGCATGACAATGCGATCGGTGATCTCGCGCGTCTTCTCCTCAAACTCCCGGCTTGAAGCGAGCCCCAGTCCCTTTGCTTCTTCGTACAGCAGTTCCGCGAAGAGCGCTCGCTTGGCAAAAGCCACAAGGTCCTCCGTGCAGTTGAGGGGCACCCTTTCGCTGAGGTCAAGCTCGTTGTAGTGCCGGAGCAAGTCGATGACTCGCCACCGCCCGGTCGCCCATGTGATTGCTTCTGTCTGCAAGCTAATGCCAGGAGCGCGCGCCGGATCCAGATGGCTCGGCACCGGCCCCTCGCCGGGAACGTACATGTTGACGAAGTAGCGTCCAAGGGTGTCGTTCACTGTCACGCGCCACCGCTTGAACAGGTCTTCTACCCATCCGTCCATGAACTGGCTCGTCTTGGCCACCCGCAGTTGCATCTCCAGCTCACGGCGTACCTGAGCATACGGGCGAGGCTTGAAACCCCGTTTGTCAATCAGTTTCACGATGTGGTAGCCGATGGCCGTCTTCACCGGGCGAGAGATCTCGTCGATGCCCAGCGAAAAGGCTACCTCCTCCAGCGGCGGGGCCAAATAGCCGCGCGTGTAGTAGCGGGTCATTTCCCCGCCATTCAATGCGCTGGGAATATCGGCTGAAAACCGCCTGGCAATGGCGGCAAAGTCTGCGCCCCTTCGAAGCGCCTCGTACAGGGAGTCCGCCATGCGCTCCGACTTGAGCACTATTTGCCCGATGAGCACTTCCTCGTTGAGCTGCGCGTACAGCCTGTGGAGTTCCGGTTCTGTGATCTCTATCTTCTTGGGCGCCACCGCACGGTACAGCGGTCCGTTGGGCATGGTCAAAAAATCACGCTTTTCTGACTCGATGCGGCGCACCACAGCACTGTCGCGCTGCAATCCCATGCGGTAGCCCTCAGCCCGAAAGAGGAGTTCCCACAGCATGGTGTTGTCCACGAACTCCTTGAGGGCTTCTGGCGTGATCGGTTTCCCCACTTGGAAGTCGCGCGTCCACCTGTAGCGGTCTGCTACGCTGCGCACGTCCAGCGAGTGCCGACCGACCCTTGCCACCACCTCAGGCCCGCGCGATTCGCATGCCAGCAAGAGAAGAGACACGACAAGTGCCACAGCAACCGCAATTCGCCTCACCGACAAGCACCTCCTCCGTCGCTCCGTGTTTGTGCACAAAGACCAAAAAAGGCCATCTCCAGGCTGGATCTGGCCTCGGCCATGGTCGATTTACAGGCGTGGGCCCTGCAGGGCTCGAACCTGCGACCTACGGATTATGAGTCCGCTGCTCTACCGGCTGAGCTAAGGGCCCAGGTGTCGTCGCACGCGTTGTTATTATAGCAATAATCGTCGAGAATTTCAACAGCTTTTTTGCACCGGTGTACTATGTCAGCGTCCGGAACGGGTCACTTCGAAGCGTGCCTCACCAAGGAGGCGGCCCGCACCATCCCGCACTTCCACCTTCCACGTTCCCACCTGGTCAGGCCTGATGGCTTTCTTGCTCCACGTCCGCCACCGCTGGTCCTCGACGCTCAGTGGCACCGAAATCTGCGTACGCCCCTCGTATTGCCAGTCATGGTAGACCACCTGGGGCCCGGTGGCCCCTTCTATCAGGGTGAAGCAGAAAAGCGAGCCAACCTGCGGCGAAAAGCGCGTGTCCACACCCACCGGGCGCAATTCCTTTATGTCGCGGCAAATTGCGATCTCGGCAACCCGCAGTCGTGAGCGCGAAACACCTCTGGACGAAGACGGTTCGCTCCTCTCCCGCTCTGTGCGCGACTCTGTCCTCACTTCCTGCCGTGCGCGGCGCACGCCTGCCGTTTTGTTCTTCGGAAGGATTATTTGGCACAGAACAAAGAGCGCCACCAGTGCCACGAACAGATAGCTCAGCTTGTTCAGCATGCTCGTGCCCTTCCTCCGAAAGCGGCTTCTCTCTGTCGAGGCGAAAACCCCCGCGGCCTGCTCGCGGTGCCGCTCTCTCTGCAGCCAGGGGTGCCCCTCATCCTCTCTTCTTGCCGGTGAGGTATTTCACCATCACCAGCTTGTTGCCGAGAACCGGGTCGGCCTGATAGCGAAGCTCATCCACCGAGCGGCGAATGATGTGCAGCCCAAAACCGCCGGTTTTCCGATGGTCTGCCGCCTCGTACACGTCGTAGGATTCGCTGACCTCCTCCTTGAAGCTCTCCCCTTCGTCATGGACAACAACGGTCAGCTTCTCGTCGTTGTAGCCCACCGCCACAGAAATCCACTGCGTTGGATCGCCATGGTAGGCGTGTTCGATAACGTTCAAACACGCCTCGTACACGGCAATCTTCAACTTGGCGATTTCTCGCTCCGGCATGCCCGCTTGCGTCGCGAGTTCCGTGACGAAGTTGCAGACCTTGTACAACGCTTCAGGCTGACTTTGAATGCGAATGTGTTTCTTGCCTTGACTCTCGTCGCGCTCCGGTGCTGCAGGGGGCGATGTAGCCAAGTTGGCCGTCTCGCGCTCCAACGCCGCAGCCGGTTTTTCGGCCACGGGTGCGCGCAAGGCACGCAGCTCGCGAAATGCCTCGCGCTCGTCGCTATCGATGGACAGGTAGGTCAATGGGCTGAAGGTCAGGATATTGTTTTTCGCGGTCTGAGTGAGGTTGACCAGGCGGACATCGCCACCTGCTCGCCGGGCGCGCGCCGTGGCCTCAAACAGCGTGACGATGAAGCTGGAGGACGGAAAGCGCACGCGCGACATGTCCACGACGATCTTGTACTGTCCCCGCTCGAAACAGCGCTCAAACGACTTATGCACCTCTGCCACCGCCGAGGGGTGGCCTGCCTCCGCCGCCGGGCGGAGCCGCACCACCTCCGCACGCTCACCGATCTTCTCGACCAAGCTGTCGTCTTCAGCCATCTCCCTCACTCCACCACGTCTCCATGGCCCGCTACAGGATGCGCATCAAGGCATAGCCGGCCGATAGCAATACCCCGACGGCCGCGTGAATCATGATCGTGGCCCCGTTGGCTGGCGTCAAGGCTTGTGGTACGCTGTGGTAGGCCCTGGCCACCTTGATCGCCCTGGCTGCCAAGGGCACGGTCACCAGCACCAGCAGCACAGGCCACGGCAACAGCCCAGCAACGACGCCACCCACCACAGCTACATACGAGAAGACAAGCATCATTGCGTACACATGCGCTGCACGTTCCCGCCCCAAACGCACCACCCAATGCCGCTTGCCGACCGTGGCATCTGCGTCTGCGTCCTGAAACTGATTGATGAAGACCACCGCCGCGATCAACACTGCGAGCGGCAGCGAGGCCACCACAGGCTCCCAGGCCGTATGCCTGGTCTGCACGTAGTAGGCGCCCAGCGTCATCAGCGTGCCGAAGTTCAGTCCTATGGCCAGCTCACCAAGGCCGCAGCTGACCAGCGCCAGCGGCGGGAACGTGTAAAAGAAGCCGCTCAGCAGTCCGATCCCGCCAAGGACCAGCACCCCATAGCCGACACGGAACAGAAGGTAGAGCCCGATCAGACAAGCCAGCGCGTACAGAACTATCGCCTCGCCGAGCACCTCCTTTGGTGTGAGTCGGCCGCTCTGGATGAGACGGCTCCCGCCTGTGAACGGGCGCACGAAGTCGCAGTTCCTCTCGTCCGCCCCGGTGAGGTGGTCGAAATAGTCGTTGATCACATTTGTACCAGCGTGCAGCAACACACCCCCGAGCAAGGCGAGGCCGAAGAGAAGGCGGTCGCATACCTCTTCCCTCACCCAGGCAATTGTAGTTCCCAGCACCACTGGCAGGATGCTCGCTGTGAAAAACGGCGCGCGCAGCTCTGCCAGAAACGCGCCAAACTTTCCTCTCATCAATCCCTGCCTCATTCCTTCTCCTTGCCATGATCTCCGCCGACACTCGACCGCTGCGAGAGCTGGGCCAAATGCTCCGCGAGCAGCTCCCGGCGCAGCACCTTGCCAATCAGCGATTTAGGCAAAGCATCCCGAAACTCGATCTCCTTGGGCAGCTTGAACTTGGCCAGTCTCCACTGGCAGAACCGAAGAATCTCGTCGGCGGAAAGGTGTGCCCCTGCCTTTGGCACAATGTAGACTTTGACGCGTTCGCCGTAGTATTCGTCCGGAACGCCTATTGCAGCCGCCTCATGCACGCATGGGTGCTCGTAGAGAACCTCCTCTACCTCCCGCGGGTAGACGTTCAAGCCGCCGGTGACTATCATGTCCTTCTTGCGGTCGACGATGTAGAAGAAGCCTTCCTCGTCCATGCGGGCAATGTCACCGGTGGCCAGCCAGCCGTTCTGCAACACTTGCGCCGTCTCCTCAGGATTGCGCCAATAGCCCTTCATCACCTGCGGGCCACGAATCAAGAGTTCACCAACCTGGCCAGTGGGCACGGGCCTCCGCGTTTCCAGATCGACGACGCGCGCATCGGTCCCAGGCCACGGAAGGCCAATGGAGCCGGCCTTGCGTTTGCCATGGATAGGATTGCAATGAGTAACTGGAGAGCACTCCGAAAGACCGTAACCTTCGACGAGCCTGCCGCCTGTGAGTTGTTCGAATTTCGTCTGCACCTCCACTGGCAAGGGCGCTCCGCCGCTGATGCAGACCCGCACCGATGCCAAGTCGAACTTGTTGGCCTTGGGATGGTGGTTGATAGCCACATACATGGTCGGCACGCCAGGGAAAATGGTGACTCGGTACCTGTGAATTGCCTTTATCACTTGCATCGGCTCGAAACGCGGCAAGAGCACCATCGCCGATTTGCACTGGATAGCCAAGTGATGGCAGGCGGTCATGGCGTAACTGTGAAACAGGGGGAGAACCGTCAGAATCACCTCCTGCCCATCCTTAATGTCCCAGACCCAACGACGCGCTTGAAGAGCGTTCGCCACGAGATTGACATGGGTCAACTCCGCTCCTTTGGCAAGTCCTGTCGTTCCCCCGGTGTACAGCAAGATGGCCGTGTCTTCTGGACGAAGGTCCACCTGGGGCACCAGCCCGTCGCCCCACGAAAGCACTTCCCGAAAGTGATACAGACCGTCCCGCGAAGAGAGCCGGAGGCGCTTCCTATCCTTGAGCCGCTTCATTGAGTACAGCAGCCTCAGCACCGGTGGCAGGAAATCGCTAATCGAGGCTACGATGACGCTTTTGATCGGAAGATGTTGGCGGATTCGCTGCAGACGCGGCAGGAGAAGGTCAAGGATTACCACCGTCTCAGCGCCGCTGTCGTGCAGCTGGTGGGCAAGTTCTCGCTCGGTGTACAAGGGATTGGTGGGGACCACCAGCGCTCCCAGTTGCAGGGTTGCCCAATGCGCGACGACGTATTGCGGAATGTTGGGCAGCACGATGGCCACGCGCTCCCCCCTGCGCACCCCTAGCCGGTGCAGGGCGCTCGCTAAGCGGTCAACCAGGCTACCGAGTTCGCGATAGGTGATCGCCCGGCCCAAAAAGTGGATCGCTGTGCCCCCAGGCCGTTCGGTAACAGCAGAGGACAGCAGATGGGTAATCGGTATGCCGGGGACATCAAGCGTCCGACTGACTGCCTGGTCGTAGGAGGTGAGCCACGGTCGTTCCATGCTGCTCTCCGGATGCACCAGCCGCCACCACTTGCTCAGAAGGGGTTGCTTTGTTACGCGTATCAAATGTAGTAAATCGTCCTGGACGGCGCAAGCAAAAAACGGTCTTGTCCCTCACGTCTAGGGCCGCCTCCAGCCGCCACTCAGCCCGGTCCCTGCCGCTGTCGCCAGCGTGAGAGGTGACGGGAACGGAGACTCCGCACCTGCTCCTGGCTCTTTTTAGCGCGCTTCGTCAACCAGGCGACCAGGGCACACAAGAGGAGAATCACGACAAGCTTCAGCACGGCAGCGCCTCCAAGGTGTATTGCCCGTGAGGCATTGTCTCGGCATTGAGACAAACGAACGGTACTTCGCCGCTTCCACGGACGATGGCAACGTCACTTACACGCCCGCGACGCTGGCACCCACCTTGCACCCTAGCGCGGGCCAGTCCAGCAGCGGAAAAACACGTGGAGAGACCAATGACCGACATCGAAGTCAAGCAGTTGATCATCACCTGTGAAGCATGCGGGTACGTCAGGCATTTCACCGTTTCCGGCTCGGAGGACTGTCAGCAAATCTTCAACGAGTTTCAATGTCCTAACAATTGCGGGCGAAACCTGTACAGCTACATCACCGTAGGCACATTTCGCCGCCAGACGGTGGCCGCGAGTCAGGAGCCGGCGGGAGCGTGGACGATGCGGGAGTTATGATGTGGGAACTCTCCACTCGCGGTGAACAAAAAAGGGCCTTCGTCAAGGCCCTTTTTGCTTGCTTACAGTGGAGCTGAACGGATTTGAACCGTCGACCTCTTGTCTGCCAGACAAGCGCTCTCCCAGCTGAGCTACAGCCCCTCAACGCGGCGAAAAAATAAGCATTCCCGCCGAGAAAATCAAGTGGAATTTTTGCCGCGCAGTGATCACATCGGTCACCACGCTCATCTGCTAACTCCCAGAGGAACGGGCCTCCTTCCCAGCCAAATGTTCCACGGCCGAACGGAGCCAGGCCACCGTGGCGGGCAAATGCTCTCGCTGCCCTCCTGCCACCTCCACAAAGTGGGGGCGTCCGCCTCCTTTGGCGCCGAGACGAGTGCAGAGTTCCGGGACGAGCGCCCGTAGGTCAGCACCGGAAAGCCTGGTACCCACCGCCAGGTGCACGGCCGGGGCCGACTGCGCCAAGATGACTGTTGGGATGCCGCCATCGAGGAGTTGGAATGCCAGTTTGCGCACGAGCGCCCAGTCGAGGCCCTCCAGTTCTTCCACCACTTGGAGTATCGAATCCGGTTGAGTCGAGAGAAGGCTTTCCCGCAGGGCAATCAGAAGGCGCTCCTGACTTGCGCGAAGTTGCCTGGTGGTGTTTTGCAGCTCCTCACGCAACTTGCGCACTGAGGACAGTACCTCCCCTTCGCCAGTCGTCAGCTCGCCAGCCAACGCCTCCAACGTCGCGGCCTTCTGCCCATAGTCGCGCACGGCGCGCTTTCCCGCCACAAAGCGAAACCGCAGATGTCCCCGGAGCTTCTCTCTCCCCACAATCTTCACCAGGCCGACTTCCCCAGTTGCGGCCACGTGCGTTCCACTGCAAGGGTCAAGGTCAAAATCGGCAATCTCGATCAGGCGAATGCGGCCGTTGACTGCGGGCCTCTTGCGCAGGGGAAGCTGCGCGGCTTCATCCGCCTCCACAAAGTAGCTGCGCACGGGGCGATTTGCCCAGAGCACGCGATTAGCAAGCTCCTCCGCGGCGGCGAGGGTTTCCTGGTCGATCTCGCCAAGCGCAAGCTCCAGGGTAGAAACCTCCTCGCCCAGATGGGAGGAAAGAGTCTGCGCACCGGTCACGCGCAAGAATGCCTGGGCCAGGACGTGGAAAGCAGTGTGCTGTTGCATAAAGTCAAAGCGGCGCTCCCAGTCCAGGCTGCAGCGCACGTTTGCCCCCTCGGCCACATGTCCGCGTACCTTGTGGATGACCACCCCATCCTCTTCAACCACATCTTCGACTGGGAATCCGGCCAATTGCCCGGTGTCATGCATCTGTCCGCCTGACGTGGGGTAAAAGGCAGTTCTGTCCAGTATGACGGCACAACCGTGGTCGACAGGCCTCACCTCGACGACTTGCGCCTCAAATTCTCGCAAGTAGGCATCAAGCCAGTAAAGTCGCTCCGTCATCTCGCTTTGTCACCCGCGCCGCAGTATCGCAGCACCCACTTTCGTGTCGCTTCACTTGGGACGTGCACCTGGATTCTGCATCAGAGAGGCGCGCCACTCTTCCAGCCGCTTCTTGTGCTCTTTCAACACTGCCACCATCTCAGGATCGTCAGGAAAAGAGTCATCTAAGGGCTTGTCTTTCGCGCTAAACGATGTCACTCCTTGTTCATCGATCTGCGCGTTGGCCACGCGCGCCAGCTTGCCCTGTCGTCCCCCGGGCAGGAACAGCACACCATTCTCCAGCGATGCCTCCTGGTTCTGGTAGCCTGAGTTGCCCACCACCACGACGTGAATGCCCTCCACCTTCTCGACGAGCTCATGGGCTTCACCCCAGGTCATGAAGGTGAGAAGAACAATAGCATCGCACTGTTTGCGAAGGGCAGAAACTGCGTTTTGCACCTCAGGCACTGGGTCCGCAAAGCGGGCCTTTTCCGTCCCAGGAGGCGGTTGCCAGCTGAGCTCGTAAGATGGGCTAACCCCGATGACGCCGATCGAAAGCTCCCGCTTGCTCCCTGCAGAAGGAACGCGCACAATGCGGTACGCAGGAAGCAGCCTGTTGCCCTTCTCGCCATAGGCATTGGCTGAGATCAAAGGCACGCCGTCTTTCTTGCTCTGTTCGACCAAGGGGAGCGCGCCATGCGCAAAGTCCCGCTGGGCGGCGTTGATGGCGTGATACCCCATCTTGGTGAGCCCCTTGAGGATGTATTCCGCCTTGAACTTATTGAGCGTACCGGCCCCGGCGTTGAATCCCCCGGCATCGACAAGGAGCCACTGGGTACCTTTCATCTGTTGCTTGATGTAACTGGCTCGCCGAGCCAGCCCGCCGGCGCGGCCTTCACCTCAGCCGCACGGCTCCAGGTAGCCGCAGATGTCGGCCGAGTAGAAGATGGTCAGCTCGACCTTTTCGCCCGGTTTGACCTCAGGCGCGCTCGCCCCGAAGAGCACACACGCCACCGCCGCAAACAGCTGAAGCATGCTTTTCCTGTAAGACATCATGAACCTCGCCATACTCCTCCGCTTCCTGACGCGGGAAATATAGAAAACTTCACACAAAATGCAAACCCTTTTGTGTCCCGTTCAGGGGCCTTCTGGAGCTCGCAAGGGTCGCGGCAGCCGGGGCATGCGTCGGCGTAGCCACTTGGTGGACAGGGCCAGCACACAGGCAATGGACGGCTGGGGGACGCGTTCGCGTGCTACCGATGGTCTGGGTTCCGGCGAGGCAACTCTTCCCTCCGGGCTTGTCTCTCCGCAGTCCAATAAATCCCATCATTGACAAAACGCCTGCCTCTGCTCAGGGCAAAGGCGGGCGCATGTGGTTCTGGCTCAAGAAGGTCGGTCGCTGCGAAGGCGCGGGACACTTTGGCCCCAGTCCAGCCTAAGAGCGCGGAGAGCGGCCTCGCGGGAGAAATCGAGACGCGCCATCGCTCCCTTTGCTCGGGCCGAGTGGTTTGCGCTCGGAGTGATTTGGAGCCTTGTACGCCCCACTCGTTTGTGTCTCGTTCCCCGGCGCTGGGCGTGCCTCTTGACTCTGGGCGCGAACAGGCACCGGCGCAGCGCTACGCACGCGAGCCTGGCCTTCAGTTCTCGGCTCACGTTGCCGCTCCTGATTCCTTGGCGCAAAGACCTGGCGTTCCACAGGCGGCTGCTGGCCCCGAGGACTCCGGTTCCGCAACCCCTGGCCTTCCTGGTCGTGCGGCACACGATGGTGAGACCGAGCCGCCTCAGCGCTACCCGGTGTGGCCTGAGGACCGGTGCGTTCCCAGACACGGGGATACCCCGGCTGTGCTGACTGTCCTTCTGGCCGGGATTCTCTCTCGGAGGAGACTTCACGCGCTATCCTCTGCCGCGAGTCGTCCGGCCGACCAAGTCTTACAGGGTCGTTGTCATGACTCCGCCAGGATTCCACAGCCTTCACCCAAGCGGGAGGTTCTGGCGCCGGTGAGGCGCGGAACTGCCGCGGACGTTCAAACGGCCGCCGCTCGGGAGGTTGACGCTCCGGCTGCCGTGGCACATAGCGGTCCTCCCCCCTGCGCGGAGGAAGCCGGTAGAAGCCATCGTGCCGAGCCCACAGACGGTCGTAGAGTGGGCGCGTCACCAGGCGCACTTCCCAATAGCGCGGATGCCAAATCGGGTAGACCGGCACGTAGCGCCGCTCCACGTAGAACCAACAGTAGCCCACCCCGAACCGCAGGCCCCATCCCCACCCTTCTGCGATCTTGGCGTTGATGTTGAAGATTGCCACGTATGGCTCTACGACCACCGGAGGGTAGTACCAGCGCTGGTACACGGTTACCCAGCCGCGCAGGGCAGGATGCGGGCGCAGCCAAGTCGGCACGCGGAACGGCACGGGGCTTGCCAACACGCCGATATAGCCAACTCCCGAAGGTCCGAACACGGCCAAATCGGCCTCTTCGACCAAGTCGTTGACGCAATAGACCAGGCCGCCCCTGGCAAAGAAAGCTCTGCCGTAAGGTGCAGGGAATAGAAGGTAAACGTTGCCCTCGGTGTCTATCTCGTAGCTCACCAGGTAACAATCTTCTGGTGCCCTGAAGTAAACTCGAAAGGGATCCCCCGGCAGGTAGAAGAAATCCTCGCCGCGGTCGGTCCAGACTTCCACCGCCATCGAATAGTCGATGGATGAGCGGGCTGGCACTGCCAGCATCGCCACCGCCGCAACGGCGGCAAGCATCACCAATGTGCGCTGGTTCATCTGCCTACCCTCCTCTGCTTGTGGGTGGACTGCCCGGGAGTTCTGACCAGTCTCTCCCGGCTGCCACTCGCCTTGGGTGCAAATGCCTTGCCAGCTCGACAGAGGAGGCTCTTGGCGCCTCAAGGCCTTGGTTTCCCACTCGTTGCAGGCGGGCAATTTAGGCTCTTGATTTCGGACGGGGCACGACGGACGATGCGAGAGGAAAAAAATCGCACCACCTTGCTCATCTTGTTATCAAGGCAACAGGACTGCCCGGCTCGTTCAGCTGACCTTGATGGCCAGGGCAATGGAGAGGAATTTCGTGTCGTCGCTATCTGCCCGCGAGGAGAGCACCACAGGTGCCTTCGCACCGACAACGATGCCGGCACAGCGGGCTCCAGCGAGCACCGTGAGAGTCTTGTAGAAGCAGTTACCCACTTCGATGGTCGGCATGATAAGTATGTCCGCGTCGCCACCCACAGGACTTGCGATCCCTTTGACCTCGCAGGACTTGGCGCTCAGGGCATTGTCCACCGCCAGCGGGCCGTCAACAAACGCCCCCTGGATTTGGCCACGCTCGGCCATTTTGGCGATAACAGCTGCGTCGGCAGTGCAGGGCATGCCTTCGTGGTTCACCTTCTCCACTGCAGCGATGAGGGCCACTTTTGGCTTGGTTATGCCCAGCCGATGCGCCACTGCAATCGCATTCTGCACAATCGCCACTTTCGCCTGTAGGTCGGGATAGACATTCATTGCCGCATCGGACATCAGGATCAGCTTGGGGTAAGAGGGCACTTCAAAGGCGGCAAGGTGCGAGAGGATCCCGGAGCCGCGCAAGCCTTTCTCTTTGTCGAGAATACCCTTGAGGAAGGTAGCGGTTGAGCAGCGACCTTTCATGAGCACGTCTGCGGCGCCAGTGCGGACGAGCTCCACTGCCCTGGCCACTGCTTCAGCTTCGCCCTGGGCATGCTCAATGAGCAACCCTGCCCCATCGACCCCTGCCTCTTCGGCTGCCCGCAGTATGGCCTCTCTTTCGCCCACCAGCACCGGCTCGGCAACGCCCTGCACGCGGGCGTGCGCTACCGCACGAATGGCATCCTCCTCATCGGCCATTGCCACCGCAATCTTCTTGCGGCCGACTTTCTGCACCTCTGCCACCAACTGGTCAAAGTGCCTGATCATCCTTCCCTCCACTGCGAGTCCGTCCATGCCGTGCCATTCCAGTGCCTGCTCAAAGAGGTCCAACTGCCATCAAGCTTCATAGCGATTCATCACGCTCATCGTCGACACCTTCGTTGAGCGCTTTCCAGATGCGCTCAGCGAGTGGGCGGGGAATGCCGCGCACGCCAGCGATCTGTTCGATACTGGCCTGCCGCAGAGCATCCACAGAGCCGAAGACAGCAAGTAGAGCCTGCCGCCGCGCACTGCCGACGCCCGGGATGAGGTCCAGCGCTGACTCGAGCGTGCGCTTGTTCCGCAGCAGGCGGTGGTAGGCAACGGCAAAGCGATGCGATTCATCCCGGATGCGCTGCAGGAGCTTGAGCCCCGACGAGTAGCGCGGGATGTTCTGCGGCTCCGAGCTGCCCGGCACAAAGACCTCGTCGAGCCGTTTGGCCAGAGCCACCACAGGCAGCTGCAAGCCGAGAGAGGCAAGCACCTCCTGCGCCACGGCCAGTTGCCCCTTGCCACCATCAACCAGCACCAAGTCGGGAAGTTCCTGACCCTCGTTTCGTAGGCGCGTGTAGCGCCGGGTCATGGCCTCGCGCATCATCGCATAGTCATTTGGGGTCTCAGGGCCCCGTATTTTGAAGCGACGATACTGGCTTTTCACCGGTTTGCCGTTTCGGAAGTAGACCATGGAGGCGACCGCCTCGCTCCCACTGATGTTGGAAACGTCAAACGCCTCGATCACCCGAGGAGCTTTGGGCAGACGAAGGTCCTGCTGCAGTGCTGCCACCGCCCGCGAGACGTGCTCATGCTGACTGGCCTTCTGCAGTTTGAGCTCGCCCAACAGCAGCTCTGCGTTGCGCAGACACATCTTCACCAGTTTCAAGTCCTCCCCCTGGTCCGGAAGCTTGAGGGTCACCGGGCCCTTGCGCTTCGCCGAAAGCCAGCGCACCACTTGCTCCTGTTCCAGGATCTCGCATGGCACAAAGACCTCGCCCGGGATGTACTCGCTCTTGACGTAGTACTGCTTGAGGAAAGAGGTGGTGACCGAGGGCAGCGATTCCCCGGTAGCGCCCGACATGTAGAAGTGTTGACGACCTACCAATCGCCCTTCGCGCACTCTGAACACCACTCCGCACGCGTCATCGCCGGCGATAGCGGTGGCCAGGATGTCGCGGTCCAGCGCCAAGTTGCTGACCACCTTCTGTTTCTGGCGGAATTCATCTAAGGAGGCCAAGATGTCGCGGAGCCTTGCAGCCTCTTCGAAACGAAGCTGGGCGGCAAGTTCGTGCATGCGTGCCCGCAGGGCTTCAGCGACCGCGTCGCTTCGGCCATCGATGAACTGCACGACATAGTCCACCACTCGGCCGTACTCGGCCTGTCCCACGTGGCCCTCGCATGGACCCAAGCACCGCTTGATGTGGTAGTCGAGGCACACCTTGAACTTTCCCTGGGCGATCGACTCTTCAGTGAGCTCATAGGAACAGCTCCGCAAGGGGAAAATGCGGCGGATGGTCTTCAGCAGGTCTCGCAGGCCGTTCACGTCGGTATAAGGGCCAAAATAGCGAGAGCCGTCCTGCACAACGCGGCGTGTAGGAAAGACGCGGGGGAATGGTTCGTTGGTGACCCTCAGGTAGGGGTAGCTCTTGTCATCCTTGAGGTTGATATTGTACCGCGGCCGATACTCCTTGACGAGATTCGCCTCCAGGATGAGAGCCTCGACCTCGGAGTCGGTGACCACCGTCTCCAGGTCCCGGATCTGGCGCACCATGGCCTGCACCTTCGGCGACTCGGAAGCTGGCCGGCTGCCGAAATAGGACCTCACCCGTGAGCGCAGGTTCTTGGCCTTGCCGACATAGATGACCTTGCCCAGCCTGTTGCGGAACAGGTAAACACCGGGCCTCTCTGGAAGATGAGCAAGCTTGACCTCCAGAGGCACCAACCTGTGGTCATCGGCCATGCCGGCCTTTGTGGAATCGTCTGACATGCTGAGAAGTAGACGAACCCGCCCTGGGGGGACCCACGTCACCTCACTTCTGCTGACTCCGGCGGTGATAAGCCTCCCTGATGAGCTCTTCGAGCCGGCCTTTCGGATCGGCCACCACCTTCTCGTCTACCTTGAACTCCGCGCGGTTCAGGAGCTTGACTCCATACTCATAGTCCTTGAGGAGCTCATTGCACACCGCTTCGAAGGGGTGACCTTGCTCCTTGGCCATCTGGCTGATCATTTCGATGGCCTTGTCCGTGAAGGTCACCACCACCCCGGTTGAGGCCAGGAGCCTCTTCTGAACCGCCTTGATGGCATGCTGTCTGAGGAGCTTTTCCAGCTCCTCGCCAGGATTGTCGACCATGGCAGCGGTGACTGTCAGCTTCTTGATGTCCGTTGACGGGAGTTTCTTCTCGAACTTGATCAGGACTCTCTCCATGGCGCTGACCAGACCACGCGCCCCTGTGCGCTCGGCGTAGGCTCGCTCGGCGATCCTGCGCAACGCCTCGTCCTCAAACTCCAGCTCGATGCCATAGGCCACAAAGTCGCGCTTCTTCGCCTGGACGACCACGCTGTTGGGGTTCTTGACAATCCGGTAGAGGTCCTCCACACTGAGGTCATTGAGGCAAACGACCACTGGCAAACGGCCGACAAACTCCGACTCGAAGCCGTACTTGATGAGGTCCTCGGAGCGCACCACCTTGAGAAGCGCTTGCCGGTCGAGGTTCGCCAGGGGTTCGCTCTTTTCGCTCTTGAAGCCGATGGGTTGCTGCTTCAGCCGCTTGCGGATGATGTCTTCCAGCTCGGGAAACGCGCCACTGACCACGAACAAGATGTTCTTGGTGTTGACTTTCTTGCGCGTCACCTTGCCCGTGCGCTGCGCCTCCATAGCGGCCTCCATCTGCGCAGCCAGATCATGCGGTGTCTTGAGGTCTACTTCTGATTCTTCCATCAGCTTGAGCAGGTTGCGCTGCACGCCGGTCCTGGAGACATCCGGGCCGTAGACCGTGCCGCTGGAGGCAATCTTGTCGATTTCGTCCAGATAGATGATCCCGCATTCGGCAAGCCGGATATTGCCATCGGCCTCCCTGACCAAATCGCGCACCAGGTCCTCGACGTCGCCGCCGACGTAACCGGTCTCGCTGAACTTGGTCGCATCGCCCTTCACAAAGGGAACGCCTATCTTCTTGGCAATGAGCTTGACGATGAACGTCTTGCCTACGCCGGTCGGGCCAATCATCAGGACATTGTTCTTGATGTTGCCCACCAACTCACCTGGGCCACCTGGGGACATTTCCAGGCGCATGCGGTTGAAATGCGTGCAAATCTTGGTGGCCAGGACCTCGATGGCCTCGTCCTGATTGACCACATATTGCTTGAGGTATGCCTCGAGTTCCTCAGGTTTGAGGTCAAAGTCGATATTGAGGGGCGGCTCCTCGCGCTGCGTGCGGTCTCCGCCGCTGTCGCCCACCAAGTCCGGTTGCGGCGGAATGATGACCCGGTCGCCGTACTTTCGCTTCAGATAGTCGCTGATGTCCTTCTGAATCTCCCAAGGACTGGGTATCTTCTCATCTGCCATCTCTGCTCAACTCCTTTCCCCCTGTCACACCAAGTGCCATTTCGGCGCAAATGGCCTCATCTGCGTGCCACATTGGCAGCGCGCCGACTGTTCAATTACCCTCTTGCAAAATGTGTTCCACTGTCTCCGGGACTGAAGAATCCTTTACCGTGTGCAGCAGTCGGCATGCTCTGGACTCTGCTCGTCTGCGCGCAAGGCAGGCTTCAGACGAAACCGGCCCCTCAACGCGAGGGCGGCTGTTGGTCAGGGGAGCTTCCTCCTCTGGCCAGCTCAACAAGCATCCAATAGGCTCTTGCGGGGTCCAACTCTTGGGCAAGGAGTTCCTCAGTCTTGCACAGGATCCTGTCCACAAGAGTGGCAAACCGATAGGAGACTCTGTAGTGTTCCAGGACTTCCTGCCCCCGCTTGCTCAGAAGGTCTGCTACGACTCGCGACACGCCCAAGTGGACCAGGAGCAGTGCCGCTGCCCGCCCCACGATTTTGTCGTGAACGACAAGCTCTTCCACTGGGATGGTGTGCTTGTGGAGGAAGCGCTCTAACTCAAACAGCGGATGCAGCCACTTGCGGTCGCTGACGAAGACGAGCCGACCCTCATGAAGAACCTCGAGGCTGTGACGCGAGGGCAGGTCTGCGTGCTTGTCACCGGGCTGCGAGTCAATTCTCTCCTGAGATGCCAAAGTGGCCTTCCTGTGCCGAATCAAGGTTGCGAAGCTGAAGCGAAAGATCCAGTACGGGCGCGGAATGAGTGAGGGCCCCCACGGAGATGTAGTCCACTCCTGTGCGCGCTATCGCAGCGACGTTGTCCAGCGAAACGTTGCCGGAGACCTCCAGCTCCACTCTCCCTCCCACCAGCTGCACGCACTCGGCGATCATCTCAAGGGACATGTTGTCCAACATAATGCGATCCACGCCGGCAGCCACTGCTTCGACGACTTCGTCGGGCGTCGTCGCCTCGACTTCAATCTTGATTGACTGGTCTTTGCGGGTCTGCCGGCACCGCCGAACCCCCTCGCTCAACGAGCCACAGGCACGGATGTGGTTCTCCTTGACGAGGAACATGTCGAAAAGGCCGAACCGGTGATTGTGGCCACCCCCGCAGCGGACGGCGTACTTCTCCAGGGCGCGCAGGCCGGGAGTGGTCTTGCGCGTGTCGAGGATGCGTGCTTTGCTCCCCGCCACCTGCTGCACAAAGCGGGCCGTGAGCGTGGCGATGCCCGAAAGGCGCCCAAGGAAGTTGAGTGCCGTGCGCTCGCCCACCAAGATGCTGGCCACCGGTCCTTCGATGAGTGCGACGGTTGTGCCCTTTGTCACCGGGGAACCGTCGGCGACCAGGCCGCGGTACCTGACCTGTACGTCGACATGTGCGAAGGTCATCTCGGCGACGAACTGCCCGGCAATCACGCCCTCCGCCTTTGCGACTATTGCCGCCTCCCCGAGAAGTTCGCAGGGCACAGTGCTGATGGTGGTGATATCACCATCTCCCACGTCCTCTGCCAAGGCAAGTTCGATGAGTCGCTCTGCCTGGGCGCGCAAGATAGCATCAGCGTCAATCATCTGTCGGCACTCCCCACTGCTTGAGCCTGGTGAAGACCTGGGCACGGATCCTCTCCTCCTCCCCGGCGGGGACACGCAGCAGGTGACTCTTGAAACTTGCCATGAGCTTCTGCACAAACGGGCATTCCCCCATTTGCACCACCGCGATGGTTGGCACGCCAGAGGTCAGGCATGTCCATATTGCTTCCTGGAAAAGGAGGGAATCCCTTTCCATGCAACCTATCTCATCCATCACCACCAGGTCGGCATGACGCTGGGCCCTTTCGACAATCTGGGTGCCGAAGAAGTCGAACACCCCGCTGTCCACAGTGAAAGGGCCACCTCGTGGGGCACGCGACCCGGGCACCCTGCGGGCAAAAAGCATCCTTTCGCCCGTCTGCACGTCGACGATCTCGTATCCCAGCCGATGCCCTGAGGCGCAAACGGCCTTCGTGAAAAAGCCACCCACCGCACAGCGCACATGCGCGAGCACAGAACGTACCAGCGACGTCTTACCCGCCCCCTTTTCCCCGGTCAGCACAATGACCCGAGGGGACGGCCTGTCATGCCGGAATCGTATCGGCAATCTCGGGTCCCTAGAATCAGCAGATGCGGGGGAGTTGCTCGCCCACCAGCATGTCAAGAATGCGGTGCCCGCCGATGGCGGTGCGCAGGAGCACCCTGCCCTGGCTCTCTTTGACGACCTCGCCGATGATAGCGGCTTTGCGCCCAAGCGGGTGAGAATGGAAATATGAGATTGCCTGTTCGGCGTGCGCTGCGGGTACGAAAACTATCATCTTCCCTTCGTTGGCCACGTAGAGGGGGTCAAAGCCCAGCAACTCGCATGCTCCCTTCACCTCATCGGCAACAGGAATGCGCTCTTCCTCGATGACGATCTCCACGCCTGAGGCCTGGGCGATTTCGTTGAGAGTGGTTGCTACTCCGCCCCTGGTCGGGTCGCGCATGGCATGCACCTCCACGCCGCACGCGAACAACCCTTCGACCAAGTGGTTGAGCGGCGCCACATCCGAGTGCAGCGCGCCCTGCAGGCTCAGGCCGGCGCGCGCGGCCATGACTGCCATGCCGTGGTCGCCAATTGTGCCGGTGACGATGACCGCATCGCCGGCTCGGGCGCCGCTGCCGGTAGGTGGCTCTTCCACCAGCAATGTGCCAACGCCGGCTGTGGTGATGAACAGCTTGTCGGCTGCCCCCGCGGCGACCACCTTGGTATCGCCTGCAACAACCGCCACGCCGGCTTCATTGGCTGCCGCCGCCATGGAGGCGAGCACCCGCTGCAGTTCGTCAACGCGCAGGCCCTCCTCGATGATGAAGGCGGCGCTGATGGCCACAGGCCGCGCCCCTTGCGCGCTGAGGTCGTTCACCGTGCCAGAAATGGCCAGCCGCCCGATATCCCCGCCAGGGAAGAAAATGGGCTGCACCACGTAAGAGTCGGTCGTAAGCGCTGCACGAGAGCCAGAAAGTTGGAGCAGGGCGCTGTCGTTCAGTGCCGCCAGAGCCGGGTTGTGAAAGTGCGGCAGAAAGACCTCGCGGATGAGCGCATGGGTGAGCTGTCCGCCGCTGCCATGAGCCAGCCTGATCACCTCATCCATGATTGTGCCCCTCCTCGAGGCGCGCCCCGTATTTGTAGCAGGCGGCGCACGTGCCCTCCGTCGACACCATGCAGGCGCCCACCGGCGTCTCCGGCGTGCAGACCGTCCCAAAGAGGGGGCATTCTCTGGGGTGTATCAACCCGCGCAGCACCTCGCCGCATTGGCAGAGGGGATGCGTGACCGTCTGCTCCGGCTCTACAGCAATGTTGGCCTCAGCATGGTGCGCGGCGTATTCGGCACGAACTGCCAGGCCGCTGCCTAGGATAATGCCGAGCCCCCGCCACTCGGCGTCGCACGGCTGGAACACGCGTTCGAGCAGGGCCAGGGCTCGCGGGTTACCCTCCTCGCGCACCACCCGCGTGTATTGCACCTCGATCGCCGCTCTTCCCTCTGCCACTTGTTCCACCAGCATGAGGATGCCTTGCAGGATGTCCAATGGTTCAAAACCCGCGATCACCCCGGCCATGCCGTGTTTGACCGCCAGAAACTGGTACGGAACTACCCCGATGATGGCGCTCACGTGCGCCGGGAGGATGAAGCCCTTCAGGCCCAGTCGCGCGTCAGCAGTGAGGGCGGCAAGTGCAGGAGGCATGACCTTGTGTGCGGAACTGACGAAGAAGTTAGCTACTCCCTTGGCAGCAGCGAGCTCGATGGCTGCAGCAACAGTGGGGGCAGTGGTCTCGAATCCGACCCCGAGGAAGACGACCTTTCGGCCAGGGTTCTGCATCCCCACATCCACGGCATCCAAGGGCGAGTAGACCACGCGCACGTCAGCCCGCTTGCTCTTCTCTAACTCGAGGCTCGAACTGGAGCCCGGCACCCGCACCATGTCGCCGAATGTGCACAACGTGACGTCCGGCCTGCGCGCCAGGGCGATGGCGCGGTCGATGTAGTCGTTGGGCGTGACGCAGACAGGGCATCCCGGGCCGGATATGAGCACGATGTTCTCCGGCAGGAGCTGCCGTATGCTATTGCGATAGATGGCCATGGTGTGCGTGCCGCACACTTCCATGAGGCGCACCTCCGGGAGGCCACGGGCCACGTCGGCGATACGCCTGGCCAGTCCACGGGCAATGGCGCCATCACGGAACTCTTCTACGAACTTGACACCGCTCACCCGCTTTGCACCCCGAATTCTTGCAGCAGACGAATGGTCTCTTCCGCCTCAGCTTCGTCCAGGACCTGAATGGCGAAACCAGCGTGGACGATGACATAGTCACCCACCTTCACATCCTCGACCAGCTGTAGGCTAATGGACCGTCGGACGCCTGTGATTTCGGCCACAGCCATGTCGCCATCTATCTCTACTACCTTCATCGGCACACCCAAGCACATTGCACGCGCCTCATCTTTCAGTTTCGCATCAGCATCATTTCAACGATCGCCAGCGGCTAACCCCTGCTCTGTCTGGCAGCCACGACGGCCTGTCCCAAGGCGATGCAGCCATCGTTGGCCGGCAAAAGACGGTGCGTCAAGACCTCGAATCCGCGTGCGGCGAGTAACCGTGGCAAGACCGTGGACAGGTAAGCGTTCTGGAAGCAACCGCCACTCAAGGCCACAGTGCGCACGCCCGTCCGCTGGCGCAAGAGATCACAGACCTGTGCCAGCGCGACGCACAACCCGGCATGGAAACGACGGGAGATTACGGCCGCCTTCTCCCCCGTCAACACGTCCTCCACCGCGGCTCGCACCAGCGGGCGGTAGTCGAGCTCGAGCCCGTCTGCGGTGTCGACCACCGCGAGCGCGTAGTGGTCAGCGGGTACGCTCGCCCTCCCCGCGCTCATCTCTTCGGGCCAGGTGTCCTGATACATCGCCATCTCCCACTCCATCGCCGCCTGACCCTCGAAGGAGACTACCCTCCTGCCGCCTGCGATGGCCGCCACACCGTCGAACAAGCGGCCGCAGCTGGTGGTCACTGGCGCATTCACTCCCGCCTTCATCGCCTCGAGCAGAGTGCGGCAAGCAGACTGGGGGACTTCCCGCAGCACAGGGAGCTCGAGCCTTTGCGCTTCCTCGCCAAAAGCATCGTGAAGGTAGGCCAAGGCCATGCGCCACGGCTCGCGAATGGCTCTCTCGCTTCCCGGCATGCGGATTGGCCGCGTATGACCCAGGCGAGCAAAGCGCCCGAGGTCTGCCAGCAAAAACTCGCCGCCCCAGACCGTGCCATCGGTTCCGTAGCCAGTGCCGTCAAGGGCAAGGCCGATTACCGGCCCGGCACAGCGGTTCTCCGCCATGCACGCAGCAATGTGCGCGTGATGATGTTGAACGCCGACCAGCTTCACATTGGGCTGCTCAAGGGCCCAGCGCGTGGACAGGTACCGCGGGTGAAGGTCGTAGCCGATGATTGCCGGCTTCAGCTGGAGAATGCCCTCCAGATGGGCGATGGCCTCTTGGAAAAACTGCATCGTCTCGGCGTTCTCGAGGTCGCCAATGTGTTGGCTGAGAAAAGCGTGGCGCCCGCGCACCAGGCAAACGGTGTTCTTGAGCTCGGCGCCGCACCCAAGCACCGGAGGGCACTCATGATCGAGAATCACCGGCAGGGGCACAAAGCCGCGCGAACGCCGCACGTGCACGGCCCGGCCATCGAGGATGCGGAGCACCGAATCGTCGCTGCGCACCACAATGTCGCGGTCGTGCACCAGGAAGTAGTCGGCAATGCCACGGAGACGGCGCACTGCCTCATCATTCTCCTTGGCGATGGGCTCCTCCGAGAGATTGCCGCTGGTCATGACCAAGGCCAGAAAGTGGCCACGCAACAACAGATGGTGCAGGGGCGTGTAGGGCAGCAGCACGCCGACGAAGGCGTTGCCGGGCGCCACTGCCTCGGCGACGGGACAAGGTTCTCTTTTCCGGAGCAGCACGATGGGCCTTTCCCGCGACTCGAGCAGCTCCTGTTCGGCGCGGCTAACACAGGCGAATTGCTGCACCGCCGCCAGGTCGGGCGACATCACGGCCAGCGGCTTTTCCTCGCGGTGCTTGCGGGCACGCAGCCTGGCCACCGCCTCGTGGTTGGTGGCATCCACCGCTAAGTGAAAGCCTCCCAGTCCCTTGACGGCCACCACGAAGCCGGCCCGCAGCAGTTCCACCGCCGCGCCGAGCACGTCAGAAGCCTCGACCTTGCGACCCTCTGCGTCAAGCAGCCAGAGGCGCGGGCCGCACACGGGACAGGCATTCGGCTGCGCATGAAAGCGCCGGTCCAGCGGGTCGTCGTACTCCCTCTGGCAGTCCGGGCACATGGTGAATGGCGCCATGCTGGTGTTCGGACGGTCATACGGAACATCGCCGGTGATGGTGAAGCGCGGGCCACAGTTGGTGCAGTTGATGAAGGGGTAGCGGTAGCGACGGTCAGCCTGGTCGAAGAGCTCGCGCAGGCAGTCGTCACACGTGGCCACGTCCGGGGAGATGAGCACCGAGCGCTCGATATCCGCTTCGCTGGCTACTATTGCAAAGCGCTCAAAGCTGGTCGGTGGCAGCGGCTGCACGGTCATTTCCGTGATCTTAGCCAACGGGGGCGGCGACTGCCTTATCTGCTCCACGAACGCAGCAAGGTTGCCGTTATCGCCTTGAGCATCGACAAGCACGCCGTGCGCGTCGTTCCGCGCCGTGCCTAAGATATGGTGTTCGCTAGCGAGGCGATAGAGAAAAGGGCGAAACCCTACGCCTTGCACTACGCCCGCAATTCTTATGCGCGCCCGTTGCACTTGTGCCTTCTGACCATCCACCCGTTTGTGCAGAGCTCTGTGCCGCACTCCGTTTCCTGGTACCTTGCGACTATGACCGCCTGCCCTTGCAGACAAGGGCCCCCAGCGCAACCGACATCAGTTTCGCATCGGCAGTATCCGAGCGCGAAGGGATGAGCACCGGAGCCTTCGCGCCCACGATCACATGCGCCAGCCGAAAGCCGGCAAAGTAAGTGGTGCTCTTGGCCAGCATATTGGCCGCCTCGATGCCCGGGCACACCAGAATATCCGCCTTTCCTGCCACCTCCGAGGAGATGCCCTTGATGCGGGCAGCTTCCTCGCTTACGGCATTATCCAGGGCCAACGGGCCATCGACAATGCACCCGTTGATCTGGCCCCTTTCCCACATTTTCGTGATGATCGCCGCATCGACAGTGGACGGCAGCCCTGGAACCACGGTCTCAACCGCCGAGAGGAGCGCCACACGCGGCCTGCTCATGCCGAGCGCATGGGCCACCTCCACGGCGTTCTGAATGATTTCCACTTTCTGATTGATGTCCGGGGCCAGCGTTACGCCACCGTCGGTAATCATGAGCAGCTTGTTGCCCTTGCGACGGGGATCTTCGCATAGAAAGACGTCGCTCAGCAGACGACCGGTGCGCAGCCCTGAGGCGGCGTCCAACACTGCTTTCAGCAAAGTGGCCGTCTTTGTCTTTCCCTTGAGAAGGATGTCGGCTTCCCCTTGGCGAACTGCTGCCACCGCCGCACGCACCGCCTCTCCCTCATCGGCGCAGGGGCGAAGCGCCATGCTCTGGGGAAGGGGCCCGCCGATTTCGTCCCACACTTTGCGGATCTCGGCTTCCGGCCCGTAGAGCAGTGCTTCGGCCAGTCCCACGCGGTCTGCTTCGTACAGCGCCGAGAGCGCCGCCTCGTCCTGCGCTGCAGCGACCGCTACTCTCACCTTACCGGCCGCCTTTGCGGCCTCGAGTAGTTCGTCCAGGGACCTAATTTCTCGTTCCGGCATGCAGCATTTCCCTCTCTAGGTGGTTTCCACAGCCACGCCTCGGTGGATTCTGATCACGGCAACTGCCAACAAGAGACAGTAGCCTATCCAGAGCACCAGCAAGAATGAGCCGGAAAACAGACCGGCCAGCAGTACCGCGCTCAACACCACGGTGAAAGGAGTGAGCGCGTACACTGCCACGGCAAATGCGTCCTTGGGGCGCAGGGGGCCATGCCGCAGGCCGTCCAAGAGGAGCACGTATCCCGCACCCAAAAGAGCGGCGATGGAGCCCACGAGCAGGACAGCCACTACTCCGCCCACGGCGAGCATCGCAATCCCCACCGTCAGCACCTGCTTCAGGAGTGCCGGTGCGTTCTTCGGCGTGATGATGAGCGGCACCGAAGCACGAAGTGAGTCAAAGGCATAGCGGCGGACGCCGTGGCGGCTCTTCACTTCCAGGCCCCTATTGGTCACCAGCACACTGCCAACCGGGAGACTTTCCACTGAGGCAAAAACGCCTGTGGTGTCGATTACCACCTGCGCCCCATTCTCAAGCTCCACCCTGGTCGGCAGCGAGCCCGCAAAAGAGACTCGTTTGCCATCTAAGTGGATTTCTGGAAAGCGCTCGTCGTAGTAGCTCACGTAGCGTTTGGCCACGGCAGTTACTCGGCTGGCAAATGGGATGAGCGTGACGGCAAGCACGGCGCTGCTCAGCACAAGGAGATGCAGAACAACCAAAGGATGTCGCCTGTGCGGCACCGCCGCATAGAACGAAAGGCTGCTCACGCTTCCCAAGAAGTTGCCAAAGAAATTGCTTTTCTCCTTCATCGCCCAGCAGTGTCTGTGCAGTTAGTACTCCAGAGCCTCTTCCTCGCCACGCAGCACGCGCAGCACCCCTGCGACCATGGCCTCCATCTCGAACTCGCCGGCAAGGACCATCACCGGAGCAAGGAATCCGACGCGCTGGGACACCCAGTCCACTAAGAGGCGCGAGTGGGCCAGTCCACCCGTCAGCACCACTGCGTCGACGCTGCCGGCCAGGACGGTGGCCATGGCACCGATTTCCTTGGCAATCTGGTACGCCATTGCCTCGTAGACTTGCCGGGCCATTTCGTCGCCTTCGGCAATGCGCCGCTCAACTTCCTCGGCGGAACTTGTGCCGAGATAAGCCACCAGTCCCCCCTTGCCCATCACCAAGGTGCGCATCTCCTTCTCGGTGTATCGTCCCGAGTAACAGAGGCCGATGAACGGCTGCAGCGGCAAGCCTCCGGTGCGCTCCGGCGAGAAAGGGCCGTCGCTTGAGGCATCGTTGACGTCAACTATCCTTCCCGCTTTGACCGGTGCCACAGAGATGCCGCCGCCAAGGTGGGCAACTACCAGGTTCGTCTCCGCCAGCGATTTGCCCAGCCTTGCGGCGGCGCGGCGCGCGACCTCGTGGATGCTCAGCGCATGCGCCAACGCGCGCCTTTGAATGAGTGGATGTCCGGAGTAGCGCGCGAGCGGCCCGAACTCGTCCACCGACACCGGGTCGGTGACATAGGCCTCGACACCGGCTTGCCGCGCAAAGTCAAAAGCCAGCGCACACCCCAAATTGGCCACATGTTCGCCCTGCAGGTTAGCCTTGGCATCGGTCAGCATCTTCTCGTTCACGCGGTAGGTCCCCCCGGCGACGCTGCGCAAGAGCCCACCCCGCCCGGCAACTGCCGCCAAGGACCGCAATTCCAAGCGCTGCCTGGCAACAAAGTCGGCTATTGCCGCCCGGCGCATCTCAAACTGGTCCCACACATGAGGATGCTTGGCCAGCTCTTCAGGAGGGTGCGTCAAAGTCTCTCGTGCTTCTGCCTGCTCTGCCACGAAAAGCGCCACCTTTGTGCTCGTCGACCCAGGGTTGATGACCAGTATGCGCACGAATCACTCTCCGCTGCTTGCGACTGCCATTGCTGAGCACATCGCCATATCGCAAAGCACACTCGGCCCTGCGCGCTGCCAAGCGCGCCAACACGCACGACCCTGCCGGATCTCGAGCGGCGCAGGCACGCTCACGACCGAGCTCGCGCTCCGGAAAGCTGTGCCCCCAACACGATAACCACTCCGGCAAGACACGCAAGGAAGAGGAAGTACAAGGGCATGGACAACGAGCCGGCGCGAGGGGCAACAAGGAGAGCCGCCAGTCCCACGAGCGCAAGAGCGGCCATGATGATGCTGTTGCGCCGCTCCTTTTTCAGGCGGATGTTCTCCACCGTCAGCTTGCGATGCTCCAGCACGCGCCGAATGACGTTGGTCAGTTTCTCTGGCGGAAAGGGCTTCATGAGGTAGTCGTAAGCCCCTTCGCGCATGGCCTGCACTGCCGTTTCCACGCTGGCGTGGGCGGTGATAATGACCACCGGGAGGTCCGCTTGTGCCTCGCGCAGCTTCTTCTGCAACACGATGCCGTCCATGCCAGGCATGCGAATGTCGATGACGGCAACATCGAACGGGCGCTCCTTGACCACTGCCAGCGCCTTGAGCGCATCATCGGCCGTCTCGACCTCAAACCCTTCGTCCTCAAGCCAAGCGCGGAGCGAGTCGCGCATGACCTGCTCATCATCAACCACGAGTACTTTCGCCTTTTCCATCCTCTTGCCTCCAGCACTGTCTCGCCCACAAGCATCGGCCTGTCCCGCGAAGGCCAAACTCAGTCCAAAGCCTCCTACGCGCGGATCGCGCTCGGCTACCTTGCAAAAAGGAAGTAGGCGGCCAAGAGAAGCACGACCAAGGTTACCAGAGCAGTAATGGCGATGTGCAGCACCTGCTTGCGTTCCTTGCGCAAGCGGATGTTCTCCTCCACAAGCCGACGGTGCTCCACGATGCGCCGGATGAGGTTCGTCAGCTTCTCCGGCGGGAAGGGCTTCATCAGATAGTCGTAGGCCCCTTCCTTCATGGACTGGATGGCGTTCTCCACAGTGGCGTGAGCCGTGATCATCACCACGGGGAGATCCTTGTGCACCTCGTGGAGCTTCTTGAGCAAAGTGACGCCGTCCATGCCGGGCATCTTGATGTCCACCACCGCCACATCCACAGGGTGGTCCCTGACAAAGTTGATGGCGGCGAGCCCTTCGGCCTCGGTGTGGACCTGGAAGCCTTCCTCCTGGAACCACGCGCTAAGGGATTCGCGCATGATCGCCTCGTCATCAACGATAAGCACGCTTGCCTTGTCCATCGCTTCACTCCCATCCTGGTTGCACATCAATTGTGGCCAAGTGCCTCTTCTCTAAGCACGGTCAAACAGGACCACAAGTGCCATCTGCCCTTCGGGCAGAGAGCGGGTTTCGAACCTGCCACCGTAACGCTCCGCCACAATTCTTGCCACCGCCAAGCTGAGCACTGGGGGCGTTGGGCATTGACCAAGAAAGGGCGGCCGCTCGAGGGCGGCGACGATCTCCGGCGCAAGGCCTTCCCCGGCAAAGGAGACGGTCACCTCCACCATCTGCGCCGTAGCTGCAGCTCGCAGGGCAATCGCCCCCTCTCCTCCCAGGTAGCTGCCCGCGAAGTCCAGAAGGTTCTGAATCACCTGCACAAGACTCCAAAATTCTGCGCGGGCTGCGGGAAGGTCATCTGGGATGCCGATTTCCACCTGCAGTTGGCTGAACGCTGGCACGTGGCGCATCACGGTCAGGGCGTGCTCAGCCGCCTCTTGCACGTTGACCGCTTGTGGCTGCGGCCTCCCCTCGGTGACGCACCGCATGGCATTCTCGATGGCGCGCAAAGAGGCCTTTGTCTCGCTCTCCGCAGCGGTGAGGCAGTCCATGAGGTGGCGCCGCTGGTCGGGTTCCAGCGCCACTCCTTCCCGGTACTCTCTCATGCGTTCCAAGGACTGAACCGCTCTCCGCAGGTCGCGGCCACAGTAGCTGACAAAGGCCTCGAAGGCTTGACCCACGTTCAGCAACTGCCGCGAATAGGTGAGCCAAGGGCGCACTTGCTCCCAGTCGGCATTCAGGCGATCGTACTCCATGGCCAGCCGCTGGTGAGTGATAATGTGCCGGATGAGGTTGGGCAGCTTCTCCGGAGGGAAAGGGCTTCATGACATAGTCGTATGCCCCATCCCGCATGCTGCGCACCGCGCTCTCCACCGTAGCATGGGCGGTCATCATCACCACTGGCAGGCGGTCATCCAGCTCACGCAGGCGCCTGAGCAGGGTGAGGCCGTCCATCCCCGGCATTTTGATATCCAGCACGGCAATATCTGGCTTCGCCTGCTCGAAAAGCTCCAGGGCCTGTTCGCCAGATTCTACTGCGCACACGGCAAAGCCCTCGTCTTCCAGCCAAGCGCTGAGGGAATCGCGCACGATAGGCTCGTCATCGACAAGGAGTATGCGGGTCCGATCGCTCAGGTGACTTCCACACCTCGGGTTTCCACTCCGCTCTTGGTCGGCATGAACAGCCTGAAGGTGGTTCCCTTGCCCACGGTGCTCTGCACATCAATGCGCCCGCCGTGCTTGGCCACAATGCTCGACACCACCGACAGTCCAAGCCCGGTTCCCTTCTGGTTCACCTTGGTGGTGAAAAATGGGTCAAAAATCCGCGGCAAGTTTTCCGGCGGTATCCCCACACCTGTGTCCTCAATCTCGATGAGCACATGCTCGTCATGGTCATTTGCCCGGCGTGCGGAGATGCGCAACTCGCCGCCTTCAGGCATCGCCTGGGCAGCGTTGATGATCAGGTTCAGCAGCACCTGTTGCATCTGTTTGCCATCGGCCATGAGGGGGGGAAGCCCTTCCTCATAGCGCTCGACGATGTTGATATTCTGCAGGGCAATCTGGTGCCGAACCAAGAACAGGCTCTTCTTGACGATCTCTTCCACGGCCAAGGGCGTGATCGAGGGCTCGCTGGGCCGGGCAAACTCCAGCAGGTTTCTCACGATGTCCGAGCAACGAATGGTCTCGTGCTCCATGGTTTGCAAGTACTGGCGCAACTTGGCCAGGTCATCCCGCGGCACCTGGTCCGCAGAGAGCTTCTTTTGGATCAACTTCAGGTAGGTCAATACCCCTGCCAGGGGATTGTTGATCTCGTGCGCCACGCCCGCAGCTAACTCGCCCATCGAAGCCAAGCGCGCCGAGCGAATCAACCGCTCCTGGGCTTCGATGATCTCGCGGTTCATTCTCTCCAGCCTGTCAATCAGGTACGGCAAACACATCTCCAGCTCGGCCAACCCCTGGAACACGGCGACGGCCTTTTCCCGGCAGCTATTGTAGCCGCACGCGCCGCAGTTCAACTCGTCTTCCGGTCGAACTTTGGTGATTTTGGCCAGGATCTCCCTGATCTGCGCTTCGCTGGGCACCGGGCGGAGCTGGTTGTCGCTGGTCAAGCCGCGACTCAGCGGCACGGAGCGCAGCTCTTGGTATTGCCTTTCGCTGGAGGCCGCATCCAACTCTGCCAGACGATTGCGCGCGTATCGGGCGACGATGTCTTTGCGAATGAACACGGAGAGCTCGTTATCCATCTTGGGGCCGGCAATGCAGCCACGACAGAACAGGAGGTCCAGAAAGCGCGCCTCTACCTTGCCCTCCTCCACCTTGTCCAGAATCTCGATCACGCGCTCTGGCCCTTCGGTGACGATGATGTCGTTGTCCAAGACATCCGCTTCGAGGGCCGCAGTCCTCAGCAAGCCGCCCGAGACCGGGAAAATACGGCCCACCCGCGGATGCGGGGGATCGAAGCTGCTCTCCTCCTCGGCCGCCAAGTCGATGCCCGCCTCGTTCAGCATCTCCTTGAGTTCTTGATAGGTCAGCACCTCGTCGATGACCCCGCCTACTTTGGGATCCACCTTTTCTTTCTTCTTGGCAATGCACGGGCCGATGAACACCAGATGGCTGTCCGGATCGTACTTGGCCTTGATTGCCCGGCCCGTCGCAATCATGGGAGAGACAATGGGCGCCATGTGCAGAAGAAGCGCCGGGTGGTACTTCTGGATGAACTCGACAATAGCCGGACAGGGCGTGCTGATAATGGTAGTCATCGAGCTCTGCCGGAACAGACGCGCGTACTCGCTGGCAATCATGTCCGCGCCGACTGCCACTTCGACGACCTTTGCGAAACCCAACTTCTTGAGGGCCGCGACCAATTGCCCTGGCCGATGATCAGGAAAAGCCGCCGGGAACGAAGGCGCCAGCAGCGCGTAGACCAAACGGCCGTTGGCCAGAAGCTCGCGCGTGTGTTCAATGCCGCTCTCGATCCTCTTAGCCTTCTGCGCGCACACGAGGACGCAGTTGCCGCAGCCGATGCACCGCTCCTTGATGACCTCAGCCTGGCCCTCGACGATCTTGATGGCACGCGCGGGGCAATTGCGCACACAGGAGTAGCAGCGCTTGCACTTGTCACGAATTGTCTGGACGACCGGCATAGGGGCCCGTTCTTACCTTCACCGTCGGGACAAATGTACTAAAACTTGGGCGAAATTGCAACCAAACAAAAATCGGATGCACTCCGTGGCTGCCCAAGGGTGCATCCGACCTTCGCGCGCGCATGCTGACAAACTGAACCTCCCCCTCACTTGCTGCCGATCATCGGGATATCCAGCTCCTCGAGGCTGGGAAAGTCGGTGAGTACCTTGCGTGCGACCTTTTTCGGGGCCAGTCCCAGCGCCACCGCCACGCCGTAGAGAATCGCCTCTGGCCGCGGGGGACAACCGGGCACGTAGAAGTCCACGGGGATTACCTTACCTACACCACCGTAGATGTTGTAACTATCATAGAACACGTCACCGCCGCAGGCGCAAGAGCCTATGGCGAACACCAATTTCGGATTCGGGGTGGCGTCGTACAATCGCCGCAAAGAAGGGGCAATCTGGCGATTCACCGAGCCGGTCACCAGCAGGACATCGGCGTGCCGCGGCGACCCCACCAACTTGATGCCGAAGCGCTCGGCGTCATAGTACGGCGTGAGCACGTTGATAATCTCAATGTCACAGCCGTTGCATGCCGAGGCATTGGTGTGATAAACCCACAACGCCTTGGGGAACGCTTTCAGACAAAGTTTGCGCAACATTCGGTCACCTCGGAAAGTGGGTACTCTAACCGGTCATGGGGTAGCCACACCCCTAGCCCAAATGGCGAGGACCGCGCGCGTGGCCGAGTCCAACGCCGGATGGAGGATGTGCGGATAGACACCAATCAAGATGCACAACAGGGCCAATACCACGATGCTGAACCGCATACCGAAGGGGACCTCGCGGAACTCACTTTGCTCTGACGCCCCCTCGACATTCTGTGGTTTCCGCCAGAACACGCGATAGGCGGCCCACACCAGGCAGGCCAGCGTGAGTAGACCAGTGAAGATAGAAATCGCCATTGCCCAATAGAGCCGCTCCTCGCCTATTGCCAAAAAGATGGTGAACTTGCTAACAAAGCCGTTGAACGGCGGCAACCCGCCCAAGGAAAGCGCGCCCACAAAGAAACAGAACGCGGTGATGGGCATCTTCTTGGCCAGTCCTCCCAGGCGCGAGATGCGGCGCACACCCCCGGTCGCGTACATTACCGCCCCCACGCTCATGAAGAGCAGGGCCTTGACGATCGTATGGTTGACCACGTGGAACAACCCCCCGTAAATGCCCACGTATGTGCCCAAGCCCAGGCCTTCGAACACGTAGCTGATCTGACTGACACTGGAAAAGGCCAGCATGCGCTTCAGATCGTCTTGGACCAAGGCCATGAAGATGCCGATCAACATGCTCGCCGAGCTCAGGATGGCGATGAACACGATGACCGCATGGTAGGTGGGCGCAAAAATCGTGACGGTGCGCGATAGGGCGTAGGCGCCGAGCTTGATGATCAGGCCGGAGAGCAGCGCACTGACCGGCGTAGGCGCCTCCGAGTGTGCGTCAGGAAGCCAGGCGTGGAACGGCACCAGACCGGCCTTGGTGGCAAAGCCCGCGGTCATAAACGCCACAGCAATGAGAGCGATGTTCTTGGGAATACGGGGAGCCACCATCCCGATCTCGGTGAGGCGCAGCGCGTGAATGCCCTCCGGCCGGAACTGGACAGCAGCGGCGAAAATCAGCACCATGCCGAAGAGAGCGAACGTCATGCCCACCACTACCAACAACACGTACTTGTAACCAGCTTCCAGGGACGCTCTGCTCCGGTAGAAGGCCACCAACAAGGCCGTAGCCAATGTCGAGCCTTCCATCGCCACAAACAGCATGAGCATGTTGTTGGTGGTCACCGTCCACATCATGGTGCCGGTGAAAAGGAGGACGAGGGAATAGTAGAGGGCCAGGCGGCCTTCCGAAAAGGCCCCCTTCGCCTGCTCCTTGGCCATGTAGCGGCCCGACTGGATGGTGATGAGCGTCACCATAAACGCCACCAGCAGGCTCATCAGCGCGCTCAAACCGTCGACGCTTATCGCCTCCCCAACGGCAACCACCCTGTGGCCAGACCAGACTGTGGCCGCCAATCGCACCGCAAGGGCGAGCTCCACCACCAGAATCGCCAGAGCCAGGGAATGGCGCGGCACGCGCACCTTGCCCAGACTGAGCAGGGCGGTGAACACGGCACCGACAATGGGCAGGACAACGAGAACCAGGGGCAGCGCCGACGATACCGTTTCCGACATGGGTTACCCTCTATCGCTTGAGTTCCGATAGTTTGGCCGAGTCCGTAGTGCCGAATACCTGGTAGATGTTACTACTGATGTAGAGGAGGATGAGCACAGCCGCGGCAACGTTGGTCAAAATGCCGATCATGGTGGTTTCCGAAAGCTGGGGCGCTAAAGCAAGCAGCACCAAGTGCACGCCATTTTCCATGAGCGCCAACCCCAGGACGGTCTTGACTACGTCCCGGCGCGTGAGCAAGGCCCATAGACCCAGCGAAAAGATGGTAAAGGCCCCGGCAAGCAAAGAGCGTACCGGTTCGGTGCGAGCCGCCTCGTTCGGCGCAAGCAGGTAGGAATGGCTCTGAAAGAGCCGAAAGAAGACCACCACCAAGACGCCGATGGCCAGCACCGAGATCCCATGCCCGAGCATCGGCCTGTGCTCCTTGCTCGGGAACCTCTTGGCAAACTGGAAAAGGAGAGTGGGAATCACAATGATCTTGGTCAGAAAACAGGTGGCCGACCAAAGGTAAAGCGACGGGTTCTTAAAGAGGTAAGCATAGGCCGTTATTATCGAGAACAACAAGACCGAATGAAACAGGTAGAAGAAGGTGGTACTGCGCAAGTTGCGCAATTCCACAGCAACTACCGAGGTGATGAGGATGCCGAGGCTGAGCGTGACCAGAATGTTCCCTTCCATTGCCTACTCCCTCTGTCTCGGGCGCGGACCTCCATGGGGCATGGAGGGGCCAACGAAGTTCCGGCCCTCGCGGTGGCGCCGCACCGGGATCTTGTCAATCGCGTTCTCCGTCTCAAAGCAGCGGCCACACCGCGCACAGGTCGCCATGTACAGCTCCTGCTCAATGTACAGGTCTTCCTTGTGGTCGGTGCTGTTCTCAAATTCCAGCGTCATGGTAATAGCCTGCTCAGGGCACACTTCGGCACACCGGCCACAATAGGTGCACCGATCCAGAATAAACTCCATGCGCGTGCGCTCGCCCTCGTCGTAGAACCGTATCAACCGCGAGGGGCAGACATTGGCGCAACCGCCGCAGGCGATGCAGCGCGTCTGGTCCACGGTGATCTTGCCCCGAAACCCTTCAGGCAGTTCCGCGCCAGGCCCGAAAGGATAAGGCAAGGTGACGCGAGGGTTCGAAAAACAGATGACCGCTTCCTTGAACTTGGCTCTGAACATTGCGCTCCCTTTAGGCGATACCTGTTCTCTTGCTGTGCTCTATCGTTCCCTACGAACCTACCAACGCAAAGGCCAGTCCGGCAGCCGAGGCGAAAATAAGCAGCCCAAAGAACTGAATGGACTGATCGATGCGAAGGCGCGGGTTCACCGCGTGTACCACGCCGACCAGAACCAAGAGCACAACCACCTTTGCGAGGGTAATGAGAGCATCAACTGCTAACTTACCCACGTGCGGCCAGGGGATGAACACCGAAACAAGCAGCGAGGCGAAAATCAACTGCTTCGCGTAAAATCCCCATTTGAACAGAGCCAGCTTTGGCCCGCTCTGTTCCACAAAAGGCCCTGCCATGATCTCCTGGTCCGCCTCCACGATATCGAAGGGCAATCTGGCTACCTGCGCGACAATGGCCAAGAAGAGGGCTACTCCAACGATGACCATCGAGATTGAAGGTGGATGCGTCAGCTGCCAGCTCACCATGTCGCCGAACATCATCGAGCCAGATTTGACCGCCGCAGTGATGAGCGCGATGGCCAGCACTGGCTCCACGGTCAGCACCATCATCACCTCTCGTCCGGCCCCCACAAGCCCGTACGGACTGCCAGAGCTTACGCCGCTCATGAAGATCATCACCGCTACCACCGAGATGAGGTAGACAAACACGATGACCTCACCGGCAAAACCGAGCGGCGGTCTGCCCAACATCGGCACCAAGAGGCTGGCGGTCAGCACCGCCGTGAGCGCGATGACTGCGGAGTAGCGAAAAAGAAAACTTCGCGAGCTTGCGATCTCCTCCTTGCCCAGCAGTTTGAGGATGTCCAGGTACGGCTGGAACAACGGAGGCCCGATGCGCGAGTGGACAAAGGCGATGAGCTTCCGAATCACTCCCTCCAGCAGCGGGGAGAGCAGGAGCACCAGCGCCACTTGCAGCACGCTCAGACCAATTGTCTGGCCGAGACCGTAGTCCATCTTTCCTCCATGCCTTCGCCTGCGTGCGGCCTGCTATCCGCCGCAGTGCTACCTCTTGCTCCACCTCTCCTTGCAAAGTCGGAAGAGGTCAGCTTTGGTATAGACCTTGACCTCGCCCGAGCGCACGTCCACCGTCTCCAAGCGCTCGGTGCAAGAGAAACAGGGGTCGATGCTGCCCAGGGCGATGGGCACATCGGCGATGGTTTCGCCGAGCACCATGATAGGCACGCCCTGGAGGTTTTGGAACGTCGGCGCGCGCGCCTTCCACCGGTAAGGTCTGTTGTCCTCACCGGTGATGACGTAATGGTGTGTCTCGCCGCGAGGGGCTTCCACCGAAGATTGGCCAATGCGTCCGGGCGGGATTGGCTCGGTGATCTTGGCCTGAAGCGGCCCTCCAGGCATCATCGCCAAGCAGTCGCGGATGATGCGGATGGAATCTAAAGTCTCCTTGATGCGCACCACGGTGCGCGCCCAGATGTCCTCGGAGGTCTCCACCATCACGTTGGTCTCCACCTCGCCGTATGCGGCGTAGGGGTGGTCCACACGGATGTCGATGGCCACGCCCGAGCCACGCGCGGTGGGTCCAAGGAGCGAGTAGGCGCTGGCGTCCTTGTTGGGCAAGATCCCCACGTTCGCCAAACGGGCCAGCAGCGTGGTATCGGTCACCACGGCATCCAGCACCGCCTTGGTCTCCCTCTCGATGCGCCCCAGGACCTCCATGAGCTCCGGGTGCATGGCCTTGGGAATGTCGCGCCGCACCCCGCCGACCACGTTGATGCCATAAAGCTTGCGGTTGCCGGTAATCTTTTCGCACAACCACATCACCGGCTCGCGGATGCGCCACGCTTGCATCAAGACGGTGTCGAAGCCGATGATATGCGCGGCGATGCCCAGCCACAGCAGATGGCTCTGGATGCGCTCCAACTCAAGGACGATGGTTCTGATATAGCGCGCCCGTCGCGGAACCTCGATTCCCCCTGCTTTTTCCACTGCCTGACAGTAACCCGTACTGTGCACCGTCCCTCATATACCACAAATCCGTTCGGCGAGGAACGGCACCTGGTTGTAGTTGAGCTGGCTGTCGGCAATTTTTTCCACGCCGCGATGGTTGTAGAAGCCGCGATAGTCGCCACCGACCACCCGCTCTCCTTCCACGAAGATCCGCCAATAGGAAGGCTCCTCCAGCACTGGGAAGAAGGGGCCGATGGGCACCACGGTCGCCCCTGGCGGGGGTTCTTTCAAAGGTGGCGCCGCTTCAGCCGCTGGCGGATTCCCGTTCCACGGGAAATCGCGGCGCAGGGGATGGAGTCCCTCGGGCCAGTCGTCGGCCAACACCAGGCGACGTGGGTCTGGGTGATTGCGCAGACGCACACCGAGCAGGTCTTGAACCTCCCGCTCGGCCCAGTTGGCAGCCGGGATGTCCGCGCTCCCGGTAATGGACTCGATCCACAGGTCATCCTCGGCCAACGGCGTGCGCACCGTGACGAACAGATGGTCAGCCGCCAGGGAAAAGACGTGGTCCACCAGGTAACCACCATTGGCGTCGCGGTAGTCGGTGCCGGCGGTAATCACAAAGCGCCCACTCCGCTCGTGGAAAATGTGTCGCGCCACTTCCACGACAGCGTCGCGCTCCACGGTAAAGATCACCATGTCCGGCACCGGGTTGTCCGCCGACCTGATGCGCGGCCCGAACCGACTGGTCATCTGGACGATTAGTTCACGTGCGGTCATGTCAGATAGGCACCTCCGCGTGCATGTCCGAACCTCATCAGGATCACTCCCATTTTCAGAGGCCTCCCCCTGCCAAAGCAAACAGAATCACTACTCCCATGAGCACCCCGATCGCCAACCAGAGCAAGTAGACGTGGGGGATTCCCACATGAGTGCCGCTGAAAAAACGCATGAGCTTCATGAACCCGTCGGTGAGCGGATAGAAGAACCAATTGTCGACGTTCAGAACACGGCGCAGAAGCTTCCGCTGGTCGAGCTGCACGCGCGGGTAGCGGACCTGCGGATAGACACCAGGCTGCTCGTAGGCACCTATGCGGATCTTGAAAAACTGCTTGAAGGACAGGTACAGGCCGCGCGCCTTGTAGCGCACCTCCTCGTCGCTATGCACCTCGCCGCAATACCAGGTGGCGTCCTCGCGCACCGGCGCCGCCCCTGCCCGAAAAAGGCTCCATGAGAGAAGAAAACATATCACCGCGGCGATCAATATGACCAGCGGATTCCATGCTGCAACGGTACCGCTCCCCAAATCCACCAGCAATGGGCTGACAATGCCTGCTGACGCAAGGGTGCCACTGCAGCCTGCCACGTCGCTTCCCACCAGAGCAAGCACCCCTTTCTGCACGGGCCCCACCGCTATCCACGGCAGGATGCCAAAGAGCACCGAGGCCGCAGCCATCGCCACCTGCGGGACGAGCATGTTCACCGGCACCTCGCCCTCCCCATTCCTGGCCTGGCCTGGATTGAACTTGCCGAAAAAGGCGATGCCAAAGAACTTGACCCCATACGCCAGCGTGACCACCGAAATGAAGAGAGCCACAAGGGCAAGAAGCATAAACAGGGGCATCCGCACACCGGCCTGCAACGAAGCCTGGAAGAAGAGCCACTTGCTGGAGAACCCGGCCAGCAGAGGCATCCCCGCCATGGATAAGCCGGCAATGACCGCCGTCGTGGCACTGATCGGCATGAGCCGCGCCAGTCCGCCCACCAGGTTCAGATCGCGCGTGCCCGAACGGTAGTAGACGGCGCCTGCATTGTAGAACAAACACGACTTGAAGAGGACGTTGTTGACCAGATGGAACAGGGTTGCCACCAGGGCGATCGTTGCCCACAGCGGCGCACTGGGCAGGAAATACAGGCCGATGCCGATGCCCAAGAGCAGGTACCCCATCTGCCCCACCACCGAGAAGGAAAGAAGCTTCTTGGTGTCATCCTGCGCCAAGGCGGTCATCGACCCCAAGAAGATGGACAACGTGCCGCAAAGCGCCATCACCAAGCCCCAGGGCTTGTCAATCTCTGCCACCGTGCCCGGGGAAAAGAAGACACGCAAGAGCCCGTACAGGCCGATCTTGGACATGATGCCACCGAAAGTGGCCGCAGCCGGGGCCGGAGCCGCCGGGTACGCATCTGGCAACCAGTCTCCAAAGGGAAGAATGCCCGCCTTGGTCGAAAAGCCCACGAAGAAGAACGTCAATGCGATGTGCAACAGCCCCCGCTGCTCTTGTACCATCCCGGCCATCGCCGCGCCAAGATCGGAAAAGGCAAAGGAGCGGCTTTGGGTGTACACGATGACGGCGCCCACAAACATCAGAGTTGTGGCCACGTGGGTCATGAAAAAGTACTTGAACCCTGCGCGTGTTCGCTCCGCCTGGTCTTTGTTGAAGATCACCAGCACGTACGAAGTCAGCGTCATTATCTCCCAGAAGATGAAAAAGAAAAACAGGTCGGCAGTCACCACGATGCAGGAGATGGCGGCAAGGAAGCAGAGGAAGAAAGGATAGAAGGCCCGCAGGCTAAGTCCGGCATAGAGGGGCAGCGCCATGAACCGCGTGGCATAGAGGGCCGACATGGTGCCGAGCAAAGAGATGAGCAACAAGAAGACCGCACTGAGCGCGTCGATACTCAACACCAAACTGGCCCCGAGGCCGGGCACGGTCATCAGCGGCCTGTCCGTCACTACGGCGCCACCGACGAGCACCTGCACAGCAGCCAAGCTCAGCCCGATGGCTGCCAAGAGGGTTGCCACAAACGAGAGGTATCCGACCAAGGTGCGCTTTCTACCAAACGCCAGCGCAAGCGCCGCACCCACCAGCAGAATGCCAATCGACCACTGAAATAGCACGATGGGGTTCATCTATGAGGACTCCCTTCTGCAGTGCAACTATTCTCTCTGCCGTCCTTCTCCCTCAGAAACCGATCTGATGAGCGAAAGCAAGCGCCACAAAGGGGGCAACCACACAGAGCACTATCAGCACCACCAAAGAGAAAGACATGGCAAGAGGGGGATTGCCCGCAACCTCTGCCGCAGGGCTCACCCTGCCGAAGAAGACCTTCTGGCCCACGCGCAAAAACCAGGCAAAGGCGATGATGATTTCCAGCAGAAACGGCACCAGAAGGAGATAACCGGCGACTCCTCCCACCTCCACGGCACCAAGGATCAGGAAGAACTTGCTCCAGAATCCGGAGAATGGGGGCACACCCAGGATGGCGAACATCCCCACCAGGAAAGCCACGGCAATGAGGGGCGCCTTCTTGGCGAGCCCGCTGAGCTCCTTGATGCTGCGCGTGCCGGTCACGTAGGAAATCGCCCCCACGCACAAGAAGAGCAGGCCCTTGCCCACGCCGTGATTCATGATGTGCATAATCCCGCCCAGCATGCCGGAACGCGAGCCCATGATGCCGAAAGACAGGCCCAGGAGAATGTACGATAGGTGCGTGATCGTGGAAAAGGCAAGTAAGCGCTTCAAATCATCCTGGAAAAAGAACATGTAGACGCCGACCAACATGGTGACCACGGCCATGATGCCAAGGAGCAGTCCGGACCCCATCGACAGCTGCTCGGTGGCGGTGCTTACGCGGGCAATCAAGAAGACGCCGGCTTTGACCATGGCGGCCGCGTGCAAGTACATGCTGACGGTAGTCGGTGCCGCCATGGCATCGGGCAACCAGGTGTAGAAGGGAACCTGTGCGGACTTGGCCCAGGCGGCAACCAAAAAGCAAGCAAAGAGTAAGCTGCGCAGGCCTGGCGTCAATTGGTCTAAGGCACCAAAGTCAAAGGTACCGGTCTTCACGAAGATGGCGACCAGGGCCACCGCGAAAAAGACCCCGCCGGAGTAGGTCATGAGCAAAGCCTTGAAACCGGCGCGGAGCGACTCGTCGTTACGATAGTGGGAGATCAGCGCGTAAGAGGTGAGCGTGGTGAGCTCCCAGAAGATGTAGAGCTGGAGCAGGTTTGGCGAAATCGCCACCCCGATCATTGAGGCCACGAAAAGGAGCAACCAGAAGTGGTGGCGCTCCTTCCCTTCGCGGGAGGAGTGCTCCTTGTTGCCTTTGCCAATGTAGTCCAGGGCGTAGACGATCACCAAGAACCCGAGCACGGCAACCACCGTGAGCATGAGCATGCCTAAAGGATCCAGCAGGTAGCCGAACAGCGGCACTGGCTCGGCGCCGAGGCGCGGCACCGTGCCTGCCGGCCCTGCTTCGACCTGCATCGGCCGCTCTTCGGCTTCCCCGCGGAACTTGATCAGCCACGGCACCGAGATGGTCACCGAGCGCTCCGTTCCCGGAAAAACGCCGCCGATGATCGAAGCCGCCACAATCAGCATGAGCCCCACGGCTACCAGGGCCGAGAGGTCGCTCCACTTCCGCCGCAATAGCCCGGAAAGAACTGCACCTGCCACGGGAAACAATAGGAGAAGCACTACAAGTGTACTCATGTAGTCGCGCCCTCGTCTGATGTCATCCCAAGCAGCTCGTTGATAAGTGCCCGCAGAAGTTCCACGCTCTCCCGCACTGCAGGGGAGAGTCCAGCGCCGAGCCCGAGTTCGGCCGGCTGAATGCCGATGAGCACCACCTCAGCCCCTGTCTCCGCCCGCAGATAGTCGATCACCGTGCGCAATGAGGCGTGATGCGTGTCAAACCTCTTTTCCGTCAAGCCATCTGCATCGAGGATGGCGATCGCCCCCGGCTCTTCCCCCAAGTCAAGCGCATCCGCAATCAGTATCGTATCCGGCTGGAAGTCTTTGACCGGGCCCGTATACGCTTCGGGCACGTCCCCGCAGTCAATTGGGCAGAACCGCCCGCTCCGCACCAGGCCCCTTGCCAGAATCGAACCCGCCTGATCATCGCCCCGCCACTCGCTACCCACGCCCATGAGCACCACCCGCCCATGGAGCAGCGATTCGAGGGCGCCGGCCAGGCCCTCCGGCTTCATTCCTCCTCTCGTTTCAGCAATACCACAAAAATGAAAAACGCGGTCGCCAGCGTGGCGACTACTTGCACCACCAGGGAGAAGGTGGCCACGAAAGGCCTATACGCCGGCCTTGCCCATTGTTCCATACCCTGGGTGGATAAGAGCCTGGTCTGAACCCCGCTGCCGGCCTGGCTCTCCAGCTGGGCAGCACGCACCGCGCTGTCCGCCAGCGCCTGGGTTGGCTCGGTTGCAATCAAGCTCCCCAAGGCCACGCAGGCACCAATCACCAGGAACAAAATGGCACTCCGCAGATTCCTCACCGTCATGAGCAAGTCACTCCACTCGGCTCGCGTCGTACCCGATCAGCGCTCGGGCAACACCTTGATCTGTCGCCAGCTGAACACCGGCCCGTCCACGCAGATGTACTTGTGGCCAATGGCGCAATGGCCACACTTCCCCACGCCGCATTTCATGTAGCGCTCTAAGGTGGAGATGATGTGATCGTCCGCAAAGCCCATGGCCAACAGATCCTGAATGACGAACCGGATCATGATCGGCGGTCCGCAGGTGAATGCGAAAGTGCGCTTCGGGTCCACCTTGATTTTCTCAAAGAGAGTGGTGACCACCCCGACCGGCCCGGTCCACGTCTCATCGGCGCGGTCGACGGTCTGGAGAAGGCGCACATCGTCGCGCGCGGCCCACTCCTCCAGGGCGTCCTTGTACACCCGATCAGTTGGGGTGCGCGCCCCGTACAGGATGGTAAACTCTCCGAACTTGTTTCTCTTGTCGAAAATGGGTTCGATGAGGGAGCGCAGCGGCGGCAACCCGATGCCACCGGCCACAATGAGGATGTCGTGGCCCATCACCTCTTCGAAGGGAAAGCTGTTGCCAAGGGGGCCGCGTACGCCGAACACGTCGCCGACTTTGGCCTCATGCAGGGCGTTGGTCACCGTGCCGGTGGCACGCACCGTGATGCGGAAGTTACCCTTGCGCAGGGGGTTTGAGCACAGCCCGAAGGGGGCCTCCCCCTTGCCAAAGACGGACACTTCCACAAATTGCCCTGGCTTGTAACTGAAGGCCTTGTTGTACCTCTCGTCCAAAAAATGAAGGGTGAACGTCTTGGTATCGGGTGTCTCATCCACAATCTGGTCGATGACCGCCAGCTGTGGGAGGTAGAGGTTTTCCATTCCGCTACTTCCTCGCCTTGTCGTTCACGAAGAGTGCCGTTGTGCGCCCAGCTGCTCGGGCTCTGGTTGTCCTTCACGCCGCAGCCGCTTGACCACGGCGGGCAAGTCCAAGAGCCCGATGGCCTCGCAGACCGTGATGCACCTTCCGCAACCTACGCAGCCTTGGTGGCCGTCCAGCTTGACGTAGGCATAGCTCAACTTGTGGTAGAAGCGGCGCTTGATGCGCTCCTTGGTCTTTTCGCGCGGATTGTGCCCAGACGCCTCTCGCGTGAAGCCGGAATATTGACACGAATCCCAACAGCGCAAGCGCACCCCGCACGTCGGCGACTCCATGTAGTCAGCCACGTCGTAGCAAGTGCAGACCGGACAGACGTGGGTACAGCCTCCACAGCTGAAGCATTCGAAACCCATCTCCTCCCACAGCTCCTCCCGGACGCGATTATTGGTGATCTGGATGATGGCCTTGGCCACATAGGCGGTGGGCACCATCTGGCTGTCGCACTTGGCCATGAGCTCCTTGCGCCGCTGCAAGTCCTCCTGCGTGGCAGCCACCAGCCCCTTCTTGATTTTCTCCAGGATGGCAATCCCCTTTTTGCTCCCCACGTGGATGAGATAACGGTCACCAAAGTCGGTCAGCTGCAGGTCAAATCCAGCCTCCAGCCACGGACCGCCATCACAGCAGATACAAAAGCAGGTGTCTAAAGGCTTATTGCAGGCGACGCTGATGATTGTGGTGTTCGCCCGCTTTTCGAGGTAGTAGTTGTCCAAGTAGGTGCCGGAGAAAAACTTGTCCCAATGCAGGATCCCCTTCACGTCGCAGGAGCGAATGCCACAGAGGACCTGTGGGGAGGAGTCCACCAGCGGCTCAAAGGTCGGGCGTTTGCCCAGGGTGAAGCGAAACAAGTCCTGCCGATGCGGGATGAGGAACCGTTTGACAGGGTCGAACTCGTTGACATAGTCGAAGGTGAACTCCGCCACGGAAGCCACCTCGCGGAAAACCACATCGCCGTCCGGTCCGGGTGTCGGCCCGATCAACTTGGCGCCCTTTCGCAGCGAGTCGAGCACGGCGAGGAACGCCTGTTTGTCGATGGTGTACTTCTGGCCGACCTTCATGCTACCTCCACTCTTGCCGCGCAAACCTTCATCTCGGGGATCTTGGACTGCTGTTCGAGCTTATCGTTGGCCAAAACATTGGTGAGGCCATCTTTGTAGTGAAGGGAGGCAAAAACGACTTTCGGTGGCACACCGCGCGTCACCTGTACCGTGCGCTCGATGGTACCACGCGGGGTCGTCACCCTGGCTTTCCATCCGGAGCGGAGACCAAGCTCCTTGGCATCATCGGTATTCACTTCCAGGACCCCCTCTGGATACTCTTTGGCCAAGGTGAACGAGCGCGAAACCAATGTGCCCGACACGCGGTGTACGCGCCCCCGGCCAATGACGAGGGTGAATGGGTAGTTCTGGTCGGGGAACTCACTGGGAGGCACGTAGCGCGCAGCAAGAAGCTTGGCATCGGCCAAAGATGGCAACGGTCGTGCCACCGGCCACTGCACGCCCCCAGGTCGATTTAAATCCTGGTAGCTGATGCCCTGGTACCACGGATTGACAGTGGCAATTTCCGCAAAGACGTCCGCAGGCGAACGATACGCCATGCGTGCAGCCAGCTTCTTGGCCAGGGTGAGGAATATCTCCCAGTCTGGCTTTGCCTCCCCCACTGGCGGAATGGCCGCGCGCACCCTTTGGATGCGCCGCTCCAAGTTGGTAAATGTGCCCTCCTTCTCCGCGTAGCTGCAGGCAGGCAGCACCACGTGCGCAAGCTCTGCAGTTTCGGTCAGGAAAAGATCCTGGACCACAAGGAAGTCCAGCCGCTCCAACGCAGCTTTGGCAGCGCCAGAGTTGGGTGCATCCCAGACCAGATTCTCGCCGACCACGTACATGGCCTTTATCTGGTCGCCGGCGGCCTGCAGCATCTCGCCAAGTGTCAAGCCTGGCTTCTTCGGCAACGCGCTGGGAAGGACTTTGCCCAAGCAGGAAGCAGCCTCCCGGTCCTCCAACCGGGCGAAACCAGGCAAAAACCCTGGAGCCAGCCCCATATCCAACACACCCTGCATGTTGTTGGCCGGGTGAAGGGGCAAGAGACCCGCCCCTGGTCTGCCGATGTTGCCGGTGAGCACGAGCAGGTTAACCAGCGCCTTGACTGCCTCAGTTCCCGAAGCCTGCTGCGTGACCCCGTTCCCGTAGAGAACGAGCAACCGTTGCGCGCCGCTGACAGTTTCGCCCAACCTTGCCAGCTGCTCGGAGGGGATTCCGCTGAGCTGGGCGGCACTGTCCGGCGTAAAGGATTCCAACGCCTTGGCCAAGGCATTGACGCCACGAGCCTCCGCAACTTGGCGATTGCTGCGAATCAGCCAGTTGCACAGCGCGTTCAGCCACACCACGTCGCTGCCCGGCTTGGGGCGCAGATGAAGAGTGGCAAAGTGGGAAAGTTCGGTCTCTCTGGGATCAACGACGACAACCTTGGCGCCGTGGCGGGCGGCCCACAGCACGTACGACCCCGCCTTGGCGCTTTGCTCCTTAGGATTGGCGCCCACCACGAGCAGCACGTCGGCCTCTTCAATATCGGTGAGGGAAGCGGTAGCCGCAGCAAAACCGAGCTGGGCGCTGAGCGCATGCAGGGTGGGCGCTTGGTAGAACCGGGCGCCCGTGTCTACGTTGTCGGTACCAAGCACCCCACGGGCAAGTTTCATCAGCAGGTAGCTGTCCTCGTTGGTGCACTTGGTGGAGCCCACCACGCCGATGCCTGTCGGGTCAAAGCTCTTGAGCGTCTTGGCTACCAGGGCAATTGCCGCCTCCCAAGACGCCTCCTGAAACTTGCCGTTCTTCTTGATGAGAGGCCTGCGTAACCGGCCGGGGTGGTGGATGATCTGGTGCCCGTTCCACCCTTTGACGCAGAGGGTCCCCCTACTCACAGGGTGTCGACGTTGCGGCGCTACCCCTAAGACTCGTTCCCCCTCGACAGCCAAGAGAACACCACATCCGCACCCGCAGAAAGGACACGTCGTGAGGACCTTGCTCACCGAGGCACTCCTTCTCTTGCTTGCGCATTCCAGACCAGTTCAGGCGGGCAACCTTGTCAAACCTCATGCCAAAGCATTGGGCTCCACGGCGCAACCACGGCCATTGGCCCCTTGATTTCCCAATGCTTACAAAACCCAATGCGTTGCCCTGCGTGTGGCCAGCCGAATCATTCCCACTTCTGGGACGAGTGGCGGCATGCGTTCCCACAAATGGGAAAGGCGCTGGATGGGCTCGGTGTGTGGCGCAGCGCTCCAGCGCCTCTCCCCCTGGCCTACGCTTCGGTCAGGGCCTCAACGCCAGGGAGCTTGAGTCCTGACAGGAACTCCAGCGATGCGCCCCCGCCTGTCGACACGTGCGACACCTTGTCCGAGAGCTTTGCCTTGGCAATGGCAGCCGCGCTGTCGCCACCGCCGACGATGGTGACCGCACCCTGCGCCGTGGCATCGGCGAGGGCCTTGGCGATCTCCATCGTGCCCTTGGCGAATGCTCCCTTCTCGAACATGCCGAGCGGCCCGTTCCAGACGACTGTGCGCGCACCGAGGATCTTCTTCTTGAATTCCTCAATGGCCTTGGGCCCTATGTCCAGGCCCATCAGACCATCGGGTATCGCCTCGCCGACAATGACCTTCGCCTCGGCTTCGGTCTCGGCATTGGGTGCCACCACATGGTCCACAGGAAGCAGCAGTTCCACGCCGCGCTGCTGCGCTCGTTGCAGGAGCTGGGCAGCAAGGTCAAGCTTGTCGGCCTCCACAAGGGAGGAGCCAACCGCCACGCCACGGGCCTTCAGGAATGTGTAGGCCATTGCGCCGCCCACCAGGAGCGAATTGACGTTTCCCAGGAAATTCTCGATCAGCTCAATCTTGTCGGAGATCTTCGCGCCGCCCATGATGGCCACAAAGGGCTTGGCTGGCGACTGCAAGGCCTTGCTCAGGTAGAGCAGCTCCCGTTGCATCAGATAGCCGGCTGCGCACTTCTCGAAGTACTTGGTGACCCCCTCGGTCGAGGCGTGAGCACGGTGGGCACTCCCAAAAGCGTCGTTAACGTACACGTCGCCGAGCTTGGCGAGCTGCCTGGCAAAGTCGGGGTCGTTGTCGGTCTCCGCCTTGTGGAAGCGCAGGTTCTCCAGCATCAGCACCTCGCCTGGTTTCATGGCACGAACCATAGCCTCCACCTCGGGGCCCACACAGTCGGGCGCCATCTTCACTTCCCGTCCCAGCAGCTCGCTGAGCCGGGCTGCGGCGGGTCGCAGGCGCATCTCCTCCTTGACCTGGCCCTTGGGTCTGCCCAGGTGCGACATGAGGATGGCCATGCCACCGGCATCGATTACCTTCTTGATGCTGGGAATGGCGGCACAGATACGGGTGTCATCGGCAACCTTTAGGTCCACTGTCAGGGGCACGTTGAAATCAACGCGCATAAGCACGCGCTTGCCTTTCAGGTCCAAATCATCAATGCTCAACTTGGCCATGTCGTCTGTCCTCCGTTCGTCATCACACCTTTCATGTCCCTACGCGAGAAAACGTCGGGTAGAAAGATATACTTTTCCCCTACAAAGTCAAGCGGAATTTGCTGGCGAGGCTCATTTTCGCAGGCAAGCGGGTTCTCGCACCTGCCCGGCCGCAAGATTGCCGGCGCTCCTCCGCCCCCTGGGACACGCAGGCTGGCTGGCCCTGCGCAATGGGCGGCGTCCGATCTTCCGCACTGCCCAGAGGCAGCTCGTATGACTCCAGCCGTGCTCGCGGGGCTTACGGGCCCTCTCTGGAATAGCTAAGCCAGTGCTGACCACCTGCTGCGATGACGTGGGCCTCGCTTGCCTCACCGCAGCGGCAGAGCGCTCAAGCGCCGGCCGGAAAGAAGTCCCCCCACAGGTCCTGCCCCCACCTCGCCTGGCCTGGGGCCATTCAGCCTCGCAGGTAGCGCCGCTCGATCTTCTCTACCTTCTTGATGCGCCGCTCGTGCCGGCCACCGCCAAAGTCGGTGGTCAACCACACACGCACAATCTGTGCTGCTGTCTCTTGGTCCACCATGCGCGAGCCAAGAGCCAGGATGTTGGCATCGTTGTGCTCGCGACTATTCCTGGCCGCCTCGACGCTGGCGCAGGTGGCCGCCCGGATGCCGGGCAGCTTGTTAGCCACGATCGCCGAGCCGATCCCCGCTCCGTCAATGACAATGCCCCGCACGGTGCGGCGCCGCGCCACGTCCTGCGCCACCTGGAGGGCGATGTCCGGGTAATCCACTGGCGTCTCATCAAAGGCACCCCGGTCGACTACCTGGTATCCTTCGCCCGCAAGGAAAGTCTTCAGAAATTCTTTGAGGCGAAAGCCTGCGTGGTCGCTGCCCAAAGAGATTATGGCTCCGGCCTCTTTTGCTGCGACGGCGCGGCCGGTTAACTTGCCGAATCTCTCACCCTCTCTCTTCAGGACGATACCCAAGCGCCGTGCGGCGTCAGCAGCCGAGGGCGTGACGAGGGTAACTGCATCCAGCAGAATCTCCCGCTGCCCGTCTTTGTTGGCCTTGAGGACGTCTTTTTCGGTCAGCAGCTTCTTCATTCGCTGCGGCGCGTCTCTCCCGAGAAGTGCGGTGCTGGCATAGCCTCCCCGTCAATTGCGGTGGCGGGGCTTGCGCTCGGCCTCGCCGGTCATCGGCACGAAGCGAACCGGCAACACCGACTCCTCTTTCACCCGCTTCTCGTCCATCTTGGTGACCACTACCAGCTCCTGGTACATTGAGCCTACGGGAATGACCATCCTGCCCCCAACCTTGAGCTGCTCCACCAACGGCTGCGGGATGTGGTCGGGCGCGGCTGTGACGATGATGGCGTCGAAGGGCGCCTTGTCAGGCAGACCGCGGTAGCCATCTCTCTGGCGCACGTTCACGTTCTTGTAGCCCAGCCGCTTGAGACGCTCTTTGGCCTGCAGGGCCAGGTCACCCACGATCTCGATGGAAAAGACCGAGTCGACGATCTCGGCAAGAACCGCCGCCTGGTATCCCGAACCGGTGCCCACCTCGAGGACGCGCTCCCCTCCCTTCAGCCTGAGGCACTCGGTCATGAAGGCGACGATGTACGGTTGCGAGATGGTCTGCCCATGCCCAATGGGCAGCGGCGAATCGTCGTAGGCGGAATCCCGGAGGTTGTCGGGAACAAACAAGTGACGTGGAACCTTGCGCATCGCCTCCAGGACGAGGGGGTCCTTCACCTCACGGGCCGCAATCTGCGATTCCACCATGCGGAGACGCTGCTGCGCGAACTCCGCCTCATGGGTCTCTGGTTGCCTGCCACGCTGTTCAGTCTTCGGACTCTTCACGCAGGCCTCTCCGGCGATAGTCACAGCCGCTGCCAGGGCCGTGACACACAAGAGTCTCACCGTCACTCACCTCACTCCGGCGATACAATCCCAATCCTTGACCTTTGGCGCTTCCACCTCCCAAAAGCGCTTTCGCCCGCCACGAGACCAAGCAAATCACGCGGCCATAAGCATCGCGATATGGTCGCAGACGCACGTACGCAGTGCGTCCAAGCGATAGCCACCTTCGAGAACCGAAACAACTTTCCCGTCGCAGGTTGAGCCGGCAACCTCGAGCACCACTCGCAGCATGGTTCTGAACCCCTCCTCGCTGACGCGCATCCCGCCCAGGGGGTCCGCATGATGCGGGTCAAAACCGGCAGAGATCAGTACAAAGTCAGGTTGAAAGGTTTTCGCTGCCGGCAACAGCTTTTCTTCGAAGACTTTCTCGTAAACGCCGTCATCAGCGCCGGCTGGCAGCGGCACGTTAAGGGTGAAGCCTCTGCCCTTGTCTTCGCCGGTCTCGCTGGCTGCCCCGGTACCCGGGTAGTAAGGGTAGCGATGCACGGAGAAGTAGAAGACGGTTTCGTCGTAGTAGAACGCTTCCTGGGTCCCGTTGCCGTGATGGACATCCCAATCGACGATCAGAACGCGTTCCAGGCCGTGCACCCGCTGGAGATGGCGCGCAGTCAGCGCCACGTTGTTGAAAATGCAGAAACCCATCGCCTTGGCGTGCGTCGCATGATGCCCTGGGGGGCGAACCGCGCAGAAGGCGTTGTCAACCTTGCCCTCGACCACAGCGTCCACCGCGCACAGCGCCGCTCCTACGGCCAGCTTGGCTGCCAGGAAGGAATCGGGACAAATCTCGGTGTCCAGAGAGTCCAGAAAGCCGTCCCCCCGCGAACAGGCCCACTTTACCCTCTCCACATAGTCCGCGGCATGCACGGTGGTCAACTCATCGAGCTCGGCAGCCCGAGGCGCCAACGGCGTCAACTTCCCCAAGAGGCCTGTTTCCTCCAAGGCACCAACGATGGCCTGGAGGCGCGCCGGTTGTTCCGGGTGGAGGCTGCTCACCCGGTGCATGAGAAAAGTAGGGTCGTAGACGAACCCGGTGCGCGCCACGGTCACTCCTCACTATCTCGACACCTGCTCGCCAGTAGATGAGCCTGGCGAAGTGGCTCTGGCAATCGATAACGGGTAGAGGTGGCCAGCACCAACTGGATGGCCCGCTCCTGGCTCATGCGATGCCCCGCAGACACGTACACTGGCTTTACTCCAGCGCGCGTGCGAACCGCAGCTCCGACTTTTTGCCCGTTGAGCATGAGCCAGCTGAAGGCTCCTCTCCCCATGCCCACCGGGGCATGCTCACCAACAAGCCGGCTCTTCGCGCACCCCACCGTGGGCAGGCCCAAACACAGTCCCATGTGGCTGGCCAACCCGAGGCCCCGTGGGTGGGCGGTCCCTTGACCATCAAACAGTGCCACATCGGGCATAGAGCGCAGCAAGGAGAAGGCCTTAAGCAAGACCGGACCTTCCCGGAATGACAGCAGACCGGGGACGTATGGAAAGGAGGTCCCTGCTTCGGCCAAAGCAAACTCGATCAGACTCAGGTCCGACATCTGGTACAGGACCACCGCTGCCCACACCCTGTCCCCGTGGCGAGCGTAGGCCACATCCCCCGCGGCGATGGTGGCAACGGGCCCCTCAAAAAGTTTCCCATCTCCCAAGAGCCCTGCCATCTTTGCTTGCACGGCGCGCGCCTCGCTCACCGAGACCCTTGGCGGACAGAGAGGATGGGACCCCTCCCCACTGCCTTCGCCGCTATCTCTCTCACCCGGGCCGCTGACGGAGTAACTGCTGTGGGTCGCCATGAAGGATTCCTGCGTCCTACTACTGTGCTGTGTGAGGTGCACGATGCAATTACCCCTGGCAGCTAGCATTACGCATGCTATGGGCGAAATCCTCGAGGGCTGTTGCCCACGACGTGCCCTGCTGTCCACGGAGATTCTACCCCTATCGGCTTTTCCCCTGCTTCACCTGGCGGGCCGCCTCCTGCAGAACGCGACAGTGACTGGCAAATGCCATTTCCGGAAGAGGCTTGCTCACGGGGAAGAAGCGCGCATCTTCGGCGTCGTCGCCCGCCACCAGCTTGCCGCCGACTATTTCAGCCCCGTAGACGATGAGCACCACGCGCACACGGGGATCGTCGTCACCCGCGTAGACCCCCAGCAAAGGGCCGACGCGCACGTCCAGGCCCGTCTCCTCGCGTGCCTCTCTGACCGCTGTCTCGGTGGGCGTCTCGTCGACTTCCATGAAGCCCGCGGGCAGGCTCCACATGCCCTGGCGAGGCGGGTACTTGCGCTTCACTAGCAGGAACTGCCCATCGTCGACCACGACCACGCCAACCGCCGGCACCGGATTCTCGTAGTGGACAAATCCGCACTCGCTGCAGACCAGCCGTTCGCGCCCCTCCAGCTCCCTTCTGCGCAATGTCTCCCCACATGCCGGGCAAAACCGGTAGCGCACGCTGTTCCTCACTTCCTCATCTTCGAGAGGTTCATGAAGCGAGCTTGCCAAGCTGCCTTGACACAGACTGGCAAGATGATTGGGTGCCAAGTTTTCGCTCTTCGGCAGGGACAAGACCTCCTGCACTTGCCCTCAGCGCCCCCAGCCTCAGGTCAGGAGCCCGGCAGATGAGCACCCGACAAGGGATGATTCCTTCCCAGGGCAACTGCCACTCTCTCCAAAGAGCCCCGCGGTGTCTTGGCGCTCAGCACGTCAGATGGAACGCAGCCACCACTCGCTTGCTGTCCGCAACGGCGTTGAACTTTTCGACCGCTTCGTCTGTGCGCGCCACCACCAGCTCGACGCCATGCTCGCGAAGGAGCTGCACAGTCTCCGGGAGCACCCTCATCAGTCCGTACTTGCCGGTGCCAACGATGAGAAGTTCCGGCTTGTCGCTGCGCACGACCTCCTCAATGTCCACGGGCTGCAGCTTGTGTCCCTCTTTGCGCCACCAGTCTGGTACAATTCCCCCTGGGCCAACTATCAGGTCGCGCTCGTAAGCAGCACCGTCTATGACGATTTGACCAAAGCGGTACCTTTCAACCTTCATCGACCGCACCCTCCCCTGTAATGCGCCAGCCGACGCTTTACTAAGCCTTTGGCAATCGCCGCACTTCTGCCTTGGCCGTTCGATAAGCAGCCAACTGGCTGGAATAGAACAAAAGGCGAACAAACACTTTGACCATGATCAACAACTGGAGCAAAAGGAAGGCGGCAAATATCCCCCCTCCTTTGCTCTGGGGAATCAGCGAGGTGAGCCCGAACAACAGCAGCACTGCGGCTCCCCCCGCGACACCGACCAACCAGTACAACCCCAGGCACTTTCCCAAATTGGCCACGACGAACTTGGTAGCAATCCAGAGAGCCTCTGCTGCCGACTGACGGTTCTCGTGGACCACAACTGCCTTGGCATAGTCAAACACGAGGTTTACGAACGCGAGCAGGAAAAGGATGACAAGGGTTCCCAAACCGCCGACGAAGAAAGCCGCCCGCTCCGTGGCGAGCCCTTCCGAAAGGCGCGTTACGATATTTCGTACCAATCCTCCCGCGCCCTTGTACACAAGGAAGTAGCAAAAAACGCCCATGAGCACCAGGCTCAGGAAACGGGCAAAGAACTGGCCAGCCGCCCCGAACATGCGCGTCATGGTCTGCTTCTGTCGTTCCGCCGCGTATGCGGCGAATGCCCCGCCAGCCAAGAAGGCATTGATCACCAAGTACACCAAGCCCACGAGCAAAACCATGAGCCCAAACCTGCCGAAGCGGCCCTGTACGAGAAACTCAGCGTTTTCCAAAAACGGGCCAAGCCCGCTGACTTCCGGCCGGAACGTCTTGGCAAGTCCCTCCGCATGCGCCGAAAACTCCGTCCACCAATCGTAGTCAAAGCCCAGAGCCATCGTCTCGCGCACAGCGCTATGGGCGAACGAGGCGTGCAGAATCCTGTACATCGGCAGGGCCAAAATCATGGCCAAGGCAAGATTGGTCAGGTAGACGGCTACCGCTACCTTCGGGTTGCCCAACACCGCCTGTATCCCTGACTTTAGCGACTGGAACACTTTCATCATGAGCTCCCTGGCGAACCTCTATTCCGCAGCCGGCTCTGTCTGCTGATGCCCAACAACAAAGCGACCCACTCAGACGAAAAAGGCAAAGACTTCCAGCAGGTGCTGCAGCCAGCCAAGCCACCGCACCGTCCACTTTAGCGCCGCGCCTGACTCGGGCTGGCGAAAGCGACTGTTGTTGGTAAAATCGATGTCGAGGAGCACTTTCCGCGAAGGGTCAACCTCGGCAGACATTACCTGCGCCGGTCGCACATAGCGGAATCTGCGCCAGAGGTCGTTCCCATCCCACTTCTCCGTCACGCTCTCGCCGTCTTCAAAGCGCACCTGCAGCTCCACAGGAAACCGCACCTCTCCCCGCCTCTGCACCAGCACTTCGGACTCATAGAGCAGCGAAGCGGGTTTCGCTTTCTCCCCCGGCTTCTTGTAGCGCATCTGTTCCCCCGTACCAAAGTAACCTTCTGGTGCAGGAACGGCCCTTGCGGACACGGAGGTCACTGCATAGTCCAGAATCCCAGAGCCCGTGAAGAGTTGGCCGAAGAACCAGTCCATGTTCTCCGGGACCAGTTCATTGACGACCCGCACGAAATCCTCTGGCCGAGGGTGTTTGAAGCGGTAACGCTCGGCATAGGTTCGCAGGATGGAGGTGAAGAGCTCATCGCCCAGGTACCCTTCGAGCGTAGCAAGCATGAGCGCCGGCTTGCGGTAGGCGTTGACGCTGTAGCTCTGTCCGTCCACAAATTCCCAGCCGCGTCTATCCATACGGTCGGGCTTGGCGGTGAGCATAGGCCCGCGCCACCGGGTGCGCATCGGCCTTTTCACCTCAGGGAAGACCACCGGCACTCCCAAGTAGCGCCGCATGTAGAGGTCGTCGCCGTAGGCAGCGTCTGCGCAACGCCCATCGGCATAGGAGTTGATGCCCTCATCGAGCCAGGGATGCTCGAACTCGTTGCTGCCCACCAGGCCGTACCACCATTGGTGCCCGCACTCGTGGATGGTCAACCACTCTGGGGTGAGCACCCCAGCGGGGAGCCACCACTCACTCCCGCCGCAGAAGAGCGTGGGATACTCCATGCCGTCCGCGCGGCTGTTCCACGCCGGGTCGACGATGGTAACGTAACCGTAGGGATAAGCACCGTACCAAAGGCCATAGTACTTCAGCGTGTTGGCGGTGGCGCCGAAATAGGCCTCCTCATCCCCCTTGTGTTCAGGCTGAAGAAGGAGGCGCATGGTGACCGGCGCTAACTCGGGGTGCTCGAAGCGGCGTGTGCGTACCAGAAAACGCGGGCTTGCTGTCCAAGCAAAGTCGTGCACGCACTCCTGCACGAAGCGGTAGGTCACCGTCCCGTCCGCGTGTGCAGTCGAGTCGCGGAGTGTCCCTGTGGCCCCCACAATGAAGCGCGCAGGCACGGTTATCCGCACGTCATAGTCGCCATAGTCTGCAAAAAACTCCGTGTTCGTATGAAAAGGGTGACAGTTCCAAACCCCGTCCCAGAGCACGCCGACCTTGGGGAACCACTGGCCGAAGAAGAAAAAGTCACCCCGGTAGCCAGTGCGGGGCTGTTTGGTGGGAATCTTGGCGCGAAAGCCGAGCGCGATGCTGATTGTCTGCCTGGGCAGCACCGGTCTGGGCAGCACCACGCGCAGTACCGTTTCATCTTCGCTCTCGCCGGCCCCCGGGGCGGCAAAGGCCACGTGCGTGCTCAGGTCCTCGCTGCGGCCGTCATCCTCAAGTCGCATTTCGGTCACGTCAATCCAGCCCCACTCTTTGGGAGAGCGGCCCTCCAGTTCGCGTTGACTCCAGTTGAGACCTTGCCTCGACTCTGTTGCGAACACAGAACGGTTGTTCTTGAAGGCGTTCCAGTAGAGGTGGAAGTAGAGAGTGTCCACTGGTCTCGAGGAGGCATTTGTCCAGGTCAGTACCTCCTTCCCCGCCAGGGTGCGCGCTACCGCATCCAGGGACACCTCAATCTGGTAGTTGGCCATCTTCTGGCAATCCAGCCCTTGGCTTAGGCAAAGAGAGGAGGAGAAAAGCAGAGCGAAGATGGTACCGAGGAGCTGTCTTTTCATGGCAACCTTCTCCAAAGTCGCACCGGCTGCTGGGGGGAGCTTCCTCTTTGAGCGCTACGTGCTCGACTGCGCTGACCACGCATCCAGCACTTGCCGGAACAGCTTGATGTGCTCGACGGTGGTGCCGCAACAGCCGCCCACCAACATGGCACCCGCGCGCAGCAGGTCCGGCACACGCGATGCCATGTACTCCGGCGTTTCGGTGTAAATTACCTTGCCAGCGCGCATCTGCGGAAGCCCCGCATTCGGCTCGGCAAGGAGTGGCAGATGCGTGTGCGCGCGCATTTCCTGGATTATGGCGACCATATCGTCGATGCCGGTGCCGCAGTTGCTGCCGGTGGCATCGGCACCAGCATCTTCCAGTCGGCGCACGGCCGTAGGGATATCGGTCCCCATCACCGTGCAATAGCCCTTCTTGCCTGGCTCGAAAGACATGGTGGCTACCACAGGCAGGGTGCACACGCTTTTGGCCGCCTTCACGGCCAGGCATGCCTCGCCCACATCCGTCATCGTCTCCACGGCAATCAGGTCAGCGCCCCCATCCACCAGGCCACGCACCTGCTCCTGATAGGCTTCGAGAACGTCGCTTTCGGAGACTTCGCCGAGGGCAAGCATGAGCCCGGTGGAGCCCACCGACCCGGCCACGAACGCGCGTGTGCCTGCCGCCTTGCGCGCCAGCTCCGCAGCGCGCCGGTTCACCTCGTAGGCACGCCCAGCCAGCGGGGTCTCGCGCAGGCGAAAGCGGTTGGCGCCCAGAGTGTTGGTGATGACGACGTCTGCTCCCACTTCAACGTAGCCGCGATGGGTCTGCACGACCGCCTCGGGGTTTTCCAAGTTCCAGACCTCGGGCAGTGTGCCCACAGGCAGGCCCAAGGCCTGCAAGGTGGTACCTGTCGCGCCGTCAAAGAGCAAGATTTTGGTGCCGAGCTCAGCTCGAAAAGAGCGATCCATAGTCTTCCTCCCGGCCTAACGCCGCACTATCCGGAAAGGCAGCCCGTGGCGGGCCTGGAGCTCCTCACCCTTTCTGCGTGCGGCCTCCTCACTTTGGAACGATCCCACCCAGACGAGGTAAAACAGGTCGCGCCCGCGTTCCTTGGGCACGACCTCACACTGGTAACCCTCTCTGCCAAGAGCGCGCGCCAGCTTCTCAGCATTGGCCTTTTCCCTGAACGCGCCGACCTGCACGCTATACTGCTCCGGAGATGCTTGCCCCCGAGCCGTGGGCGTGGGCGCGGGTTGCTGGCTGGCAGCCTTGCTGGCTACTTCGAGAGCCGCTAAGCGAGCATAAGGCGAGTCGGGATATTTCTTCAAGAACCACTCCAGGGCATAGGCGGCAGAGTCGCGCTCATCACGAGCCAAAAGGCACTGGGCGCGCACATAATGAGCATCGTCGCACAGGGGGGAATCCGGGTACTGGCAGGCTAGCTGGAGGCAGTGTTGCGCGGCGCTGTGGTAGAGGCCAAGGGCAAAGTCGTACTCGGCCAGACGAAACAGCGCCTCATCGGCAAAGGCAGTCGTCGGGAACTCCTCGGCTACTCGCTTGTAGTAACGCGCCGCCCGCGCCCCCTCGGTCTCGGTCGCCCCCTGAAGGAAAAGGACCGTCGGGTCATTGGGAAACTGTCGCACAAGGTCCGGCAGCCGCTGTTTGATCTCGGCAAGTCGATTCTGCTCGAGGAGCAGCGTGACAGTCTCCGGCACTTGCGCGAGGAGCAATGGCGTCACGGACGCCACAAGCGCCAAACTGAGTGGAAGCCAGTAATGACGCATCCTCAACTCTCTGCCCATCAGCCTTGCTGCGCGCCGCCAGCTGCTGTGGCCACCGGCATTGGGCGGAGGCACTGCACGCAGCGCGGGCTGGGCACCTCTGACGTCCAACCACAATGCTGACATACGTAGCGGGCTCGCTGCCGGTCGGTATGCTCCAGGACCTCCAGCGCCTGACTGGCCGCCTCGTTGTGGCGCCCCACTGCGTGGAGGAAGCGGGCTAAATAGATCTTCGCGGCGAGGTTATCGGGATCTTTGCCGAGTGCCTGCCTGCACAGCTCGATTGCCCGCTGGTGCTGTCCCATCTTCGCCTGCAGCGAGGCAAGTCCCAAGTAGGCCTCTGCCGAGTCGGGAGCCCGCTGGATGATCGACGTGTACACGTTCTCGATATCGCCGAAATCGCCCGCTTCGTACAGCACGTCCTCAATGAGCTCAAAAGCCGCGGCGGCATGCTCAGGAGCTGCCTCCACCAAGCGCCTCAGCACATTGAGCGCATCGCGGTAGCGCCTCTCTGACCTGTAGGAGGAAGAGAGCTCAAGATAGGCCGCCACGCACTTTTCGTCCAGTTTGATAGCCTCGCGAAACCTGAGGCGGCCCTCTCTACCTTTGCCTTCTTCCACCAGCTGCTTGCCCCTTTGTACCTTGTAAAAGGCCAACGTTTGATTGTCAGCAGTGCCTTTGACCTTGCAGAAGCGCTCAAGTGCATCGTAGGCGCCGTCCCAGTCGCGCATTTGCTCACAGAAGCGGGTTTTCCAACGAAGAGCCCAGGCATCGTCCCTGTCGCGCGCCAACAGCGCGTCCACGTACTCAAGCCCTCGCTCCTGTTTGCCGGCGGCGAAATAGTCGCGCACCAGGCTCCTGTGCAGCGCCTGTGACTGCTCCGGGGTCAAGCCCTCTCTTGCCTGCTGTTCCTGATGAACGTGGATGGCCTGCTCTACGCGGCCGGTCAGGCGGAAGACATCGCCGATTTTGATATAGGCGCTAACAAAGTCGCTGTTGCGCTCCACGATGGCCCGCAGGAGCTCTTGGGCCTGCTCGAGCTCGCCGCTCATGAGGAGCTCCAGAGCACGGGCATAGTCGCGCCACACTTGGTCGTCACGTTTCCGCTGGCGCCTGCTGGAGGGAAAGAACACGGCCACGCCGATCAAGAAAAGCGCGGTCATAACGATGGCCAGGATGACGATCTTGTCCATGGCAGCTTCTCCGCTCGAAGGACCTTACGTCCGTTCCAACTCCTCTTCTATAGCGCCAGGGGTGAGTTTGGCAGGCGCCAACATTCCTTCTTGCACTGAAATGTTGCGAAGTCGTCCGAGTTCGGCTTTCAACTTCTCGTTTTCCTTGGTCAGCCGACGAATGTCCGCGCGCAGCGCGAAGACGCGAATGAGCGAGATGAGCAGCCAGGTGAGAAGTCCTGCCGCGTAGCTCAGGTACATCACCACCCAGAGCGGAAGCTCGACACTCTGCCACTTGTAGAAACGCACCACCACCTGCAGGGCTGAGTTCTGGGTGGCCAGCACCACCAGTACCAGCACGACCACAATCGCGCCAATCCAACGCACCAACCACATACATGAACCTCCTTGCCGATAGGCTCAGCCTTGCTCCGTGGCCGCCTCGGCCAGCGACCGCCGACCGACCACTTTGCCAAACAGGGTGTGGCCTTCTGCACCAGTCACGAGCACCTGCACCAGCCTTCCGGGGCTCAGGTACCGCTCCTGCAACACGACGATCATGTTTCCTCCCGTGCGGCCCATGACCTGCCGGGCCGACTTCTTGCTCGGCCCCTCGATGAGTACCTCGACGACCGAACCAACACGCCCGCGGTTCTTCTCGAGAGTGATCTGCTTCTGCAAGGCAATGAGTTCCTCGAGCCTTGCCTGCTTCTCATCTTCGCTCACCGTCTCTTGGAGCCGACAAGCTGCCGTGCCTTCGCGGGGCGAGTACTTGAAGAGGAAAGCGGCATCAAACCGCACCTCTTCCAATAGCCAGCGTGTGTGCGCAAAGTCCGCCGCCTCTTCGCCCGGAAAGCCAACGATCACGTCCGTGCTCAACGCAATCTCCGGCATCGCGCTACGGAGCTCGGCCACGAGCCGCAAGTACTGCTCTCTGGTGTAGCCGCGGTTCATCGCCCGCAGCACCCTGTTGCTCCCGGACTGCACCGGCAGGTGGACATGCTTGCAAATGACCCCGTGAGCGGCGATCGTCTGAATCAGCTTCGTGGACAGGTCCTTGGGATGGGAAGTGGCGAAACGCAGTCGCACCAAGCCAGGCACCTGAGCCACTCGGGCGAGCAAGTCGGCAAAGTCATGCCCGCCGTCGCGGTAGGAGTTCACGTTCTGGCCAAGGAGCGTGACTTCCACGAACCCCAGGGCAATGAGTCTCTCTACCTCGGCGACGATCGAGTCAACCGGGCGGCTCCTTTCCCGGCCCCGCACGTAGGGCACCACGCAATAGGAGCAAAAGTTGTTGCACCCGCGCATTATTGCTACCCAGGCACTCACCCCCGGCTGGCGAACGGGCTCGATGCCTGCGTAGGTCTCCGAGGTGCAGGAGGCGTCACGAAGCACGCTGACTGTTCGTCTGGCGAAGATCTCGTCAAGAAGCTCGGGGAGCCGCCGGTATTCGTCCGGCCCGAGCACCAAGTCCACCGCGGGGTGCTCTCTGAGGAGGCGCTCCCGGAGACGATCAGCCATGCACCCGATCACCCCAAGCACCCGGCAGGAACCATCGGACTTGGGCGCCCTCAGGGCGTTCAGTCTACCCCGCACCCTCCTCTCGGCGCTTTCGCGAACGGAGCACGTATTGACCAAGACGACCTCGGCTGCGGACAGGGACTCTGCGGCCTGGTAGCCAGCAGCATGCAAGATGCCGGCCACCAGTTCCGAGTCGTACTTGTTCATCTGGCAGCCGTATGTCTCAATCCAGTATGTGCGTTCTCTGTCGCTCATAGCACTGGATCAAGGGGACGCCCCTTGTCGAAAGCGGCACCCCCTCAATCATCCTCGTCGCGCGCCCCAACCACCGCAGGCCGTGCACTGCTGATTGGCCAGTGCCGCGCCGGCAACACCGTAGCGCGGGCCTGGGCATCAAGAAGATGGCCCCCCAGGGTGCAGTCTTCTCCAAGCGCATCGACATAGACGACTGCGAGCACATTGCGCAGGTCGCGTGTCCCCTTCGGAACGCGAACCCTCAAGTAGTTGTCGCTCAATCCGTGGGCCCAGCCATCTGCTTCGCGCTCGAAGAGCACCTGCAAACGGCGCCCCACAAAGCTTGCGGCAAATTCCATTCGCTTCTTTGCCCCCAATGCGCGCAAACGAGCCGCTCTCTGCTCGGCCACGGGCGGGGGTACCTCATTACCCAGCTCTGCCGCCGCAGTGTGCGGCCGCTTCGAATAGCGAAACACATGCAAGTAAGTCAAAGGAGCCTTCTCCACGCATTCCACCGTGGCGCGGAAATCGCGATCCTGCTCCCCTGGGTAGCCGACAATTACGTCGCTGCCGATGCTCGCTTCCGGAAAGGCGGCGCGCAGGTTCCTTAGGCAGTCCAGGAATTCGCCGGCCGAATATGGCCGTCGCATCGAGGCCAAGATCGCATCGCTGCCGCTTTGCAGCGGCACGTGAAAATGGCGACAGACCTGCCGGTGCCCAGCGATGACCTGCAGAAGGGGCCCACTGATTTCCGTGCACTCCAGTGAACTGAGACGGAAGCGGACCTCGGGCAGCGCGCTGCACAGACGGTCAAGCAGTGCCGGCAAGTCGGTGCACGGCTGCAGGTCGCGCCCGTACGCGCCAATGTGCACGCCGGTGAGGACGAGCTCTTTGTGGCCCCGTTCGGCCAGTTGAGTTGCTCTTGCTAACACATCCTCCACCTCGGCACTACGTGCAGGCCCGCGCGCCAGCGGCACGGTGCAATAGCTGCAGCCGGCGTCGCATCCGTCCTGAATTTTCAGGAAGGCACGCGTGCGTGGGGTCGCATTCCCCGCACAAGGGGCAACGAAACAATGTTCTGGCCCTGCAAGACGCACCAGCGGCTCCTTGCGCTTGCGGCCCCCATTCAGGTAATCAAAGAGCTGGAATTTCGCTTCGGCGCCCAAGACCACATCCACACCCGGCAGGGCCGCGAGCTGCTCAGGGGCAAGTTGCGCATAGCAGCCCGTTACGACGAGAAACGCCTGAGGCAGCTCTCTGGCGGCGCGTCGCACTGCCTGGCGGGAGCATGCATCCGTCCGCTGCGTGACGCTACAGGTGTTGATCACCACCACATCGGCGGGAGCGCCAAAGGGCACGAGTCGAAAGCCCTTACGGCAGAACTCCTCCGCCAACATGGAACCTTCGGCTTGATTGAGCTTGCAGCCCAGGGTGTAGATAGCTACTCTGCGCACAACGTCCAAATGGCGTTGTCGGGCCGCAAAGCGGACCCGACACCCTCCAAGTCATCACACTGACCGCAGTTGCTCCTCCACCAGAGGAACCATGAGCTCTGCGTCACTGACCGACATCAGCCCCTGCCTCGTCTCCAGCGGCAGCGCCCTTCTCCTCTGCAGGCGAATCACCCTTTGGCTGATCGCTCTCCGCGGCCTCTGCCGCCTTTGCCGCAGGCTTCTTTCGGGTGACTTTCCGCTTGGGCTTTGGCTTTTCGGCCGCCGCCTCCGCAGGGGGCTCGGCTGGTGCGCTCGCCGCTTCCCCAACTGCTTCGAGCTCTGGGGATGGCACTTCAACAGCTTCGGTCGCCGCGCTCTGCTCAGCAACTGGTTCTGCTTCCGGGATGGCCTGGCTTGCTTGCGCCACGGGCCCGACTGGGAGGCTTTCTGGGGACTCGATAGCTTCTGCCTCCGCTGCCTCGGGGGCCTCAGGTGCTCGCTCCTCCACCTGCTCGGCGGCGCCCTTCTCCAGAGCCCTCTTCTCCGACAGCACGATGCGCTTGTTTTCCTTGCTGAACTCGATCACGCAGAGCTCGATCTCTTCGTCCAGACAGTAGCCATCCGCTGGCTTGGTGATGCCGGGTTTCGCCAAATGCGACATGGGAACGAAACCCTCCACGTCGCCGGGAAGCTCGACCAGCAGGCCCTTCTCAATGAGCCGGGTTACCTTGCCGGTGACAAGAGTGCCGGGCCGATACATCTGTTCGAAGCGATCCCAAGGGTTCTCTTGCGTCTGCTTGTACCCAAGCGAGATGCGACGATTGACCGGGTCTACCTTGAGCACCGTGACCGTGATTTCGTCGCCCTTCTTGATGACCTCGCCTGGGTGCCGCACTTTCTTCGTCCAGGAAAGATCGGAGATGTGCACCAGGCCGTCGATCCCTTCTTCCAACTCCACAAAAGCACCAAAGTTGGTGAGGTTGCGCACCTTGCCCTTGTGGATGGAGCCCACCGGATAGCGTTCGGCAAGTGTCTCCCAGGGATCAGGTTGCAGTTGCTTCAGGCCAAGGGAGATCTTCCGCTCTTCCTTCTGCACGTTGAGCACCTTCGCCTGGATGATCTCACCCACGCTCACTATCTTCGAGGGGTGCTTCACGTGCTGCGTCCACGACATCTCCGAGATGTGCACCAGGCCTTCGACGCCCTTTTCCAACTCGACGAAGGCGCCATAGTCGGAGATGCTCACGACTTTGCCCGGCACCACCGAGCCGACCGGGTACTTCTTGTCGACATCCTCCCAGGGATGCGGCTGAAGCTGCTTGTAGCCCAGCGAGATGCGGTCCTTCTGTTCGTTAAAGTCCAAGACAACGACTTTCAGCTTTTGGTCCAGGGAGACCACCTCTGAGGGGTGGTTCACCCGGCCCCAGGATAGGTCGTTGACATGCAAAAGGCCGTCCACGCCGCCGAGGTCGATGAACACACCAAAATCGGTGATGTTCTTCACCGTGCCCTCAAGCACCTGGCCGCGCTCCAATTCGGCGAGGATCTTTTCCCGCTGCCCGGCCGTGGCCTCTTCCACAAGCACACGATGGGAGACGACGATGTTCTTACGGGCGTGATTGATCTTGACCACTTTGAGGTCCAGGGTTTGCCCAATGTAGGCATCAAAGTCGCGCACCGGGCGGACGTCAATTTGCGAGCCAGGCAGGAAGGCATCGACCCCATCGATGTCGACCACCAGGCCGCCTTTGATGCGCCGCACGCAGCGCCCCTTGATGACCTCGCCCTTCTCGTAGGACTGTTTGACCCTCTCCCAGACCTTCATGAAGTCGGCCTTGCGTTTGGAAAGCACCAGTTGCCCTTCCTGGTCTTCGATCTGGTCAAAGACCACCTCGACGTCGTCGCCTACCTTGAGCTCGGCCGGATTGGGGAACTCTTCGATGGGAATGGTACCCTCCGACTTGAAGCCGACGTCGACGGCCACCTCCTTCTCTCCCACGGCCAGAATCTTGCCTGTGACGACCTCGCCCTCGACAAATTCGCTGAGGGTTTCCTCGTACATGCGCATAAGGGCTTCGCGCTCCTCGGGCGTGTACTCGTCGTTTTCGGCAGGCAGGCTCTGGGCCAGTTGCATCTGCTCAGGCGCGATGTCGCTGCCGACTTGTTCCGCTGCGCTCTCACCTCCTTTCGTTGCGCCTTCGGCTGCGGCGTCCTGTTCGAACGCCTGTGTGGTGTCTTCGTTCATCATTCAGCACTACCTCCTTTTATGTGTTTTTCGTGCCCGTGTGTGCGGGCAACGTGTGCGACGTGAGATGCCACCCGCTCCAGCAACCAGCGCGGAGTGGAGGCCCCCCCTGTTATCCCCACCGCTTCCCCTGGGCTGAACCACTCTGCCTGCACATCCTCGGCGCTTTCCACCCAGAAGGAGCGCTTGTTGCTCTGCTGGCATATAGTGAACAATTGCCGAGAGTTGGAACTCTCCTTGCCGCCGACAAACACTACCACGTCGCGTGCTCCTGCGAAGGCTACGATGCTTTCCTGTCGGCGGCTCACGGCACGACAGGTGGTGTTAAACACTTCCAACGACGGAAGCCGCCGCCGTAAGGCGGCCTCTACCTCGTGGAAGTGCTCCTCGGGTGCGGTCGTCTGCGCCACCAGTACCGTGGGCGGCCCCGGGGCTATCTTGTCTGCCTCTTCCAGGGAGTTGACCACGACCGCCCCTTGCGGGCAATGGCCCACGAGTCCCAGAACTTCGGGGTGCTCTCTCTTGCCAAAGACCACCACGCGATAGCCTCGCGCGCAGTAGTCCTTGACCAGCTGCTGCACATGCCGCACGATGGGACAAGTGCCGTCAACCACATCCAGCCCTGCCTCCGCAAGGCGAGCCCGCAGCGACTCAGAGACGCCGTGGCTGCGAATCAGCACGCGCCGCGTCCGCAAGGCCTTCAAGTCACCGCTTTCCACTTCTTCCTGCGGGACGGTCACCAGGCCCTTCTGTTGCAGTCGTGCCACTTCCGCAGGGTTATGGATCACCGGGCCGATGGAAGCCACCCGCCCCTTGGCGAGCGCTCTCTCTGCCAAGGCGATTGCGCGTGCCACGCCGGCGCAGAAGCCGGCACTCTTATCTATGTCAACAGTCACCGCAGAGCTGGGCTGTTGAGCCTCACGCCTGCGCTGCTCCCGTGTCGCCGAGATGTTCCTGTACCTTCCGAAGAACGAACTCGACCTGCTGGTCGATGGTCAGGTTCGTTGTATCCACTTCAATGGCATCTGGGGCTTTGCGCAGCGGCCCATGGGCGCGCCGCGCGTCGTCCTGGTCCCGGCGCTGTAACTGGGCAGCCAATTCCTCGAGAGGCGCCTGCACCGACCTGGCTGCATATTCGGCCTGGCGGCGTCGCGCCCGCACTTCCAAAGAGGCGGTGAAGTAGAATTTGAGATCGGCATTAGGGAAAATCACCGTGCCGATGTCCCGCCCTTCTGCCACTACCCCGCCTTGGGCGCCAATGGCGCGCTGCAGGGCAACCATCTGCTCGCGCACCGCGCGATTGGCCGCCACCGGGCCGATCTTCTCCGCAACCTCCGGCGCGCGAATCTCCTCGGTCACATCCTGACCGTCCAAGAGGACGCGCAGATGTGCACCTTTCTGCTCTAACTGGATCGTCGTCGCGCGCGCCAGGGCGGCCACCCCGTCCTCGTCGGCAGGGTCAATGCCCTTCCACAGCACCTTGAGCGTCAACGCCCGGTACAGTGCCCCAGAATCTAAGTAAAGGTAACCTAACTTCTCTGCCACCAGGCGTGCCGTGCTGCTCTTGCCAGAAGCGGCGACGCCGTCGATGGCGATGATCAGCTTCCTGCGCCTTCCCTCCACCCCTGCCCTCTCATCCCTCCACAGTCGCACAGCAGTCGGTCGACGCAGGGTACGAGCTCTTGCTTGCCAGACCGGCAGCTTGGTGAAGTTGTGCAACTTCCTCATCGGTCAAGTGGCGCCAGGAACCGATTGGCAGCTCGCCCAAGCTGAGAGGGCCAAATGCCACTCGGCGAAGGAGGAGGACGCGGTAGCCCAGCGCCGCGAACATGCGCCTCACCTGCCGTTTGCGGCCCTCGCGCAAAGTGAGCTCCACCACCTTGCCCTGCGGAAGGGCGTCCAGCAGGCGCGCCTCGCACGGGCCGGTCATGCCATCGTCCAGGGCGATCCCTCCACGCAGCTTTTCAATGTCGTGCACCGCGACTTCACGGTCGAGCACGGCCACGTAGGTCTTGGCGACTTTGAAGCGCGGGTGGAGCAGGCGATTGGTCAATTCACCGTCGTCGGTCAGCAGGAGCAGCCCCTCCGTATCGATGTCCAGGCGGCCGACCGGGAACAGGCGTGAGCCCATGGGCACAAGGTCCACCACCTTGGGCCTGCCACGGGTATCGCGCACCGTGGTCACATATCCCCGCGGCTTGTGCAGCATGATGTACACGCGACCTTGCTTAGGCCGCACCGCTTGCCCGTCCACGGCAACCTCGTCCTTTTGCTCGTCGATGCGAGTGCCAAGAGAGGTTACCGTCTGCCCGTTAACGGTGACACGTCCGCTCCTGATGAGCTCACCGCATGCGCGGCGCGAGGCGACTCCGCAGCCAGCAAGGAACTTATTGAGTCTCACCATCAGCGCTCTGCCCCTCGTCTTCCACCCTTTCTCCCGGTGCAACCACCTCGACGCCCGTCTCCTCGGCCGTTGGTTCAGGCTCCTCTCGCGGCGCACGAGCCTTGAGCAGTGCCTCCACCTCCTCTAAGGAGGGAAGGTCGGCGAGGCTATTGATGCCAAAGTAAGCCAGAAAGTGCTCGGTCGTTTTGTACAGCACCGGCCTGCCAACGGTCGACGCCCGTCCCGCCATGGTAATGAGGTTGCGCTCTAACAAGTTCTTGAAGACCCCATCGGAATTCACGCCACGGACTGCAGCCACCTCGGCCCTGCTGATCGGTTGCTTGAAGGCAATGATGGCCAGCGCCTCCAGAGCTGCACGTGACAGGCGGTGACGCGCCCGGCCACGGTGGTACTTGCGCACCCACTGCGCCAGATGAGGGCGCGTAAACATCTGAAAACCGCCGGCCACGCGCCGGATTTCAAAGGCGTGTCCGTGCTCCCGGTATTCGTCATTGAGCTGTTCTACCGCCTGCTCCAGCAGGTCCGCGTCGATCTCTTCCAGTGCTGCCCGAATGCGCTGCAAGGTGACTGGCGCATCCGAGGCGAAGATGAGCGCCTCAATGATCTCCTTGGCGGTCTCGAACTCCATCAGGCTCCGTATATCCAGATCTCGGCAAAAGGGGCAGACTGCCGCACGACCACCGCCCCTCGCCGCATCAGCTCCAACAGGGCCAAGAAGGTGGCAATCATCACCAACTTGCTCTCCAGACCGGCGATGAGGTCAGCAAAGAGCGCCTCGCCGTGCGTGTGGAGATAGTCGAGGATGTAGGTAATCTGCTCATCTACTGAGGCTTCGGCCTCACGAATTTCGTGATAGGTAACACTGGAGGCGCGCTCCAGAAGCACACTGAAAGCGGCCACCAGGTCGTAAAGAGACACCTCCTGAGCGTCCCACTCCTCCTCTGCGTACCCGTCTCTATCCAGCGCGACTTGCAGGCGAGGAAAGTGGTCACGCTCCCGCTCTTCAAGTTCCGAGAGGCCGACTGCTACCTGCTTGTACTTTTGGTACTCCAGCAGCCTTTGCACCAGTTCGGCGCGAGGGTCTTCCTGCTCCTCTTCCAACTCTTCCGGGCGCGGCAAGAGCATCTGCGCCTTGATGTGCATCAACCTGGCGGCCATGAAAATGAACTCCCCGGCCAGGTCGATGTCCAGATAGCGCATGAGGTCGAGGTACTGCAGGTACTGCGCCGTGATCTCCGCGATAGGGATGTCGAAGATGTCCACCTCGTTCTTGCGGATGAGGAAGAGGAGGAGTTCGAGGGGTCCCTCGAACTTTTGCAGACACACTGTGTAAGACATGCGTTATCCAATCCTCATCGCGGCGCGCACGAGGGTCATGGTCTGTGCCGCTTCCGCGCGCGCCCGGGCGTTCCCCTGCGCTATGATGTCGCGCACTTCGTCCATGTGGGCGACATAGTAGCTACGCCTCTCCCTGATGGGCTCCAGGAACGAAGCCAATTTGCCAGCCAGGTTCTTCTTGCACGCCACACACCCCAACGCACCACTGCGGCAGTCACGCTCGATGTCGGCGACCTCATCCGGGTTGAACTTGCGGTGGAAAGTAAAGACCAGACAAATCTCCGGCCGTCCCGGGTCGCCGCGTCGGATCTTCTGGGGATCGGTCACCGCCGTCATGACCTTGCGCTGGATCTCCTCAGGCCCATCGGAAAGCAAGATGGTATTGCCCGCCGACTTGCTCATGCGGTTGCCGTCCAAACCCGGCAGACGCGCGAACTCGGTCAGCAGCGCTTCCGGTTCAGGAAAGACCTCCCCATAAAGGGAATTGAACCGCCGGGCGATCTCGCGGGTAAGTTCCACGTGCGGGACTTGATCCTCGCCAACCGGCACGGCGTGTGCGCGATAGATGAGAATGTCTGCGGCCTGCAGGACCGGATAGCCCAGATGTCCGTACGACATCCGACTGTCCAACCCTAAGTCACGCGCTTGCTCCTTCACGGTTGGGTTACGTTCCAACCGAGGCACCGTGACCAGCATGGCAAAGAGAAGAAACAGCTCGGCCTGTTCCTTCACCTGCGACTGGACAAAGAGCACGCTCTTGCCCGGGTCGATACCAGCGGCCAGCCAGTCGATCACCATCTCGATGGTGTCATCGTAGATGCCGCTCGTGTCTTCGTACGAGGTGGTCAAGGTGTGCCAGTCGGCCACCATGTGGAAATTCTCGTACTCCCCCTGCAATCGCACCCAATTTTCCAGTGCGCCCGCATAGTTGCCCAAATGCAGACGGCCAGTCGGGCGCATCCCACTGAGAATTCGTTTCTTGCTCAAAGACTCACAGCTCCCTACAGTGCGTTGGCTGCCCACGCTCTTCCCCGCACGACCGGACCGTGTGGTGTCAGTTCATGAAGAGGTAGGGTTTCCACCGCTCGTCACTCACGCCGACAAGGTGCTGGATGAAGAAGAGGTTGTTCGGCTTGCGCGGCTGGCGCAGCAGGCGCATCCCTGCCTCCTCTGGCGTACGGTTCCCTTTGCGCGTGTTGCAGCGCACGCATGCGCACACCAGATTCTCCCACGTGTCGGTGCCGCCGTGATCCTTGGGTACCACGTGGTCGACCGTGAGTGGACTTCTGGTAGTCCCGCAGTACTGGCACCGGTGGCCGTCCCGCTTGAGGATGTTGCGCCGCGTCAGAAGAATCCTTTTGCGCGGCACCTGGATGAAGCGCACCAGGCGCACAATGCTCGGCAGCGGCAAAACAGTCGACACAGAGCGCACCAGGTAGGGGTGGCGCTCGATGATCTCTGCCTTGCCAAGGTAGATGAGCACGATTGCCTTCTTGGCACTGGTAACGCTCATCGGCTCATAGTTCTGATTCAGCAGCAGAACGCCTTTGTTGAGTGTGGCCGCAGACATCTCTTTGCTTTTCTAACCGTTACCCTCCTTTCCGGCTTGACTTTGAATTTAGCACAATGCGCCCAAATAGTCAAGCTGTTTTTGGCTCTACCCCACCGCGCGCTCAGAACGATTCTGCCTCGTCGATCAGCATGATGGGGATATCGTCTTCCACCCGGTACTTCAGGCGGCAGGCGTGGCAGATCAGCTTCTCGTTCTTCTGGTCGTATTCCAGTTCGCCTTTGCACTTGGGGCACGCCAGGATCTCCAACAGTTCCTTGTCAAGCATAGGTTCCTCCGTGAAAGACTCACTTCACCCAACACCCAGTTTTCGAAAAATACCTCCCGCAGATGGTGGCCGTCGATGGTGCTTCTATACTCCCTCTTGCCCTACCCTGCGGATGACCATAAGGGTAATATCATCTGCTTGGGGGATCCCTGCGCAGAATCGCTCCACATCGGCGAGGAGTGCCTCGAGCACCTGTTGCGCACTCTGATTGCGGCGGTGCTTGAGGACTGCTAACAGTCGTTTCTCCTCGTACTGCTCCCCGTGCTTGCCACGGGCTTCGGTCACGCCGTCTGTGTAAAGCACCAGCATTTCGCCGGGACGCAAGACGAGGGAGCCTTCCTCATAGTCGGCCTCCTCCACTGCTCCCAAAATGAGGCCGCCTTTCTGCAATTTGGTCACCTTGCCGGAACGATCCACATGCAAGGGCGGGTTGTGGCCGCAGTTAATGTAGGCAACCTCGCCAGTGCGCGGACAGAGCTCCCCGTGGAAGAAGGTAATGAAGGTGCCGGCTGCAGTACACTCGAAAACGAGCCGGTTGAGATTGCGCACGCGCTGCGTCAAGGGCCGGCGACTGTGCACCTGCGCATGCAACCCGCCGTGCAGCGTGGCCATGAGCAATGCGGCAGGGATTCCCTTGCCGGAGACATCCCCTATGGCGAACACCACCCGCTCTCGATGCTTTTCCAGGAAGTCGAAATAGTCGCCGCCTACCTCGTGGCAGGGTCGGTTGCTTGCGGCAAACTCGTAGCCGGGGACATCCGGGCTCTGCGTAGGCAGAAGGCGCTGCTGGATTTCGCGCGCCACGGCCAGTTCGCCGTCCAACCGTTTCTTCTCCAGGGCCTGCTGGTAGAGCTTGGCGTTCTCCACGGCGATGGCGGCATGCACAGAGAGCGCGTCGAGAAATTCTTCGTCCTCGGTGGTGAAGCGCCCTCTCCTCTTGTTCAGTACCTGAAAGACGCCGATCACCTTGCCTGCGTTGTTGCGCATCGGCATGCACAGCACGCTGCGGGTGCGAAACCCGCTCTTCTGGTCCATCTCCGCGTCGAAGCGCGGGTCGGCATAGGCATCGGCCAGATTGACCGTCTCACCGGTCTGCGCCACCTGTCCCGCGATCCCTCGCCCAAGCGGCAGACGGATTTCCATTTTCCTATCCGAGAGGAGGACCCGCGACCATATCTCGCCTCTTTCCTCGTCCACCAGGTAGATAGTGCCGGCCGTTGCAGCGGTGTTTTCCAAGGCGGTGTTGAGAATCAGCTCCAAAAGTCGACTGAGGTCAAGCGTCGAGTTGATAATCTTGCTTGCCTCCACCAGGGACTGCAAGTGACGCATGCGTTCCAACGCGGAGCGCAGCTTTTCGGCAGTGCTTACCTGGATCATGAGTCCCTCTTCGCGCCCTTGGGGGCTATTTTTCCTGCCACGCTCCCATGCGCGCAAACTTTTCGATGCGTAGCCGCACCAGCTCTTCCGGAGGCAACTTTTCCAAGGGCGGCAACTCTTCCAGGATCGCCTCCTTCACCAATGCTGCGGCCTCCTGCGGATTGCGATGCGCCCCTCCCGCAGGCTCGGGTATGATGCGGTCGATGACTCCCATCTTGAGCAGGTCCGGAGCGGTGACCTTCATCGCCTCTGCGGCCTGAGGTGCTTTGCTCGCGTCGCGGTAAAGAATTGCCGCGCACCCTTCTGGGGAAATGACCGAGTACCAGGTGTTCTCCTGCATCATCACGCGATCGCCAACTCCGATTCCCAAGGCCCCACCGCTGGCGCCTTCGCCGATAATGACCACGATGATCGGCACCGGCAGGCGCGACATTTCTAAAAGATTGCGGGCGATGGCTTCTGCCTGCCCCCGTTCTTCGGCGCCAATGCCGGGGTAGGCACCAGGCGTGTCCACCAAGCTAATTACCGGACGGCGGTACTTGGCGGCAAGCTTCATGAGGCGCAGCGCCTTTCGGTATCCCTCCGGGTGCATCATGCCAAAATTGCGATAGATCTTCTGTTTGACGTCTCTGCCCTTCTGCTGCCCGAAGATGACCACAGGCTTGCCATCGAGTTTGGCGATGCCGCCCACCAGCGCGGGGTCGTCGGCAAATGCCCGGTCACCGTGGAGTTCGATAAAATCGGTAGTCATGTACTCGATATAGTCGAGCGTGTAAGCCCGCTGTGGATGACGGGCAAGCTGCACGCGTTGCCACCGCGTCAGCCGCGAGTAGATCTGCTTGCGCAACTTCAGAGCCTTCTGCTCCAGCCGGTGGATCTCCGCGTCCATATCGACGTTCTCTGTGCTGGAGTAGACCTTCAACTCGGCGATTTTCTTTTCCAGTTCGACCAGCGGCCGTTCAAAATCCAGTACGAAGCCCATACCTTTCCTCTGGCAGGATTACGTTCACAGGTCAAGCACAGCCTTGATAAGAATCTCCACATCGAGCCACAAGGAGTAGTTTTTCATGTAGTACAGAAGCTGACGTTCCTTCTCCTTGGAGGTCAGGGCTCTACTCCCCTTCAATTGGGTGATACCGGTGATGCCCGGCTTGAGCTGCTTCGGTACCTCAGGGCTGGGCTCGCTGCTAAATTCTGCCCCCACGAGGGTCAGGTTACCCACCAGGACATCCCAAAGCAAGGGGAGGCGAGAGCTCCTTGTGCCATCCCGAGCCACAAGCTCGTGCGCGGCCACCAGTTTTCCTTCTCGCCCCACAAGGAGCCGTCGCCGCAGGCGGTAGCCGCGAGCCACCACCAGGTACAGCATGACCGGCGCAACCAACACAAGGCCCGGCAGGGCCACGGCGAGGTCCAGCACCCGCTTCACGAAGCGGTGCCAGGCGCTGCTGAAGCGATATTCGACTTCCACCAAAGGTATCTCGGCGAGGCTATCGATGGACGCCTTGCCGATGATCACTTCCAGGTGGCTGGGCACCAACTTGAAACTCACCCGCGACCGGTTGGCGCGATCCATCAGGTCCAGGATGCGGTCATACGGGATGCGATCAGTGGAAAAGATGACCTCCTGCACGCGATGGGCCCGGAAGAGCTCGTCCAACTGGCCACTGGCCGCGAACACCGGTACCCCCTCCATCTCCTCCCCACTTGCCGCGCCGTCCAGGCTGACGACCCCCACCACTTCGTAGGCGCTCTCGAATCTGCTGCGCAGCCTGCGCAACAGGTCGCGCACCGAACGACGGTCGCCGACCAGAAGCGTCCGCCGCTTGAGCAAAGACTTGCCCAGCGTCCCGCGGAAAGGGAGGCCAAGGCGAGGCAACAGACGCACAAGAATGCGCCAGCCGGAGATCAGCACCAGGTTCAGCACCCCGGAAATCAGCACCACCGCCCGGGAGAAGCCATACTGCTTGAAGAAAAACGTCCACGCCGAGTTGATCACCAGCCCGGCAAGCACCGCGGCAGTGGCCGCAGTAGACGAGTACCGCCTCGCCCCGTAGCAGCCATTCGCTGCCAGGCATGCCAGCCACACCAGCGAGTAGAAGGCATTCACGGCGAGGAAGCTGGGCAAGTGGACGAGGTTACCGAACCAGATCTCCACAGCGACGGTCACTGCCACGTACATCAACGCCAAGTCAACTACCGGTACCGCAGCCACCTTTGCCGCGCGGTTGAAAAACGAGAGTGCAGCCCGCAGCCAGATCGCCAGCACTAGGAACCAGCGCAAGGGGAAGAATGAACGGCTGGCGAAGTGCTTGCGTACGAAGAGATGCATTGCTTGATAGAAGAGGCGCAAGCTGTCGAACCCGCTGCGCCGCGAGCTCTCCCCTTTAAAGTGCACAATCTTGGTCTCCGGGACGTAGTAGACCTTCCAGCCTGCATTCCTGAAGCGCAGGCACCAGTCGAGGTCCTCGCCGTAGAGGAAGAAAGTCTCGTCCAGCAAACCCACCTGCGCCACCGCTTCCCGCCGCACCATCATAAAGGAGCCGGAAATGGCTTCCACCTCATAGGTCTTGTCCGGGTCAAGGTACGTGAGGTTGTAGCGCCCAAAAAGCTTGCTTCTTGGGAAAAGGCGGCTCAAGCCCACCAGTTTGGTGAACGCCACCCAGGGCGTGGGAATGCTCCGCCTGCAGGCCTGCTGCAGGGAGCCGTCCGGATTCAGGATCTTGCAACCGACCATCCCCACATCAGGATGCGCCCGCAGGAAAGCCAAAAGAGTTCGGAACGTGTCCTCTTGCACTACAGTGTCGGGGTTGAGAAGGCAGAACACCTGGGCTTCACTCTGGCGCAACACCTGATTGTTGGCAGCCGCAAAGCCTACGTTCCTCTGATTGGCGATGAGCCGCACCCCCGGGAAAGAGCGTCCCACCATCGCCACCGTGCCGTCGGTGGAAGCATTGTCAACCACCCACACCTCGGCCGCAATCCCCTGCACAGCCTTGCGCACAGAGGTGAGGGCCTGCTCCAGGAAATCACGCACGTTGTAGCTTACAATGATGATTGCAAGCTCTGGGGCTGCGCTCATCGATTCAGGCGGACGAAGGTCACCTCAGCTGCCCAGTGCAACATACGAAAAACTTGGTAAATAGTCAAGCTCAATCTCCCGAAACATCGACGCCTGGCCTCTGCCCCTGGGCCAACAAGCGGGTCGCTTCGCCTGGCTATGAGAAAGGCAAACCCGCTGGTTTGCCTCCCCGGACCAAGCTGGTGGAACACCGCAGGCTACAGTTTGCCGATGAGGTCGTAGAATCGCAGTTTCCACACCATCCACACCGCCTCGAGCACGATTTTCTTGGACATCTTGGACGTGCCGCTGCGCCGCTCAACAAAGGTGATGGGCACCTCGCAGACCTTGAACCCTTTGCGAAAGGCCTTGAACGACATCTCGATCTGAAAGGAGTAGCCATCTGAGCGGATGTCGTCCAGGTCAATAGTCTCCAGCACTCGTCGCCGGAAGCACTTGAAGCCGCTGGTGCAATCGTGGATCTTCAAGCCGGTCACGGCGCGGACGTATTTGCTGGCCCCGATGCTGAGCATCAGCCGCTTGAGCGGCCAGCGCACCACCGTGATTCCATCCACATACCGCGAGCCGACGACCAAGTCGCAGCCACCCTGCGCTTTTGCCAGCAGCAACTTGATCTCTTCCGGATCATGGGAAAAGTCGGCGTCCATCTCCAGCACATAGTCGAAGTCGCGCTGCAGGGCGTACTTGAAGCCCAAGACGTAGGCGCTGCCGAGCCCAAGCTTCCGCTCGCGCTGCAGGAGGTGCACCCTCTGGTCCTTGGCCGCAATGTCCTTAACGACCTCGGCCGTCCCGTCCGGCGAGGCGTCGTCGACCACCAATACCTCCGTGCCGGGTGGCGTCTCTGCCAGAATCCGCGGGATGAGCTTGCCGATGCTGTCCGCCTCGTTGTAGGTAGGCACCACGACCAGTGTTTTCATGCCCGGCTATGCGTTTTCCGACTTTGCAGTGAGTGCCAGTGGTGAACCTGCTGCCTCCAGTTCCTCCTTGAAACGGAGCAAGGCGTCCCTTGTCCCCGAAAGGCGAATGCCAAAATCTTCAAAGACTTTCTCGATGATGAGGCCCGAGCGCAGCGGCCGCGGGGCAGCCTGGTGTAGCTCAGCAGTCCGCACCGGCGTGATGAACGAGCGCTCAAGGCCAAAGACCTCCGCCAGGGTCAAGGCAAAGTCATAGCGGCTGACAATCTCGCTTCCGGCAACATGGTAGATGCCTATTGCCCCATGCAGTACCAGCCGCCATAGTGCTTGGGCGAGCTCACTGGCAAGCGTGGTGTTTCCCATCTGGTCGGTCACTATCTTGACCTCTTCGCCGGCACCGAGTTTGCGCAGGAGCCAGGTGGCAAAGTTATCCCGTATCTTCTGCCCATGCCCATATAGCACCATCGTCCTGACGATGACATACGGCACTGCACTCCCCTTCACCGCGTTCTCCGCCGCCAGTTTCGATTTGCCGTAGTAACCCAGAGGGTTTGGGCGTGCAGTCTCTGCGTAAGGGCCCTTGCGCCCGTCAAAGATATAGTCGGTGGAGAGGTGCAGCATGTGCGCACCGCAGCTTTCTGCTGCCCAGGCAAGGTTTTCGGTGGCCACCACGTTCCCTTGCCAACAAGCCTCCTTTTCGGCCTCCGCGCCGTCCACGTTGTTGTAGCCTGCGGTGTGGATGACCCAAGCCGGCTTGACACTAGTCACAAGTCCTTTAGTCGCACTGCGGTCCCGCAGATCGAGACGGTGGTACTCGAGCTCTCCGCCCTTGCCATAGAAGGAATCTGCAAGGTCAACGCCGAGCAGTTCGATCGCGGCCGGTTTGTGTGCCACCAAGTTCTGTCCCAACAGCCCGTTGCAACCCGTGAGCAATACCTTCACGTCGCCGCACTCCTCTCCCTGTGGTTCATGCTCGATTGCGATTCGCCATGCAACCTGCGCAGCCCTTCGGCAATTGCGTCCACATTCTCCGCGCCCAACAGCGAACAGTTGATGGCCGCCACCTTGTTGGCAAAGAGCGCCGCTGCCTGTGCGTCACCAGTCTCCAGGTAGTGATGGAGAAAGCCCGCGGCGAATGCATCCCCACAGCCGGTGGGGTCCACCACCCGTTCCACATGGCACGCGGGCACCAACTGGCCACGCACCGCTGATGCAGCCTTTTCTGCCACGAACGCCCCCTTTTCTGCCAGCGTCACCAACAGGACTTTGGCTCTTCCGTGCAGTGCCTGGTGGGCGAGCTCGGTCAACCGCTCTTCCCGCACCGGACAGGCGCAGTCGAGCAGGGAGCTCGCCTCGTGCTCGTTCATCTGCACGATGTCTGCGCCAGAAACCCACTGCTGCCAATTGGGGTTCTTCCACAAAGAACGCTTGCCCTCCTGGTCGCGCACCCAGGCCAGACTGTGGTAATCCTCGTGGATGAGGCCGGTGGCCACTTGGGATAGGCGGGCAAAGCACTCTGGGCTCAACTCTGCGCCGGTGATGAAATTCACCAAGACCACATCGCAGCCGGCCACCGCCTGGACCTGCTCCCATTGCAAGGGAGTCATCGGCTCCGTGGTCACCTCCTGCCGGAGGTTTTCGGTCAAGTAGGTGAGCCGCACCTGGGTGTTGAGCCGCTCCTCCCGACGGAGAAGGCTCAGGTCGATGTGCGGATAGCGCGCCAGTCGGGCACAGACCTGGTCAAAAATGTCCGAACCAACCATGGCAACAGGACGGATGAGCCAGCCGCGCGCAAAGACCGTTGCCAAGTACGTGAGCGTGTAGTAGATGCCTCCAAGACTTCGCGCCACTGGTGCCGCATAGGGTTCGATCAGATCGGACACGAAGGTTCCGATCACGCCCAGTGTCTTGTCTGCTGTCCCTCGTACGCTCATGCCGAAGCCGCTCGGTCTAAGACGCCAGCCATCCCACGCACCCTAAGGTTTCAGGAAGGAATGGAACACATAGAAAAGGAGCGAAAGCCCGCCCAACACCCACATTGGCGCCGTCACCTCCCGCACTCTTCCCGCGATCAGCTTGACTATCGGGTAAAGGACGAAGCCCGCCGTCATGCCGACGCCCATGTTGTAGGTGAAGCTCATCAATACGATGACCGCGAAAGAAGGCACCAGCTCAGTCAGGTCATCAAACTTGATGTTGGTGATCGGCTTCATCATGAGCATGCCCACCATCACCAGCGCGGGTCCGTACGCGAACGGCGGGACGGCCTCCACGAATTTGCAGAAGAAGAGCGTGATCAGGAAGAGAAAGGCAGTCACCACCGAGGCAAAGCCTGAGCGGCCCCCCTCTTCGATTCCGGCAGCGGACTCGATGTAGGTGCCGGTGGTCGTGGTTCCGAGCAGGGCGCCGACCACGGTAGCAACGGCATCGGCCAGCATGGGCTTTTCGATCTCGGGCAAGTTGCCGCGCTCGTCAAGGAAACCAGCACGTGCCGAGACGCCGATGAGGGTGGCCATCGTGTCCAAAAAGTCCATGAGAAAGACCACCAGGAGCACGGGCAGGAAGCCCCAGGAGAACACGCGCCCAAAGTCCAGCTCGGCCATGATGGGCCTGGGGTCAGGCGGGAGCCCGATGGGCACACCCTGCAATGGCTTGAGCGAGGGGATGGCCACGTGGAATACACCTGCCAGCACATTAGCCAGGAGAGTCACCACAATGACGGAGATTAAGATGCTGCCCCGCACGCGCAGGATCATCAGGCCGGCCATCAGCACCAGGCCGATCACCCCAAGAATGGCGGAGGTGCTGGTGACGTCGCCCAATTGGACCGGCGGCCCGCCCGGCACCCCTGCTTGCACCAAACCCATGTCGCTCAAGCCGATGAAGGTCAGGAACAGGCCAATCCCCACCACGAAGCTGTATTTCATGCTCTCGGACGCGGCCGAGGCAAGCCAGCTGCGCAGCTTGAGAAGGGTGAGCGCGACAAATAACACGCCACCGATAAAGATGGCGGCCAACCCTTGCTGCCACGTGTAGCCCAAAGTACCCACCACGGTCACGGCGATGAAAGCGTTCTCGCCCATGTAGGGAGCAATGGCGAAAGGCCGCTTGGCATAGAGACCCATGAGCAAAGTGCCCACGAAGGCCGCCAGGATCGTGGCCACCGTACTCGGCCCTACCGGGATGCCGGCCCCTTGCAGGATGAGCGGGTTGACCACGACTATGTACGCCATGGTAATGAAAGTCGTGGCACCTGCCAGGATCTCCGTCCGGTAGTTGGTCCCCAGCTCATCGAACTTGAAATAGCGGCGCATGACATCACCTCCCAAGCCGTGCGGTTGAGGTGGCTATTTGGGGAGTACGCTGCCTGCCTGTCTGAATTCAGCCAGCGCCCGGGTCAGCTCGGCATCAGAAATCGCAAGAATCTGCACTGCCAGGAGGGCGGCGTTGGCCGCCGCCCCGATGCCCACCGAGGCCACCGGGACCCCTTTGGGCATCTGCACGATGGAGTAGAGCGCATCGACGCCGTGCAGCGGTGAGGCATCCAGCGGCACGCCAATGACCGGCAGCGTAGTGTGGGCGGCCACCACACCTGGCAGATGGGCGGCCATCCCAGCGCCGGCAATGACCACCGCGAATCCACGCTCTGCGGCGCTCTTTGCAAACTGTGCAGCCGCCTCGGGCGTACGGTGCGCCGAAAGGACATGAGTCTCAAAAGGCACCTTGAAATGCGCAAGCACGGACTCGGCCGCACTCATCACGGAGCGGTCCGATTCGCTGCCCATCAGGATGGCGACTTTGCGCGGCGACGGCCCGGGGTGGCTCATCATCTCAGCCTCCCATTCCTTTTTGCCGCGTGCGGAACGTGCGCGCCATGACATCCATTTGCCGCATGTAGGGCATCTTCCGCTCGCCTGGGGCAAAGCAAGCCATGTCGATCAGAAACAGCCTTGCGGAACCGTGGTCATAGAAGGCGTAGACATGGAACGGGCCCCCAACTACCTTCACCGAATCCTCCCACAGCCCCCACATTTCGATCGCCCGTCTCCCGTCAAAGTCCACCCACTCCCACTTGGTGTACCCGTCGACAATCCGTTCGCCCGTGTAGAAACTCTCTCCGATCCACTGCCTCTTTTTCAAACACCACTCTGGAGTGAGCTGCGAGGGGTCGTCGCTCTCCTCCCAGTGCACCAGGAACCACCGTTCTGGCGGGATGCGCCGCAGCCAGACGATCCGGTCGCCAGGCTTTTCCAGGGGATGGTAGTCGTGTTGGATGCGCACGGCCCATCCATACTTCCGTAGCAACTCCTCTGACAAGGCCTTCTGTTCATGTTTGCCAAACATCTGCTTGGTCATCACCTCGCGGACATGCGCGAGCATGAGGCCGTACAGACGATCCGCATTCTCCTGCATTCTGCGGGTGAGGGTCGCCGTATCGTTGGCCACCACCACCAGCAGGAGCTGGTCAAATGCCCAAGGGTTGTCCTTCTTGAATAGGAAGCTGCTGTCCTGCTCGACGCGGCGCATGTCCGTCGGGGAAAGCATGCTCTTGAAAAGCTGCTGCATAACCGGACTCCCCGAGAGAGTGCCGATCACCAGAAACGAGTGATAGCGCTTGAAAGCGCCCCACTTTTCCGGCGGCACCCAGCGCACGCGCAGCAGCGATTCCGGCTGCGGGGTATAGACCTGGCGCTCGAGCGCAGCACTCACTGCCGGACGGAGCGCTTCCCATTCCACGGAATCCGCCAAGGCGATGATCAGATCCTCCGACCCATAACCCGGCTTCTTGCTACTACACCCGCCCAGAATGCCCTGTAGGGCAATGAGCAGGCCGGCGAAGAACAGCAAGAGAACACACTTTCGCATGCCTACCTCCCTCCTTTCGTGCCCTCTGGCCAGGGGGCCGCCAGTTGCACGCCATGTTGCTTAGCCACTCGTTGTTCTCGTCTTACCGCCAGGATGATACCTCCCGGTACGGTGGCGGCTACCCCGACCAGATACGCAAGAAACTGCATGGCGACGGCTGCTGGCTCCGGCACGCCAACTTGCGAGAAGAGCAAGGCGCCACTCTGCTCGCGGACCCCGATGCCTCCCACAGATACGGGAACACTGGAAAGCAAGGCGATAATCGGCACGAATACCAGGAACAACGAAAAGCTCACTCGCACACCAACCGAAAGCGCAGTCAAGTAGTGCACGGCGATGCGCAGCACCTGCACCACCAGCGACATGCTCAGCACCTGAGCAAGCAGCAGCCGCCCGTGCCGGTAGTCGTTCACCTGGGCATAGACCTGCTTGGCCTTGTTCTTAAAGCCCAACGGGAGAACCCGGTTAGCCACGAACACGACCGGTTTGGCCACGCGTCTGCTGAAGAAGAACAGCAGCACCAGTAGCCACAACCCGAACACACCCAGCACCACCGCAAGGGACGTGGCATGGCCCGCATAGCTGTGCCACAGGAGCGCCGCCACCACCGCCACGGACGTCAAGGTGGCGAAGCCGATCAGCCTGTCGAACAGAACTGCCGACATGGCCTCCGCAGGCTTTCCGGAAGCGCGCGCGGCGTCAAACACGCGAAACGCATCTCCGCCAACGTAGCCGATGAGAAAATTGTTGAAGAACAGCCCCACGAAGTAGTATCCCACCACCTGACGCAGAGGCAAACGGATATCCCGCGCCCGCAAGAGCATCCACCACTGGAAAGCGCCCAGCAGATTGCTCAGCGTAAACACCGACACTGCAGCAAGCAGCCACCAGAGGTCCGCTCCCACTATGCTTTCCCGCAGGCGAGCCGGCCCGATGCGCCAAACCGCCAGCCCAAGGAGCGAGATGCTCACGAGGACTTTTCCGGCGGTCAACGGCACGCGACGCCAGCGCCCGGCAGTGCGTGGTCGGCCCACCGGCGGCTCAACCCCTGTTGTCCTGCGGCGGCGCCACCGCCGTGTCGGGGACTGCTTCTGTCGCCTTGCGACGGAGTTCATCCAACTTTTCGCCGGCCTCTTTGTCGCCGGGGTGTTTCTGCACCCAATGCTCAAGAACCTCGGCAGCATCCGCGTACCGTCCCTGCTGTTCGTAGAGCAGCACCAGCCAGCCGTGCGCCTCCCCAAAATCGGGATTTGCGGCCGCCAGCTTCTTCAGACGCCTTTCGCTTTCGTCCTTCCGCCCGCCCAGATAGTAGAGCTTGGCGATCTCCAATTGGGCCCGCAGGTCCAAGACCGGGATAACCGCCTCCGGCATCACCTGCTCCATCTTGTCCAGGGCCTCCAGCATCTCCGCGTGCCGCTGCGCACGCGCATACTCAGTTGCCAGGCGCAGGAACGCCGCCCGGTAGTTCTGCAGCAGCCCCTTGACATTGTCATTGAAGTAGACCGTGGGGTCAGCCAAGCTGCGATAGCGGAACACCTCGAAGAGATTCTTCCGCAGGCGGTCCACCGCGATCTGGTATTCCCCAGGCACCGTCACCACCTTGAAACAGAGGCCGTCCATCCTCAGGTAGTTGAAGAGGTTGAGCTTGTTGTCGTTGGAAACCGTCACCGCGAAGTAGACTGGTCGTCGCCACTGGTTGTCGTATAGGATGCGCAGGATCATATAGTCCTGAACACGGATGCCCTGGCCCATGAGGGTCGGCAGCACGTCGATGCTGATCCTGTCGACATTTGTCGGCGCTTTGGGTGGCGCCCAATCCCCGAGCTCTGCCAAGTCGCGCTCGTACACACCAGGGGGCACCGGGATGCTAACCCGCACCTTTTTCGGTGGGTTGCGGCGCAGGCCCTCCAACTCTTGCTCGTTGAGTTGGCCGCTCATCGCCAGTAGCTCCAGCATGCTCATGGGGCGCAGCGCCTCGATCTGGCTGTCGCTCATGCGGATCGGCACCTTCGGCTCCTGATCGCGCAATTGGCGAATGTACCAGTCCGTGTTGAGCAGGCTGAGGTTGACGACCCGCACGTCCTTCCGCACGCCGCACACTTCCTGCAGGAACCACAGCGGGAAGGTGTCATTATCGCCATTGGTAAACACAATGGCGTCTTTGTCGCACGTCTGGAGCAGGTTGTACGAATAGTCGCTCGGCACATAGTCCCCGGTACGGTCGTGCGAGTGGAAATTGAAAGCAAAAAGATTGATCGGCGCAGCGACCAAAAGAACCAGGGCTGCGCCTGCAATCGCCAGCTCCCTGATCCTGCCGCGCCGCTTGACCGCCTCTCCGATCCATTCCAAGATAGCCGACACGCCCACGCCGACCCAGATGGCGAAGGCAAAGAACGAGCCCACGTACACATAGTCCCGTTCCCTGGGCTGCGGGTCTTCCTGATTCAGGTAGACGACGATGGCCACCCCAGTCATCACGAAGAGCACCAACACCGGCAACGCGCGCTTCCAGTCCCGGAAGAAATGGTGCACCATCCCGAAGAGCCCTATGAGGAAAGGCAAGGCGTACAGCCCGCGCAGAGATATGGTCTCCACAATGTAGCCGTCGCTGCCGATGGTATTGCCCTTCCCGATAAACTGCCAACCAAAGTAGCGCCAGTACATCTTCTTCAGCTGGTAGTTCAGGAAGAAATTGACCTGCTTGCCAAACTGGTAGAACTTGTAGTTTTCACCCGGATACCTCTGCCTGAACTCCCACTCGAACGGGATATTTGGAAACCGGCGCGGCAAGATCCCCCAGGTGCCGTACTGCTCGCGGTTGAGGTAGCGCACCATGCCCGCTGCTGTCTCGGGGTCGTTTTCATCAATCGCCGGGTCGAAGTTCGAACGGATGTACAGCGCAGTGTAGGTGGAGTACCCCAGCACGATGAGGAAGAGCGACATCACCGAGAGCGCAACCCAGCGTCGGCGCTCGCTCACCGCCACCCCGGCGGCAATGAGCAAGGCAAGCATGAGAAGCAATATCACCTCGATGAAGGTCTTTTCCGCAAGATGCGGAATGCCCTTGATGACCCCAGGGTAGATCGCCACAAAGACCGTTGTCCCGACTCCCAAGGTGAGGGCTAACTGCGCATATCTCTTACCGGCTTCACTCAATTTGCCTCGCCAGTAGAAATAGTGCCCCACCAGATAGATAGCAAGCCCGATGTACACGAACCTGAACACCAGGCCAACGAACGCGCACGCGCCAAGCATGGCAGAGGCTATGACCAAATGCCAGACAAACTCCTTGAAGGAGGCCGGCTTGCAGGTGCGGAAATAGAAAATCAAAAAGACAAAGGGTAGAGCGAGGATGTTGAGTAGATGTACACCGATGGCCAAGCCCACACAGTAAGCGATCGTCAACAAGTAGCGGTCGCTGCGTGGATCGTCGGCCTTCTCCATCCATTTCATGATCAACCACACGACTGCAGCGGTGAAAAACATGCTGAGCGCGTAGACTTCGGCCTCGACGGCATTGAACCAAAAGGAGTCCGTGAAGGCAAAGGCAAGGGCACCTATGGCCCCGCTGCTGTAGAGAATGATGCGATCGAGACTGCTGCTCGGCTTGCCCCGCCACAGAATCACCATGCGAACGATGATGAGGTAGAGGAAGAGCACGGTCAAAGCGCTCGCCACGGGCGAAATGAGATTCACGCGAAAGGCGATGTCTTTGGCAAAGGGGACCATCGAGAAGAGGCGTCCCAGAAGGATGTAGAGCGGCGCACCAGGAGGATGCGGCACCCCCAAGATGTACGAGCAGGCGATGAACTCTCCACAGTCCCAAAAGGAGACTGTGGGCGCGATGGTACGCAGATAGGTGAGGAAAGCAATCAAGGTGACTGCACCACCCACCAGAGCGTTCAGCTTGCGATGATTGTCCATCAACGTCTCCTCCACCGAGTCAGCGGTTCAACTCCTCAGTGATGATCTCTAAGAGCCGCGCAGCAGACTTCTCCCAGCTAAACTCCGCTGCCCAGCGCTGCCCACCCTCCCCCAGGCGCATGCGCAGCTGCTGGTCTTGCAGCACCAGGCGCACCTTCGCCGCCAGGAGATCAGGTCTATCCCACGGATAGAGCAGTCCCGTGCATCCATCCACCACGGCGTCGCGCAAACCAGGGGAATCGGCGGCGACTACTGGCACGCCGCACGCGCTGGCCTCCAACACTGTGATGCCCCATCCCTCCTTCGCAGAAGGGTTCACCATCACCCACATGCGGTTCAGGAGCTCGACCTTCCGCTCTTCGCTCACGGCACCGGTGAAGGTGACCCGACCTGCAATGCCCATCTCTTCAGCGAGTCTCTGCAGGTCGGGGCGGGCATCGCCTTCGCCCACAATCAGCAAACGCGCCTCAGGGATGTCCTCAAGAATCGACGCGAACGCGACCAATAGCCTATCAATGCACTTGTAGCGCTTCACCCGGCCAAAGTAGCCAACTATGGGCTCTGCCGCCCTGAGTTCCGGCCTGGGCCGGCACAGCTGACGATTGACGGCGTTGTAGGCGATGTCCTGAGGGCTACAACGCAGCCCGAGTGCTGCCAGTTCCCGTTGGGTGCTCTTAGAAACAACAATGAAGCGCGTATGGCGATAGACGCGCGGAATCAGCCTCTCGTGAGCTTGAACATACCAGGCGCTCAAGGGGCCAGTTTCCAGCCGTATGGTCGGCCCAAAAAGATGGTGGACAATCGCAACTACGGGCTCGCGGGCGTAGAACGGGGTGTAGAACGGCACCTTGTTGATGTCTTCCAAGACCACATCGAAGGTGTGTCTTCTGCGCAGGGCGGCGTAAAGTCCCGGCACAAAGTAGTTGAAGACAGGACGTGGTCCTCTCCGCACAATCCGGATGCCGTCTACTACCTCCTCTCGCGCGCACCCGCGAAAGGTACAACTCAGCTGCGTCACCTCATGGCCCACTGCGACGAGCCGCCTGAGAATCTCGTGGGCATGAACCTCCGCGCCGCCTCCGAGGGGGTGGCGGATGTCCTGCCAATTGATGAGCAGAATCCGCAGACTCATCGACCCTGCACCGGTCTGCGCGCCACCGCGCCGATATCAAGACAGGTATTGAGCATCACCGGCCAGCGCAGCAGCAGACCACGCAGATGACCGCGCAACGAGCGCAGGAACTTGCTGCTCGGCGGATACATGGGCAAGCGGACGCCGAGCCGTCGCAACCCTTCTCGGAGCGTGCGATAAAGGAGACTTGGTCGCATGTAGTCTCCGTACATCCACCACACCTCGAACCCGGCTCGTTGCATCACTGTGGCAAGTCCGCGCACCGTGAAATCGGTCTCCCATCCGGCAAACCACCTGTCAAGCGCCATGAGCACGCGTTTCAGCAAACCGTAGATGTGGTAACGCTGAGGCACGTCGACCACGGCCACGCCGCCAGGCCGTAGGACGCGCAGGTTCTCCTGCAACAGTGGCAGCGGCTCCCGGAAATGCTCCAAGAGGCCTTGATGGAACACCAAGTCCAAGCTTGCGCTCCGGAACGGCAAGGCAAACGCGTCACCCCGAACTATGTAGACCCCCTTGCGTCCGCGCGTCACGCCGCGCATCATCGCCACCGCCTGCTCCGCATAGTCGAGGAGCACGACTTTTCCGCCGCGTTCTGCCAACCGCACCCCGTCGCGCCCAGTGCCGGCTCCCACCTCCAACGCCCAGCCGGCTGGGAGGGGAACTGCCCGCTCTATCTGCCTGACGACGCGATCGGCATTGGAGTAGTAGTCGTCCGGGGCGGCTCTTTCAGCCCAGTAAGACTCCCAGTGCTCGCGCCGTGACTCTCTTGCGTGGGTCTTCATCGTTTCTCGCTTGGCTGGAAAAGTAGCAAAAAAACCCCAATTAGTCAAGGTAAAAGACTTGGGGGAGCAGATTCTTGGCGGGGTTCGCGGCTCGCGCGCCAGCGGCCAAGGCGGCAGCAAGCCTGCGCACACGGTACCCCATAGAACGCGTGAGGGGCCTCATGATGCCGAGGCCCCTCGTTGCCATCCGGTATGTGCGAGCTCTTAATGGGGCAAGTCGAACGCGACGTCTTGCCAGAACTCCGCCTTTATTCGCCCCCCTTTCCTCGCCCGCAACACATCAAGCAACCGCAGGTAGAGCCCGTTCCTCTTGCGCCACAGGCTGTTGAGGCGACGTGCGTAGTGGGCGATGGCCACTTCTTCCAGGCGAAAAGCCAACAAGCGCCGCGCTATTTCGGCCAGCGAATAGAAGCGCTGGTGAGCCCAGATCTGAGCCATCTGCAATTCCATCAGGGAAAAGCCACGCGGCTCGAAGACCACATGGTGCGCGTCGTACAGGCTCCAGTCGGTGAAGGTTATGCGGTCCTCGGCCCGCAGCTCCTCATAGCAACGGCTGCCAGGAAGAGGAGTGAGGATGAGGAATTGGGCAGAGGCCAACTGATGTTTCTTGGCAAAGCGCACCGTCTCCTTCACCGAAGCGAAGGTATCGTGATCCAGGCCGAGGATGAACATCCCGTGCACGTTGATGCGGTGGCGGCGGAACACGCGGGTGGCCTCCTCCATCTCCGCCACGGTCTGGTGCTTTTTGGTGGCCACCAGACTCTCCGGGTTCACTGTCTCGAATCCCACGAACACGGTGTGGCAGCCTGCGCGATGCATCAGGCGCACCAGGTCCTCATCTCGGGTGATGTCGGCCCGTACCTGCGTCGACCAGCGGAACTTGAACCCCTCTGCGATCATCGCCTCAAGAAGTCTGCGCGTGTGGGCAGGGTTCGCCGCAAAGTTGTCGTCATAGAAGAAGACAAAGTTCCCTGGTTGGTTGTACCGCCGGAGCTCGGCGATGACGTTCTCGGTGGAACGAAAGCGGTATTTCCTGCCGAACATCCCGGTCACCGAACAGAAAGAGCAGTCGAAAGGGCAGCCGCGAGAGGTCTGCACAGGGATGATGCGCTTGCCCGCCACTTTCTTTTCCCTGCTCTTGATGAGTGAGAAATCCGGAAAGGGAATCTCATCCAGCACCACGGGTGGCGCCGGCACGGTGGTCGTGAAGGGCTTTCCGTCGCGCAAGTAGACCAGCTTTGGCACCTCGTCCAGGCTGCGCTGCCCGGCCACCGCTTCCAACAACAGGGGAAATGACGACTCTGCCTCACCAAGCATCACATAGTCGGCGTGCACGAGGGCCTCCTCGGGCAGGTAGGTCACATGTGTCCCGCCGAGCACCACCGGAATCCCCAAGTTGCGCACGCGCTCAGCTATGGCGTAAGCACGCGGGGCAGTGGAGGTGACCGTAGAAATGCCGACCAGATCTGCGCTCGCCACTTCTTGCCAGTCTACCGCTCCTTGCTCTTCCACATAGACGGCAGCGTCCCATCCCGCCTTCTGCGCGATAGTGGCCAAAATGATGGTTCCCAACCGTGGAAGAGGAAAGCGTGTGAAGATGTGAAGGTTGGGGGCCTTTGGTTCGATAAGGACTACTTTTGCCATGACGCACTATACCTCGAGGTTAGCTTTGCTTGCCTTGGCTGTCGGCGGTAGACTTGCCGGCGCCCTCACTGAATTTGTTGAGGAGCTGGGCCACCTCCTTTCTCTTCTTGCGCAGCAGGTCCTCCCACCTCTTGATGCCATCCTTCAGGGCTGCCATCCGTTCGTTGAGGGCAGCAATCCTCTCCTGCATCAGTTCCAGACGTTGCCGCGCTTGTTCATGGGTGTAGGGAGATGTCCCCCCGCTGATGGCGAGAAAATCGCGGAAAAGGTCCGAGGCTTCCTTGATCTCTTCGAGAGAATAGCCAAAGTTCTGCAGGTCCTTGATCAGGTTGCAGAGGTAAACATACACGCGCGAGTAGAGGCGAAAACCCCCGGTGCTGCGCGCGTCGGGCTGCAAGATACCTCGCTCCTCCCAGTACTTGATGGTGCGGGCGTTGAGGCCGGTCTTGTCAGCAAGTTCACCGACGGTGAGGAAATCGGTAACCTGTGTTTGCGAGCGCTGAGTCGCTTGCGAGGGTAACCCGACCTTGCGCACAATCTTTTGGATTGTCGCCAAGTCATAGCCCAGCCTTTGCAGCTGCTGGATCTGCCGCGCCTCGCTGACGTGCGCCTCGGTGTAGAAGGGGATCTGGTTGTCGATCTTGCCCAGGTGGCGGATCAGACCCAGGTTTTCCCACTCTGCGAGTTCTTCTTCCGAAATCGATAGCAGAGAAATAAACTCCTGACGTTGGTAGATGTTAGTCTTCATACCTGTCCGTTTACGTACGGTCATGGCATAGATATCAGTGAACGTGCACTAATGTAGGCCTTTTTCCCGAGACCGTCAAGTGTTTTTTGCAGGAGCGGTGGTTTTTTTTCGGATAGCGTCTCCGAGGGGGCTCCCCGGCAAGGTGTAAGGGCTTGTGCAGGGTACCATTGAATGGCCGGTACCAACTTGAGGGAACAAGTGGTGCGATGAACTCTGCTGACCTCTGGCCCTCACCGATCCCGCTCCGTGCAATCGGCACCGCTCATGGATCGTCGCCTGCGGGGGGCGCGCCATTACCTATTCAGCTGACAACCTCCTCCACAGGCTCTTATACCGAAACGGCCCTGAGAGTCGCTGGAACCCGTCAACCCGAGGCAAAGGTCGCGGCTGCATCGTTTCTGCCGGGGAGGAACACTCTGAGCCTCCATTGGCGGGAACGAGCAAGCTCCATGGTCAGGATGCACTTAGTCCCGCACAAGACGCACTTCGCGCAGGTCACGCACCTCCACAGTGTCAAGAAAGGCGCGAAAGGCAGGATACTGGGTGGGCGACACATCTTCGCCGGACAGGCTGTAACGAACGCTGGCGAACAGACCACACGAAGTGGGGAACCATTGCCACTTCGCCGACCCGTGGGCGCATGAGGTAGAGTCTGAGACCGGCTGAGAAAGCATTTTCCGGCCGGCAGGGGCGTCCAATTTCAAGAGGAATTCCTGGACCATCCCGAAGCGGAAGCGGATGGGGTGCATACGGGTGGGCGACCGAAACAACTCTGGCAAGTCAAGGCGGCACAACTGTGCAGGGCGCACCACCAGCAACTCGCCACTACGCACTGCAAAGGCGCTGGAGCAAAAAGAGTATGAGAAGCGCAGAGAATCCGCGTCCGGCTCTAAGCCGGCCACCCGCCAGGACTTGAGAGTGACCGCTGGGCACCGACGAGCGAGGTAGCTCTCCAACCAACGTGTCCGTTCCGTGTTGTTCAGAGCTGCCAGCTCTTTGCGCAGCTCGTACGCCGGCGCCCCTCGCAGCAGAGTCTCCCCCTCCACCTGGGCGCTGCCCGTCTCGTCGATGCGGGCCTGCCAATGTTCGACCGTCTGGTTTTCCCTTGCAGGCCGCCGGGGCGTGCGGCGGACCGAGCCGGTCCCGTCGCCTTTCACATGCAGCACAAAGACGCCTTGGTCGTACCATGGCAGACTGCCAAACGGCGTCCCCTTGTCGGTTGGATCGACCCACAAGCCGCTGTCCCCCATTGCCGGGACGAAGACCATCGCATGATTGAAATGGAAGGGCGAGGGCAAGGAAGTGTCGGGCACACCGTTCTGCCACGTACTCACCAGCACCTGGTCAGCCCTGAGGCCCACGGAGGCGGCCATGGTGCACAGCAGCGTGGCCATGTCCTTGCAATCCCCATATCGGTTGGCCAACACTTCTTGCGCGCCGTGAGGCTGGAACCCACCGATGCCGATTTCTACCGCTACGTAGCGCACATTGTCCCTCACCCATGTGGCCAGCGCCTTCAGCTTCTCCATATCGGTCTGACAGCCCGCCAGCAGCGTACTGGCCAGCTCTTTGATGCTCTTGGTCCCCTTCATCTGCGGTCCAGCCAGGTCATGGTACCAGGCTGCCACGTCATTCCAGCTCTTCATTCCGGCGGGTGCCAACTCCACCCTGGCAGAGCACTCGCGCGGCGGCGGCATGGAAAGCTCGCGGCTCAGAGGCGGAACATCCTTTGCCTCCCACACGTAAGTCGCCTTGAAGCCAGCAGGAGCCCGTGTGACATGGGGCTCCAGTTCAAGACCGTGCACCCGGTAGATGAGCTCCCACTCCCCGGGCGCTAACACGGTGAACCGCGATCGCAGGACTGGGACGTCTTCCTGAAACACCCACGAGTGCCAGAAGCTCCTGGTAGGCGTCCGCACCCGGTAGCGGTATTCTACCACGGAACCAGGCTCGATGCCTGGCACTGCGAAGAGCTTTGCGCGCTGATCAGCATAAAAGACAAAGCTGGGGTAAAGATTCACATCATAGACCTTCTTCGGCTCCACCACGGAGATTTCGCCGCGCGGCGAAATAGACCTGGCCTGGAGCAGCTCCACCCTGCTGTCTGCGCCGTAGGGCACCGCCACGTTGGCAAAACGCTCACCTCGGCGGTTGAGTATCTTCACAATGCGGTGGCGCTCAAAGAGGGTAAAGCCCATCTGCCACTCGCCCGAGACCTCTACCTTACCTTCATCAGTGAGCACCACTGCCTCGGCGTCGCTGGGCTCCTCGTGCTTCTGCAATCTCAATAGCTCCGGGTCTCGCCAGCCGATGGTGCGCGCCCAGTCCCCTCCTCGAGCGCACGCAAGGACAAGCAAGGCGGCAGAACACACCGCCGCTCCGAGCACCCGCCTCACGCGCCCGCAACGGGCTCGCTTGTTGTCGGCACGAACCTCTGTCATGCCACCGCGCCCTCTGCCCGCTTGCCAGACAACTCTCCACCTCCGCGCCTGGTCGAACGAAGAACAGAACGACTCCACAAGAATTCGTTGCCTTTCTGCTCGGTGTTTATTACCTTAATGCTGGAGTTTTGCAGCAGAGGAAATGCGTTGGTCTTGACCATGGGCTCACTGTCACGGTTCGTTCATGACCACACGAGAACGCTTCTTAGCCGCACTTGAGTTCACCCCTGCTGACCGCCTGCCGAACTTAGAGTTCGGCTATTGGGAGGCGACCATCCGGCGCTGGCACGACGAGGGACTGCCCTCCCACCTGCGCACTGGCACGGAGGTCGAGGCCTATTTTGGCCTGGAAGGGGTGGAGACTTTTGACTACGTCCCGGTCATCAACGGGCTGTGGCCTCCGTTCACCCGTCAGGTCCTTGCCGAGCAAGGGGGCCGCCGCCTCGTGCGCGACGAGAACGGCGTCCTCTACGAAGAATTGACCGATGGCGAGAGCATCCCGCGCTATGTCAAGTTCCCCATCGCCTCGCCCGACGACTGGGAGGCTTTCAAGCGGGAACGCCTGGACTGGTCCCGCGAGGACCGGGTCACCAGCCATATCGGCGACTTTGTCCGGATGCGTCACCAACAAGGGCGCCCGGTCCGTTTCGATGCCGGCTCTCTGTACGGCTGGTTGCGAAACTGGATGGGGGTCGAGAACCTGAGCATCGCCCTGATGACCGAACCCGGGTGGGTCGCCGCCATGATGGACCACCTGAAAGAGCTGACCATCCACCTCCTACGCGCCTACATCACGCCGGCGCTGGCCGTGGATGTCGCCTGGTGGTGGGAGGACATGTGCTACAACCACGGCCCGCTCATCTCGCCCCGGCTGTTCGAACAGTTCATGGTTCCTCGCTACAAAGAGAGCGTCGAGGAACTGCGAGCGCACGGCATCACGCACAGTGTGGTCGACTGCGACGGCAAGATCGACCTATTGGTTCCCGGGTGGCTACGGGCTGGAATCAGGGTAATGTTCCCCGTCGAGGCCCTGCACACCTCGCCTTTGCGCCTGCGTGAGGAACACGGCGACCAGGTGCTGATGATCGGAGGCGTCAACAAGTTTGCCCTCATTGCGGGACCAGCCGCCATTGACCAGGAACTCGAGTCCTTGTCGCCCCTCGTGGCCGCTGGCGGCTACATCCCGAGCGTGGACCATCGCGTCCCGCCTGATGTGTCGCTGGAAAACTACCGATACTACCTCGCGCAAAAGGAGCGCCTGCTCTCTGCTACCATGCGGGCGTAAAGGAGCCAGGCCGAGCAACCCGCACGCCTGCGTCGGGAGTAGTGGCCCCGATGCCGTCTTGGAGCTCAGGCGAACGGGCTCTCCTGCTCGATGCCAAGTTGCTTCATCTTCCTGTAGAGATTGGTGCGCTCAATGCCCAGCTGCGCCGCAGTGGCGTTCATGTTCCACGCATTGGCGATGAGTTTGGCCCTGATCAAGTCGCGCTCAAACCTTCTCCTTGCCTCGCGCAGCGGCAGTCCCACGTAGGTGAGCTCTAAGTTGTCCAGGTCCTCGGACATCGCGTGCCGTATGTCCGGCAGGTCGATGACCTCTTTCTCGGCGAAAATCACCATGCGCTCAACGAGGTTGCGCAGCTCGCGCACGTTGCCGGCTCAGGCGGCACCGACAAGAGCCTCCATGGCTGCGGGCGTCAGGCGAATCTGTGGCTTGTGCTGTTCCTGGCATGCTTGCTTAAGGAAATGGGCCACCAATTGCGGTATGTCCTCCCGACGATCGCGAAGAGGAGGCACCTGGATCTTAACGACGTTGAGTCGGTAGTAGAGGTCCTCCCGGAAGCGGCCAGCGCGCACCTCTTCCTCAATGTTGCGATTGCTGGCGCCGATGAGGCGAACATTCACCATGCGCACGGCCTCGCTCCCCACAGGGTGCACCTCACCGCTCTCCAATGTGCGGAGGACCTTCGCCTGCGCCGCCAGGCTCATGCTGCACAGTTCGTCGAGGAACACAGTACCACCGTTGGTATGCACGAAGATCCCCTCATGGTCCCGGATGGCCCCGGTGAAGGCTCCCTTCTTGTGGCCAAAGAACTGGCTCTCCAACACCCCCCCGGAACGGCCGAGCAATTGACCGCCACAAAGCGCCCCTTACGGCCGCTCAGGCGGTGGATAGCGGAAGCGACCAACTCTTTTCCCGTACCGGTCTCGCCCAGGATGAGCACGGTCGCATCGGTGGGTGCGGCCCGGTCGATGAGGGCGTAGACTTCGCGCATCTGGCTGCTGGTGCCGACCATGCCATGGCGCTCATAGAGCTCGGTCGCTGAGGCTGCCGCCAAGCGCAGCGCCTGCCCCTTCTGCAAACTCTCCTGGATGTGCCGGAGGAGGTCCGGCAGTTTCAAGGGTTTTTCTAAGAAATCACTTGCGCCTTGCAGGATGGCATCCACCGCTTTCGGGATATCACCATGGGCAGAAATCATCACCATAGGGCGCGTGCTGTCCAAGGCGACCAGGCGGCGCAGCAACTCCATGCCGCTCACTCCTGGCATCACCAGGTCGAGAAGCACAAGGTCCGGCTTCTCTTGTTCGGCCAGACGCAAGGCGTCCTGAGCAGTAGTGGCCGTCGACACCCGATAGCCCTCGTGGGTGAGGATGTCTTCCATGATGTCGAGAGTCTTCTGTTCGTCGTCAACCACAAGGATGTGTGCTGCGCCCTGTCGTTTCATCACCGTAACCCCTGGTTCAAGCTTGATAGGCAGGGAGTTCCACGCGGACGGTGGTCCCCGCGCCGACCTTGCTCTGCAGGCTGATGCGCCCCCCGTGTTCTTTGACTATCTGCCGGCAAATGCTCAGCCCAAGCCCTGTGCCTCCGTCCTTGCCGGCGACGTACGGTTCGAACACCCGGCCGAGGAGCTCCTCAGGAATGCCACACCCTGTGTCGCTGACTTCAAAGGCCACAAATTCGCGGCGCACCGGCTCACCGACGGTAAGCCATTGCGCCATGCCCACACGCAGAAAGATGCGACCTTTTCCTCTCATGGCGCGCACTGCATTGTCAAAGATGTTGTAGAACAGGCGTTGCGTCGCTTCCAAGTCCACGCGTACCTGGGGGAGGCCCTCTTCGCACTCCACGATGAGGTTCACCGTTTCGGGCAGCCATTGGCGCACCTGGCGCTCCACCGCGCTGAGCAGCTCTCTTGCCTCCATGACGCATACCTTGGGAGGTTTCAGGCTGGTAAAACGCAAGAAGCCATCGGCGATGGCACGCAACCTCTCAATCTCTTCGATGGCCGAATCGACGTAGCGATCCATGGCGGCGCTGCTCTTTGTGCGAGTCTCGTGATAGGCCAACTGCAGGCGCTGCAAGGTCAACAGCACCGTGTGCAGGGGGTTCTTTATCTCGTGGGCCAACTGCTGCGCAAGGGCCGCCCAGTCCAAGGCCCGGCGCAGTTCAACGCTCGCAGAGGCGTCTTCTATGGTCAGAAGGCTCGCGCAAGGACGCCAACGCCTTTCCGAGACCGACACGCCGCGTATGACCCCCGCCTGGCCACCTGGGAGTTGCACCATGCGATCATCCACTGGCTCCCGCACCTCGCCCTCGGTACCAAGCTCTTTCAGGACGACGCCGACTTCCTGGACTATCGCAGGCGGAAAGACTTCCGCGTAGTGCAACCCTCTGGGATCGGTGGCGCCGGCAACCATGTGGCGGCGGGCAATTCTGTTGCTGTGAACGACCCTGCCTTTGGCGTCGAGCAGGAAGGCCGCACAGGGGAATGCCCCGAGAATGCGCACAACCTCCCGCTGCTGGCATAAGTGAGACGTCCACAACCAGGCACAAAGGGCAGCAAGCACCAGGACCAGAGCCGCGAGTCCAATTGGCCCCAGCACTGCGGCTGCTCCTGCAGCCAAGGCAAATGCCTGCGATCCATCACACACCAGGGCGATCCCTCCGTCAGCCTCATGCTCGTCACGAAGGCCGAGCGCCGCTGCCGCAGTGTCTCCGGCAATGTAGATGCCCGACCCACGCCGGCCGGACTCTCGTGGACGAACAGACCCCACTTTTGGGCTCATTCGCCCACAGCCGAAGTTGCGCCGTCGGTGCATAAAACACGCACCACGCCGGGCAAGCCGTCGCTTGGCGTTTGAACATACGCAACAGAGAGAAAATAGTCAAGCGAAAAGTGCGGGTGTCCTGTGCATCTCGGGCGCTCTCTTGGGCTCGGACAATCAACTCACCGGCGCAACAGCGTTCCGTCGGGCCACAAAAGTGAAAGGCGGGTCCTCGTGGGCTGAGGAACCCGCCTTCCCCCCTATCACGACCCGCCGTCGCCCGGCCCTCCTTGAGCTCGATAGCTCCGACGTCCCCTAATCCAAGCAGTGCTTTGTTACCGTCCCATTCCGGTGCTGGCGATCGCAGTCGTTCCGTCGCTCCGCAACGACCATTTGCAACTACCGGGCCACAGTGCCGATCTTGGGTCATTTGGAAAATCAGCACTTATGCCTGTCGTGCAGACCTCCTCATAAGGGGGTGTATCACTTTCGCAACATTTGGGCAGTGACTTTGTTTTTTCGACAACAGGGGGTCAGCTTAGCGCGGCGCGGGTCTGCGCGGGCTACCTCCGACTGCTCACACTTTGCGCCAACAGACGGAATGGGGTGAGGGAACGGCCGAAACGACGACGCGGACACTCCTCGCGGGAACGTCCGCGTACGCTGGTGTGCCGAAGGGGGGAGTCGAACCCCCACGGGCGTAAGCCCACACGGCCCTGAACCGTGCGCGTCTGCCAGTTTCACCACTTCGGCTTCGCCAAAATTTTCACGGTGCAAATTTACTAATCAGCGGCGGCAAAATCAAGAGTTTTCTTCCAGGCGGTGCTCACGCCTGTTGGCCCAGGTGATCGCACCCGGCATCCAGGGAGCCGTGTACGGGGCGCACCCACGAGGCAACTAATTGGCCTTGACTTTTCCCGCCAAAAGTGATACTTTTAGCAGCGCGTTGTAAGCACAGAGCTGAACGCAACGTCGCTGTTGATGCCCCATCCAGTGAGCAACGGGTCGCTGCTCTGCGCCAGGGGGCCTCTGGCCGGCCAGCCGCAGAGGTGATTCGGCAGCCCTGCTTGCCGCGGCCGCTGACAAGTAGGAGGTTATGCCTTGACCGCACACCCAACGCACGACGATACAGCAGTTCCCGGGCAGCCCATCCCTTTTGCTCCTGAGCAGGCGAGAGACGGTATTTTTGCCTTGGACCTTCGCGGCCAACTCTGTTACGCGAACCCTCGATTCCTTGAGCAGGTGGGTCGCCAGGGGTCAGAACTCCATGGCTGTCATCTGAAAGAGTTGGTCTCGGCCCGCCACCAAGACAGCGTGCGGGTGATGCTGAAACAGCTGCTGCGCGGCGCCGGCCATCCCCCCATTGAGGTAGAGCTCTCCAGAGGCCCGGAAGAGAGCATACCTGTAGAGATACATGCCTGGTCAGTCCGCGAAGGGGGACGGATTGCCGGCGTGCAGGGTACCTACCGCGACCTTCGTCCGCGCCTGGGGGTGCACGAGGAATCCCTCGGCACTACTGAGCTCTACGGCAGGCTCTTCGAGCTGACGCCGGAGGCTATCATAATCACTGGAGCAAGCGGCAAAGTGGTGAAAACCAACCGGGCGGCGGCACGCATGTTTGGGTTCGAGACCCCGGAGGCGATGTTAGGGCACAAGGGAGTCTCGCTCTATGCCGATCCCAGCGAGCGGGAAACCATCATAGCACAGCTGCGCGAACATGGTTTCGCCATCCAGCCAGACGGCAGGTTCCGGCGCAAGGACGGCTCGCACGGGCATTGTTGTGTGCGCGTTCAGGCACTCTATGACCAGTCCGGCCAGGTGCTCGGTGCCGTCGGCTTTCTCACCGACGTGACCGCCGAGCGTGAAGCGGGGAAGGCCCTGCGCGAGTCAGAACACCAGTTCCGCACCCTCGCCGAAGCCTCGCCAAACATGATCTTCATGGTCGCTGACGGGAAGATCGTGTACGCAAACAAGGCGGCAGAGGAGGCCCTCGGCCCTTTCTCGCCCTCTTCGCCGCTCCGCGATATTGTGGCGCAAGAACACTGGGAGGGGCTAAGAGCATATCTTGAGGCAGCCCAACGCAGGAACCAACGTGACCGCCTGGAATGCACCCTGATCTCCCCTGCCGGGCAGCACTTGGACGCTCTTGTCCACCTATCTCCTGTGGAGCACAAGGGGGGCCGAGCAGTTTTGGTGGTAGCCACGGATATCAGCGGACAGAAGAGAACGGAGCGCATCCTTCGTGACGTCGAAGCAAAGTACCGCACCCTCGTGGAGCAGTCTGCCTTTGGTGTGGCTCTCCTTTCGCTGGAGCCATTGCAGCTGCTCTTGGCGAACGAGGCCCTCGCCCGCATTCTCGGCTGTGCTCGGGAGAAGCTCTTAGGCATGCGCGGCCAGGAACTCCTCGCCCGCGTGCATCCCAACGACCGCGCTCGGATTCAGGAGTTCTTGGGGAAGGCCTTTGCCGCCGAACTCCGCCGCCACAGTGTCGTCCGTGTCATCGACGTAGATGGCGGCGTCCACCACATCGAATGCGAGGTGAGGAGGGTGACTATCGGGGGGATTCCCCTCCTGCAGTTCACCGCAATCGATATTACCGAGAGGCTTCGGGCAGAGACGGCACTCCGCGAGAGCCAGGAGAGGTACCGCGCCGTAGTGGAGGACCAGACCGAACTCATTTGCCGGCGCTCGGCCGACGGCACCATCCTTTTCGTGAATGAGGCCTACTGCCGCTACTATGGGAAGCAAGCCGCCGAACTGGTCGGCACCAAGTTCATGCCTGCCATGCCTGATAACCAGTTCCGGGAGGCGCGGGACCACTTCCTGGCCCTGCGCCCCTCGCGTCCTACGCTCACCCATGAGCACATTGTGCTCAACGCTAAGGGCGAGCAGCGGTGGATGCAGTGGACCACAAGGGCCCTTTTTGGCCGTCGCGGGCGCCTGACTGGGATGCAGGCGGTGGGACGAGACGTGACCGAGCAGAAACGTGCCGAACAGATGGCCAAGGAAAGGACCGAAGACCTTGCCCTTGTGGCGCGCATGAACGGTGCGATAGCCGCCGGCGCGGGAATTCAGCGGGTGTTGCACATCTGCGCACAGGGCCTCATGCGGAGCTTCGGCTGCAAGATGACCACCGTCTTGTTGCGCAGCGAGGACGGGCGCTTTCTCCTCTGGGACAAGCGGATGCTCACCCGCACCCAGACCCGAAAGATTGAGGAGGCCATTAGACGCCCGCTTCCATCAGTCAGGATAGACTTGGAGTGTTCGCCGCACTTGCGCGCCGCGTTGCTGGCCGAGGCCCTCGAACTCGTGGCTGACGAGGAAGGGGCCGACGCGCTCTTGGCGGAGTTTGCCCGCGCGGTAGGCGTCAAGCGCAAGCGTTTTCCCGTGCTACGGCAACTGTTGGGGATGCCGCCGGCCATCAATGTCCCGTTACTCTGCGGTCAGGAGCATGTGGGCCTTGTCTCGATCTCGCGAGGTGCGGGGTTCACCGAAACCGAAGTGGCGCGCTTGAGAAACATCGCCGAGGCCTTAGTCTTGGCCGTCAAGCATCACAATCTGGAGGATTCGCTGCGACGCAATGAGGAGCGCCTTCGCCTCATGGCGGCGAACCTAAACGAGGGGCTGGCCATCATTGAAGACGACAAGGTCGTGTATGCCAATCCTCGCCTCCTGGAAATCTTTGCCTGTCCGGCAGAGAGCTTGGAGCCCGCGATGCTCTTGCAGTGTGCGGCTCCCGAGGAGCAGATGCGCGTGTGCACCATCGTCGAAGAAGCCCAGCGTCTTGGTCGACGAGAAGTGGAGCTGGAATACTGGATTGTGCTCAATGGCGGCAGCCGCAGGTTTGTCCGCAGCCGATACGTCCGCTGCATGGATCGCGGTAAGGTCAGAACCTACCTGATCGCCAGCGATCTGACCGAACACCGCTTAGCAGATGTCAAACGGGAGCGCCTTATCGGCCAGCTGCTGCAGACGCTCAGCGAGGTCAAGACGCTGACAGGCTTGCTGCCCATCTGTTCCTCATGCAAGAAGATTCGCGACGACAAAGGCTACTGGCACCGGGTGGAGAGCTATCTCAGCGCGCACACTTCCGCCCAGCTCAGCTGTGCGCTCTGCCCGGAGTGTGCGAGGAAAACACATGGGCAGAGTGCCCAAAAGAAAGCCGCACAGACCCGCGGCCGTGGAGGAAGGCACACTCCACCACCAACCAGTGCGAAGCAGAGATGAGCGAGAAGCTGATCACCACCAACCGCAAGGCAAGGCATGACTATGTCATCCTGGAGACCGTCGAGGCAGGCATCGCCTTGCAGGGCACTGAGGTGAAGTCGCTCAGAGCGGGACGCGCCAACCTGAAGGACAGCTATGCGGCCATCAAGGACGGGGAGGTGTGGCTCTTCCATGCCCACATCAGTCCCTACGACCATGGCAGCGTCTACAACCACGACCCGGTGCGACCACGCAAGTTGTTGCTTCACCGCCAGGAGATTCGGTGCCTGGCACGCAAGGTTCAGGAGCGCGGACTGACACTTGTGCCCTTGCGCATGTATTTCAAGAAAGGCAGAGCCAAAGTCGAGCTTGCGCTGGCGCGTGGCAAACACCAGTATGACCGCCGCCAGGACATCACCCGCCGGGACGCCGAACGGGATACGCAGCGAGAACTGAAGGAAAAGTACCGGATCAAGCTCTAACCAGAGGCAGGGATGAGAACGGAGCAGAACAACGCTTACGAGGTTCTGAAGCAACGAGGCTTTGTCTGCCAAGTGACCGACGAGGCAGCAGTGCGCGCCATGTTCGACGCCGGTCAAGTGACGTGCTACATAGGCTTTGACCCCACCGCCGACAGCCTGCACGTGGGCAGTCTGCTGCCCATCATGGCCCTGGTGCACGTGCAGCGGGCCGGTCATCGCCCCATTGCCGTGATCGGCGGCGGCACGGCCATGGTCGGCGACCCCAGCGGCAAGACTGAGATGCGGCAGATGCTAAGCAGGGAGCGCATCTACGCCAACGGCTTGGCGATACGGGCACAACTGGATCGCTATCTGCACTTTTCAGATGGTGACGCCATCGCGGTGGACAACTACGAGTGGCTGTCGCCCCTGAACCACATAGAGTTTCTGCGCGACATCGGCCGCCACTTCAGCGTGAACCGCATGTTGACTGCGGAGGCCTATCGCCAGCGCCTCGAGACTGGCCTCTCGTTCATCGAGTTCAACTACCAGGTTCTCCAGGCATATGACTTTCTCGTCCTGTTCCGGCGCTACGGCTGCGCCGTGCAGATGGGTGGAGACGATCAGTGGGGTAACATCCTTGCGGGAGTGGACCTCATTCGCCGCCTGGAATCGGCGCAGGTGGAGGGGGTGACCTTCCCACTGCTCACCACCGCCACCGGCGAGAAGATGGGCAAGACAGCTCGCGGGGCAGTGTGGTTGGATCCACGCAAGACGTCGCCGTACGAGTTCTACCAGTACTGGGTCAACGTCGACGATCGCGACGTGGCCAGCTTCTTAGCCTATTTCACCCTTTTGCCGCTCCATGAGATCGAACAAGTGCAAAGTCTTGCGGGGGCTGATCTCAACCTGTGCAAGGTCGTCTTGGCCTACGAGGCAACCAAGATAACTCACGGCGAGGAGGAGGCGCGCCGCGCCTTTGCTGCTGCCTCCAGCGCGTTCGGCGCGCGGGTCATTCCGCCTCAGCTCTTACCTTCGAGCACGGTTCCTCGAGGCGAAGGGGTCACTTCCGAAGAGGCTATCCCCACAACTGCCATCGCCCGCGAACGCCTGGACCAAGGCATTTGGATCGTCGAGCTGCTGACCGAGGTCGGCTTGGCGCGCACGCGCAGCGAGGCGCGTCGGCTCATCGAGCAGCGAGGCGCCTACCTCAATCAGCAGCCAATCGACTCCCTCGACCTGAGGATAGGTCACCAACACTTTGCCGAGGGCATGCTGATGCTACGGGCCGGCAAGAAACGCTATCATCGCCTGGTGCTCTCGTGAGTCCTCCAGGAGGGTGAAGATGGTCCGACGGTGGCACAAGACTGAGATCGAGCTCCTGCGCGGCGACATCACGGAGATGGCAACCGACGCCATTGTCAACGCTGCCAATGAGCATCTTGCTCATGGTGCAGGCGTAGCTGGGGCCATTGTGCGCAAAGGCGGGCGCATCATCCAGGAGGAGAGTAACGCCTGGGTGCGCACCCATGGCCGCGTGCCCACCGGCTCTGCTGCCATCACCAGCGGGGGGCGCTGAAGGCCCGCTACCTGATCCACGCGGTCGGGCCGGTCATGGGATCAGGCGAGGAGGAGCGAAAGCTGCGCGACGCCACCATCGCCAGCCTGCGCTTAGCTGATGCCCACGGCCTGACCAGCATCGCCTTTCCGGCCATCAGTACCGGTGTGTTCGGCTGCCCAATGGAGCTTTGCGCCCGAGCCATGCTGAGCGCCGTGCGCGATTATGCCGACGGCGCTACGGGCATACGACGCATCGTCTTCTGCCTGTGGGACGAAGAGGCCTTGGCAGTCTTTTCGGCCCAGCTCGAGACCCTCATACCACAGTCAGCCGGGGAGCCCCCGCTGCTTCATTGACCCTCGCTCTGCTGGCTTTCCGGTTCTCTCTCCGCTGTCGTCTCTGCGCCCGCTGAGGCAGACTCTTTCTTTTCGCCTTCCGTCTTGGCTTGTTGCTCCTGTGCTTTGCGGTCCTTTTCGGCCTCGTCCACGTAGTTGAGCTTCAGCTCGCTGATCATGCGGTCCAGAAACCGCGCTTCGTTGTCCGTAAGATTGCCCTTCGTCTTTGCCTTCAGCATATCCAGCATGTCTATGCTCATTTGGGCCTGCAACAAGTCCCGCTCGATCTTGTCGGTGAGCGGATTCTTGAGCTTGCCCATGTACTGCATTGCTGAGGTATGAAACATCATCACCAGATTGAAGAAGAGTGCCTCGAACATCTGCTCACGAGTGAACTGCTCTGCCATGCCATCCCTCCTCTTGCAACCTCCAGACGGTCACCCTGCTCGGCCCCCCCATGCTGCATGCACTGCAAACCGAGTATTCAGACGCTCCATCCCCCACTTCAGGTTCCCGTTTCCCTCAGCCAATGTCGGCCAGGCCGTACTTGCCGCGATAGTGCCTGAGAAAGCAGGATCGCACACCCTGGTCCTCGCTATGCAGCAGTTGTGGGTCGCGTGCAGCCAGCGCGAAAGCCTCGTCCCGCGCCTTGAGCAGAATCTCCACGTCGTCGACCAGGTTGGCAATCTTCATCTCTGGCAGGCCATGCTGCTTGGTGCCGAAGAACTCCCCTGGCCCGCGAAGCTTGAGGTCGATCTCCGCGATGCGGAAGCCGTCGGTCACCTTGGCGAGAGTCTCCAGCCGCGTGCGCGCCTCCTCGGAAAGAGGCGGATAGGCCAGGAGAATGCAATAGGACTGCTCCGCTCCTCGGCCGACCCGCCCCCGCAGTTGGTGAAGCTGCGGCAGCCCAAAGCGCTCGGCATGCTCGATGACCATGACGGTGGCATTCGGAACGTCGACGCCCACTTCGATGACCGTCGTGCAGACCAGAACGCGCAGCTCCCCCCGCTTGAACGCCATCATGGTGCGGTCCTTGTCCTCCTGCCGCATGCGGCCGTGGAGCAAGCCTATGGGTATGTCCGAAAAGAGGCCGGCGGCCAGTTGCTCAAAGCTCTCGGTAGCAGCCTTCAGGTCGACCTTCTCCGACTCTTCCACTAAGGGGAAAACCACATACGCCTGCGCGCCTGCCAGGACCTTGTCACGGAGCCACTGATAGACCTCGGGGCGCTTGTCGCTGGTTCGCCAGTAGGTCTTGACCAGCTTGCGGTCCTTGGGCAGCTCATCCAGCACGCTCACATCCAAATCGCCGTAGACGGTGAGCGACAGGGTGCGCGGGATGGGGGTGGCAGTCATCACCAGCACATCTGGGCTCTGCCCCTTGTGCCGCAAGGTGGCGCGTTGCATCACCCCGAAGCGATGCTGCTCGTCGATAACCACAAAACCCACATTGGCGAACTGCACCCCTTCCTGGATGAGCGCATGGGTGCCGACGGTGATATCCACCTTCCCCTGGGCGACGTCCTCCAATAGCTGCTGGCGGAAAGCTTTGCTTTGCCCGCCAATGAGGAGTTCGACCCGTACCCCAAGGTCGCGGAGAAAGTCGCGAATGGTGAGATAGTGCTGCTCTGCCAGGATTTCGGTGGGAGCCATGAGGGCAGCTTGATAGCCGTTCTCCACAGCGATGAGCATGCTGGTCAGGGCAACGACAGTCTTGCCGGAGCCCACATCCCCCTGCAGCAGGCGGTTCATGGGCTGTGGCCGGCGCATGTCCTCGCGAATCTCGCGCAGCACGCGCTTCTGAGCCTCCGTAAGCTGAAACGGCAAGCGCTCGACCAACTGGCGGGTCTTTTCGCCCACTCGAGGGAATGCAATACCCGGGCCGCCCGAACCAAGGCGCCTCTTGCGGTAGGCAATCATCAGTTCAAGGAAGAAAAGCTCGTCAAACTTGAGGCGGCGTTGGGCGAGAGCCAGGGCAGCGCGATCACGGGGAAAGTGGATGTTCTCCAGAGCCTCGCGGAGCGGCATGAGCCCCTGTCGCCCGAGGATCTCCGCCGGCAGGGTTTCCTCCACCGAGGCCAGGTAGCTGTCCAGAGCGTTGCGCAGGATGCGGCGGAAGCCGCGGCTGTCGAGGCCTCTGCGGGCCAATGCCTCAGACGAAGGGTAGAGCGGAATGACGGCCCCCGTGTGTAGAGCCGGGGCGGAACCCTCCTCGGAGAGGTGGTCGTACTCGGGATGCACCATCTGCAGGCCACCGTAGCTGGTCACCTTTCCCGAAAAGGCCACCACCTCGCCCGGGCTGAAGAGCTTAGCGAGGTACTCGGCGCGATTGAACCAGACGACCTGCAGGAAACCAGTGGCATCCGCGATCAGCGCCACTGCGCGGGGCCGACGCCCGCGGATCATCTGCACGGATTCAACCTTGCCCACCACGGTGGCGGTCATCCCGGGCCGGAGACCGGCAATTGGGCTGATGGTGCTCCGATCGAGGTAGCGACGTGGGAAGTAGTAGAGCAAGTCCTCTACGGTGTGGACATTGACAGAGCACAAGGCGGACGCGCGCGCCTCCCCCACGCCGCGCACACATTGCACCGACTTGTCCAGTTGAAGAACCTGCCTGTCAGGTGCAGGCATGGCCGTAGCCGAAGGGCGCTCCTACCAACGGGTACGAATCGTGTACGTGAGTGTCCCCTCTGACCCAGCTTTCACTGAGACGTCAAACTCTATGGTGTACGCATCTTTCTTGCGATGCGGATGCGAACTCTCGCGAATTTCCCAGTCGCCCCAGACATGTTCCACCACCGTCACCGTGACCGCCTCTTTCTTGTGATTGCGAATGACCACCTGCCAGGAATCCTCTCGGCTCTTCTCCCCCAGCTTGCGCGAGCTCGTTTGTGTGCGTTCGGCGACGATATCGAAGGCATTCCCCAGGAACACGCGCACGCGCTCGTCCTTCGGCGTGTGGTCGACCCAGTCCTCGCCGATGAACTCCAAGGCCTGGTCACCAGCCTCCTTGTACACGCGGATTTTGCCTTTGGGCAAAGGCAGACCGAGCCCTTGCTCCGCGCTGTTAACAAACTCCAGATTGACGCGTACCTTCTTGTCCGCCGAGGGATCGTACAGGTAGAGCCGCTTGCACCCGGTGGCTGCCGGTGGAAACAGGGAGAGTTGTTTGGTCTCCAAATCACGAATGGTCGTGGGCCGCGACAGGGTGTAGAGGTGGTACTCGAAGAGCTCTTCTTCCTGGAACTGTGGCTCGGGGGCATAGGCTACCATTGCCTCTTGCTTGGCCATGGTACGGTAGCGCACGCGCTCCTCGGCGCGATGCACGTCGCCCGCGACCAGTTTCAGTCGCGCGTTCTCGTATGTGGCGCCGCTGGTGTTTTCGATGGAGACCCAACCGGCAAGCTCGAGCACGGTGTCGTTCTGTTTGCTCACGCCCACGTATTCGGCGTGCCAGCGCACGCCACCGGTCAGGTAGCTCAGCTCCACCTTGTGCGGGCCGGGCTTCTTGTTGTCCAGCAGCCAGACGAGCGTCGGGCGGAGGATCAGGCCGGCGGGCAATGCCGGAAAACTCATCGTCTCGATAGCGGAGCTGGAGATGGCATCCACCGAGCCATCCGCGCGCTGCAGGATGGCATCGTCAGAGGCGCTCAACAGGCGACCTTTGAACGAACGGCCGTCCTTGGTGGCCACCGCGATCTGTTCACCGACGTACTTCTGCAGGAGCCGCGGCGTGCCCACTAAGTCATACTGGAAGTTCTGCTCAAGAATCTTCACTGCATCCGGCGCGGTCAGGGACTTGAAATGCACCGAAGTGGGATCAGCGCGTGCCGCCACATCCACGAAGCGGACCTCCTGGTTGCCCTTGTCCAGCTCCAAGGAGCGCACCTCCCGGACCAACGCGAGGTCGTTGTTGTAGACCGTGACCGCCGTGGAGATCTTCTGCTGGGCGAGCCCAGCCGACAACCCCACGCAGGCGGTCATTGCTGCCAACAGGTATGCGGGCTTCATCGCCTCGTCCTCCCGCTTCCACAAGCACATGCACGACTGTGTTAGCCAAGGCTACGCAGACACTCCTGCAGCCTGCTCAGACGTGCCTCAAAATCGCTCTTCTTCTGCCGTTCGCGTCCCACCACCTCTTGGCCGGCGCGCGCCAGGAAGTCGCGATTGCTCAACCTGGCGTTGAGGGTCTGGAGCTGTCCTTCGACGCGTTCGATTTCCTTGCTCAATCTCGCTCTCTCCAGCTCCAGGTCAATGACCCCTTCCAGAGGCACGAAGAGGGACATATTCGCCACCACGGCACCTGCTGCGGCGCACGGCCTGACGCTGTCGAATGACAGCTCCGCTACCCGCGCCAACCGGTCAAGATAGTGCAAGCTCTGCTGCAACAGGGCCCGCTGATGTGGCTCGGCTCCGTGCACGATAAGCTTGACCTGCGCCTGCGGGGGCACGCACATCTCCCCGCGGATGTTGCGCACGGCACTGATCACCTCCTGCACCAGGGCGATCTCCTCTTCCGCCTTGCCGTCCGATGGCATCTCCTCAGGCCTGGGGTACGCCTGCACCATGATGCTGGGCACCCCCTGGGCGCGGCGGCATTTTGCCGGCAGTGCCTGCCAAATCTCTTCAGTGATGAACGGCATAAAAGGATGCGCCAGGCGCAAAATGCGCTCGAGAACGGCCAGAGCCACCGAGAGCGTCACCTGTCGCCGCCTCGATTCGGCAGAGGGGTCCAGGTGTTCTTTGGCGAACTCCACGTACCAGTCGCAGTACTCCCCCCAAACAAACTTGTGCAACACGCGCGTGGCATCATTGAAGCGAAACTCATCCAGCGCGCTGCGCACGGCTTCCACTGCTGCGCGTAGCCGGCTCAGGATCCAGCGGTCCACCTGCAGAAGCTCTTCTGGCCGGAGTTCCTCAAGGAGCAAGGGCTCGTCCTCCGGGCGCACGTTCATCAGCACAAAGCGCGCGGCGTTCCACAGTTTGTTTGCGAACTTTTGCCCAAACTCCACCAGCGTATGGTCGAAGCGGATGCTTCCGCCGACCGGGGTCAGGTAGACCATGGAAATGCGCAGCGCGTCGGCACCGTAGGCAGGCACTCCTTTCCCATAGGAGGGATTCTTCCTGGCAAACTCCGCGATCTCTGTGCCGCTGGCGCCATCGATGAGCCAAAGCGGATCCGGGGAATTGCCGAGCGACTTGGACATCTTTCTGCCTTGGGGGTCGCGCACCACGCTGTGGAAATAGACATCGCGAAAGGGGATGTCCCCCATGAATTCCAGTGATGCCATGATCATCCTGGCGACCCAGAAGAAGATGATGTCCGGCGCCGTGACCAACGTGTCCCCGGGGAAAAAGACCTCAAGATCGCGCGTGCGTTCTGGCCAACCCAGGGTGCTGAATGGCCAGAGCCAGGAGGAAAACCATGTGTCCAGAACGTCCTCATCCTGTCGCAAGTTCCGGCTGCCACATTCTGGGCAGCTGCTCGGCTCGGAGCGGCTCACCACTACGTGCTGGTGTTCGCAGTACCACACAGGAATACGATGCCCCCACCAGATCTGCCTGCTGATGCACCAGTCCCGCACGTTTTCCATCCAGTGGAAGTAGGTCTCGGCGTGCTGCGCTGGATGGAAGCGGATCTTCCCTTCGCGCACCACGCGGATGGCCGGCTCCGCCAACGGCTTCATGCGCACGAACCACTGCGTGGACAAGGCCGGCTCCACCACGGTGTCGCACCGGTAGCAGTGGGGGATTGGCGTAATTTGCTCCTCGACGCCCCGCAGCAGTCCCTGTTTTTCGAGGTCGCTGAGCACACGCGCACGGGCCTCTGTTCGGTCAAGTCCCTTGTAGGGCCCGGCCTCCTCAGTCATCTTGCCGTCTTCATCGATCACCACCACTTGCGGAAGGTGGTGGCGCAGCCCCACCTGGAAGTCGTCAAAGTCGTGTGCCGGCGTGATTTTCACCGCACCGCTCCCCTTTTCAGGATCGGCGTGTTCGTCGGCGATGATGGGGATGCGCCGCCCCAGCAAGGGGAGAATCGCGTACCGTCCGACCAAGTGGCGGTAGCGCTCATCCGCCGGGTGGACTGCCACCGCCGTGTCGCCCAGCATCGTCTCCGGGCGGGTGGTAGCCACGACGATTTCGCCATCACTGTCGGCAAGGGGATAGGCGATGGACCAGAGCTTTCCAGGCACCTCTTTGCCTGGTGACTCTTCGTCGGACAGGGCTGTCTTGCAGCGCGGGCACCAGTTAATCAATGCGCGGTCCCGATAGACCAATCCCTTCTCGTACAGCCGAACAAAGACCTCGCGCACTGCAGCGCTCAACCCTTCATCCATGGTGAAGCGCTCGCGCTCCCAGTCGCAGGAAGCGCCAAGCCTCCGCAGCTGCTCCAGGATGATGCCGCCGTACTTTTCCTTCCACTCCCAGACACGGGCGAGGAACCGCTCGCGACCCAAATCGTAGCGTGTCAGCCCCTCCTTGGTGAGCATCTCCTCCACCTTGTTCTGGGTGGCAATGCCTGCATGGTCGGTGCCTGGCAGCCACAGGCATTCGAACCCCTCCATCCTTTTCCAGCGGATGAGAATATCCTGGATTGTATTGTTGATGACGTGTCCCAGCGTCAGCATCCCCGTCACGTTCGGAGGCGGGATCATGATCACATGGGGCTTCTTGCTCGAGTTCGGGTCGGCGTGAAACAGGCGGTACTGCTCCCAGAATCGGTACCACTTGGTCTCTGCTTTCTTCGGGTCGTAAACTTTGTCCATTGCCTGTTGCGTCATTCTGTCTCCGAATAGCTCTGTGAACCGGTCGTCGCCTTACTCCCGCAGCGCAAGACTGAAGGCAGTTGTGAGCTTGAGAATGTCCTTGTTCGCCTTGTCCAGGCGCGTGGCAAGAGTGGAGGCAATGTTGCGCATCAAGAGGAAGCCCAGGGACGGATCCTCGTGGCACAGGGCCATGCAGGGTTTGCGGCGCAGCAAGCCCAGCGTACATTGCCTCAGCGTGCGCACCGTAGCCGTGCGGCGGTGGCTATCGTCCAGCAGCGCCATCTCGCCGAAAAAGGGCGACTGGCCTGCGGCCATCCGGTCCAGCGCCTTGTCGCGGGTGTCAACGTTGCCGCGCGCTACCATGAGGGTCAAGGCCTTGGAAACCTCGACTTCGCCAGCCAAGAGAAGATAGAGAGTGTCGCCGCTTTCTCCTTCCTGGACGATCACCTCGCCAGGCGGGTATTTCCTGAGTTCGATGATCTCCCACACGCGCGCCAACTGCGCCGGGCTCATCCCCTCGAATATGGGAAAATCGGCGAGTCTTTCTGGTCCCACGGTGGCCTTGCGTCTGCTCCTGGGCACCTCAACCCTCCCCTGCCGGTGCGATGGTCACCGCAACGTCACGTTCTTGAATGATGTAGGAATCCGGGGGATTGAGATTGACCTCCACCCTTGGGCGCTTCCCTAAGCCCTTGGACGACTCTTCCAGCTTCCGCCAGATGAAATCATCGATGGCTGAGTAGTCACCGGACAGGACCTGCTCCAAGCTCAGTCCCTGTTCTTCGCTGACGAAGCCGAGGAGAAGCGCACCCTTGCTCTCGCGCAGGTGGCGAGCAAACTCGCCAGAGGTCTTGCCGACAAAGCCACCAGGCACTGGCTGGCGGGCAAGTCGCATGCCCCCACTTTCCCCGAGCAGGGCGTCGAGCAACTCAGGCACGCCGGGCATGGCCACATGCGCCGCCAAAAAGAAACTGCTGTGCGCGTCGCCGATCACAATGCGATCGGCATTGGCGCGGCGCAAGTGCGGCTCATTCTGCGCGTCCACAATGTAGGCCAGGACCTTCACCTCCGGCGCGATCGCCTTGATGGTCAGCGTGGCAAGCACCGTGCGCTCGTCCGGGGAGCCTGAGGTCCTCTCCAGGGTGTCCGGAACCAGCACGGCAGCAAAGGCGGCCTCGACGTTGGCGCGCCGGAGAATGGTCTCGTCGGCAAAGTCACCGCGCACGTACTTGATGTCAATATCCCGGTGCCGGAAAAGAAGCTTCTCTACCGCCTCCTCTTGCAGGTCGTCGATGAGCACGACCGCACGGCCATGCGCGATGAGGTCGTCGCGCAGGTGCCTGAGCAGCTCCTCCACGTGCCTCGACCAGCCGCAAATGAGCAGGTGGTTACGCGCCCGTATCTCTTGCAATCCTTTTGCCTCCCGCAACCTTCGTGTGACGAGTGTGGACGAAATGGCCGCCGTCAACAGGCTGATTACCGCCACCCCGGAGAACATTACCAGGACGCCCACCAGCCTACCCGCTGGCGTGATGGGGACGCGGTCACCATAGCCCACGGTCATCATCGTGACCACCGTCCACCACATGGCGTCTTGCAGGGTGCTCAGCCCACTGTTGTGCCGCTTCTCAGCCCACAGGGCCAATGAGCCGCCCACCAGCGCAATGGCGACCACCAACACCACCACCCGTGTGGTCACCCTCCGCCGCAGGCTATAGAGCAGGTAGTAGAAGCGACGCTTACCGACGATCTCTGGCCTCCTACCCTTTGCGAGCCAAGGTCAAATATAGCAAAACCGCGGCAACAATTCAACCGGATTAGCGCGCAAGCCCGTAGCCACCCGGTGACCTTTCGTGCCGGAGCCGGAGACCACAGCGAGCTCTCGGCTGTCACCTGCGAAGTCGTGGGTCTCTGTGGCCTGGCGAGCCGTTCGAGACCGCCTCCCCAAAGCAAACACGGAGGCAGACCCCCGCAATAATGCGCCCAGAGAAGGTTGGTAGTCCCACTGCCAAGGTCATCAGGAGACGAACCACCCTCTTGGAGTGGAGGACATGAGCGCTTGTGCCCTACCTGAGGAAGAATTTGTGCTCAGTCGTGCTTGCGTTGCCGCATCTGTCCCTCACTGTGGCAGTGACGCGGTGTGGTCCTCGCGTCAATGGCTGTCTGGGCACGTAGAAGCCGCACCGCCGCGGAGGATCGTATTCGGCAATGACGCGCCGTCCGTCCAGTAGGAGCTCAATGGCTTCTTCGCCGCCAATCCCTGAGAGCGCATCGTGGAACTCTACCCTCAAGGTAGGCCGGTCGGTGGCCAACGTTGCACCCTGCTCGGGCTGCAACGAGGTAATGACCGGCGGCACCGAGTCGCGCACCACTGCGAAGGTCCCAAGCCGTGTGATGGTGCACCTCACCTGCTTGCCTTGCCCCTCGCCCTGTCTTCCCACATAGGCCAACGCGCCTTTTGGGCTCACCGAGTATATGGCCAACTGCTCAGGGTGTGCCTCCGGCTGTGGCAAGGATATGCTCAGGCGAGCATTGCCCTTGAGCGGCACATCGTTCGGCTCAAAGCGGTAAGCGTTCCCCACGACCGGTGCACGCCTGGTGGGCGTCAGCGGGACCTCGGCCACCCGCGCATAGAGCGGCCGATACACTGCGCCCCCTTCGAAGCGCACCTCGCTCAGGCCATCGGCAGAGCGAACGACGCCCCCCCGCTCCGGTGTGATGGCAAAAAGCTGCAAAGAGGAAACACCCTCCACTGTGTCGCCCTTAGCGTCGGCAGCAATAGCCTCCACGATGAGAGGCTTCTTGAGCCGGACATCCAGCGGAAGGCCTGCCACGTAGGTTCCCGGGCCGACATTCCAGGAACTGAGCTCCAGGTATTCCTCGTTGCCGTGCCAGACCACCACCCGAGGGGGCTCAATAAGCCGGCGTGCGGCGCTGATGCGCAGCCGCACGTAGTCATCGTAAAAGTCATGGTCGATGAGGAGCTCTGGCACCCGGCTGCGCCGGGCAACATCGCGCAGCCTCAAGGACTGCGGCTCACTCTCCATTGAGTCGACCCGCACGGCAAAGGTCACAAAGGGCAAAGAGGTATCTCCCGGCTCCGGCCCCTCAAACTGCAGTTCGCCCAAGTCAGCCTCCGCCACCATTGCCTGTTTGCCTGCAGGGGAGGCCGCCAGAACCGGAATCGGGCCGCCCGGTGCAGCGACGAGCAGGGAGAACGACAGAGTAGCCACGTTTCCCGCATAGTCGCTCGCCTCGACGAGCACGCGATGCGAACCCACGTCAAGACAGAGGTCGGAGGGGTCATCGCCCACACCGGCAAGGAGGATGCCGGCAGAGCGAAATCGCGAGCGATAGAAGCGGAGCGAGTTGTTGGGGTCGCGGAACAGGCGCTGGAAATCCCCATAGCCGCGCGCCTCAAGGCGGAACTCGCGGTCCAGGAGCATCTGCCGGTTCTGCTCGTAGCAGAAGCGCTGGTATTCGCTACGGAAGGCCTCTCTTCCATCCACCAGCAGGCGCAGCGCGTAGACGGCAAATCGATTGTCAGCGCCATCGCCCTGATCGTAGCACGACACCGCAATGCCGACCCGACCCCACACCTGCACTTTCTCCTCGAGCACAAATCGATGGCCATTCACCGCCCTTACCGGGCTGACCAGCGGGGCAAGGTCGTTCTGCACGCGACTGGTGACGTCCATGGGGACAAAGGCAACACGACGAATGACCGGGGGCCTTGTATCTTGCACCTGGAAGCCAAGGAGCAGAGGGTTGACTGGGCAATTGTAGCGGTCACGCAACTCAAAATGGAGGTGCGGCGCCCTGGCTCCGCTCTGACCAGTGTAGGCAATCACCTGCCCCTGCTGGACCGGAAACTCAGAGGGTCGAAAATAGAGATCCACGCTGAACCGACCCCTCCTCTCCTGTTCAGCGTAGACCCGCTCCTCGATGCTGTCCATGAACCTCAGCAGATGGGCGTACACCGCAGTCTCTCCCGTATCCAGGCTGAGATAGAGCACTCGGCCATATCCGAACGGCGACACGTGCACTCGGGTCACATACCCGGGGCGCACGGCAAAGACCTTGTAGCCGACGGCTCCACCGGTCTTGATGTCTATCCCCGCGTGGAAACGTCCGGGCCGATGTTCGCAAAATGACGAAGAGAGCAGCCTGCTGGCGTCGGTAGGCCAGTGCAAGGCCTGGCCGCTGACGACGCTCCATACTGCCAAGTTTACCGAAAGCGCGAAAAGCGTCCTGGTGACTCGCCTCACCGCTGCGTACTACTCCTTGGTTATCCGCTTCATGCCGATTCCTTTTGCCGTCAGGCCAAGTGTGCCAAGCGCCCTGAAGCCTGAAGCCCTCGCTCGCTCACCTCGTCCAGAAGTCGGGCAAACTGAGCGGTGAGGGACCTGCGCTCGAATTGCTGCAGCCCGACCTTGTCTGCGCGGCGGGTGCGCTGCGGGGAGGTGAGCATCCCCAGGAGGGCCTGCTCAATAGACTCCACCGTGTTGTCGCTGAGCACCGATGCCGGGGCGTGGCGTCGCAAGAGGTCGGCCGTCTCACCTGGAGGCACAATGGCCAGGATCGGCTTGCCGGCACGCAGGTACTCAAAGACCTTGCCCGGCACCACATCCCGGGAAGTGGTGCCCGTGAGAAGCAACACGAGCACGTCGGCTTCCTGGAGAAAGCGCACGGCACTTTCGTGTTCCACGTAGCCGGTGGCGTGCACCAGCCCGTGAAGCCCCAGGCGCGCCACCAAACCCGATAGGTCCAGGCCGATACTCTCCCCGACAAACGTCAAGCGCAGGCGCCCGCGAAGGTCGGGCCGCTGGCCCACCAGGGACGCACAAGCCTTCAAGAGGTTAGAGGGGTCCGCCAGCCGGCTCAAGCTGCCGCAGTAGACGACATTGCGGCTTGAACTTCGTCGCATCTGTACCGGCCGGAAATCTTGTTCGTCGTAACCATTTGGGATCACGGCGACGGGGAGCCTCTCCCGACCGGACTTGTCGCGCAGGCTCACCGACAGCTGGCGCGACACGCAGACGACGGCGTCCGCGCAACGCAGAACGAGTCTCTCCAGGGCTCTGTTCAGGGCCGAGTGCAGGCGAGTTGGCGAGAGGTCAAGGTGGCCGCCGGTCCACTGGTCGCGGAAGTCCGCGACCCAGCGACAGCCAAGCCACCGGCGCAACACCAACCCCACAAGATGCGCAGAAACCGGTGGCGAGGTAGTCACCACCACAGAAATTCTCTCCTCTTTCACCAGCCTCATGGCGCGGCACGTGGCAAACGGCAGCCACAGCACCTTGGCATCCGGAATGAAGACCCACCTCGCCAGAGTCTCATAGACCCTCCACAACCGACCTAACCCGCGAGAGGGGCCTGTGTGGCCCGCTGCCTGACCACTCCCGCGCACCATCGCCAACAGGCGCTGCGGGTCCAGGGAGCCCGTGCGGTGCATGCGCCTCCCTTCCACCTCTCGCGCCAGCGCCTCATCCTTAGCAAAATAGGCGACGTCCTTCACCGTGACCACGACCGGTTCCCAACCAAATTCGGGCAGGTACTTCACGAATTTGGCGGCGCGCTGCACCCCTCCCATGCCCAACGGCGGGAAGTAGTAGGCGACGAAAAGGACCTTTCGCGACGCGTCAACCATGATACCTGCGCAACCGCGCTTTTTCCACCACCTTCGCTGCAGCCCAACGTGCGGCACTCACTGGACTTGCCAGGTAGCCTCGCCAGCGCGCCTCCCATTGGGCGAACACATCGTCGCCCGTGAGCCGGTAGAGCACGTGCATGAGCCGCATATGGATGCGCTGGTACGCACGGGAGGCCAATCGCCGGGTAGGGTGCAGGTCGTAGAGCGTCCACCAGCCCAGATCGTAACGCCAGAGGTTTTCCTTCAGCCCCTGGACTGCTCCGCTAAAGAGCTCGCCTGCACCCTGCTCCCCTGTCACCTTCCAGAAGTCGTACACGCCCAGCAGGGCAAAGATGTGGCCGTTCAACACATGAGGAGGCGGAACCGTAGGAAACTCCTCGAACACCGGCCTTCCGTCCGGAAATGACGAGAGCACTCCTCCTTTCTCTGTCGGCAGCAAAAACGCTCGTATCGCCTTCCGCGCCACCTGGAGATACTCCTCCTGCGCGTCCAGGAGCCAAAGGCGGAGAAGAAGGGAGATGGCCTCCCCCTGCGCCATGGCGGAGATCCACGGTGCCTTCGGCCCATAAAATGGGAGATCGAACCGGTAGATCCACGCACCCACTTGCCGACGGTGCTCCTCGCAATGCTCCACCAGCCAGCGTCCTGCTCCTCGTGCGCGTGCCAGCTCCTCGTCCTGACCAGACGACTCCCAGGCGGTGAGCCGCGCCAAGCCGTACTGAGCCACGGTAATGGCGTTGTACTGCCAGCCGATGGAGCGACCGTAGTAGACCTGGGGAATGCCGTTGACATCGAAACGGTACTCGTGAAAATCTTCTACGCCTGTGAAGTCAAAATGGTAAGAAATGGGTATCGGTCTTCCTTGCTCGCTCACTGGACTACCCTTGTGCGGCGGCTTTAGACACGATATGGCGACGGGGAGTCTACGTTTCACTCCCCGCCTTCGCTGATGAACTATGTCCTGCACGCGCACGCCAGGGCAGGGGCCACTGGCCGCTCAGGCGTGCGTTCAGGCCACTTCCACGCGACTCTGGTCACCGATCATGAAACGGTGCGTCTTCGGGATGCCGTTGGCGCGCACCACCTCGGCGTGATAGCCCAGCAGACTGCTCTCGATGCGAATGCCAACGTCCAGGATGCGGCAGTGCGACATCACGATACTGAACTCCACCTCGCTATTGCGGATGAAACAGTCGTCTTGGATGGAGGTGTACGGGCCGATGTAGCTGTTCTCGATGACGGTGCGCTTGCCTATGATGGCCGGACCACGAATGTGGCTGCCGATGATGCGCGCCCCCTCCTCGATGGTCACCGCCCCGGCCACGTACGAGGCGTCGTCTATCTCGCCTGCGATGTGCGGTTGCAGATGCTCCAGGACCAGTCGATTCGCCTCCAGGATATCCTGCGGCTTGCCGGTGTCCTTCCACCACCCCGTGATTTCGGAGTAGGTGACTTTGTACCCCTTTTCAAGCAAATACTGGTGGGCGTCGGATATCTCCAGCTCGCCTCTGGCGCTGGGCTGAATGCTGTTGACCGCCTCGAAGATGCAGCTGTCGTAAATGTAGATGCCTGCCACTGCGTATTGGCTCTTGGGAACCGTGGGCTTTTCTTCGATGCGCACGATCCTGCCGTCCTTAATCTCCGGAACGCCGAACCTCTCCGGGTCTTTCACCTTGGCGAGGGTGAGGTGGCAATTGGATTTCTGGCGCTGGAACTCCTCAATGAAGCGCTTTATCCCGCCGACCACCATGTTGTCGCCCAGGTAGAAAACGAACGGTTCGTCGCCGATAAAGTCCTGGGAGATCTTCACCACGTGCGCCAGTCCGAGAGGTGCCTCTTGGGGGATGTAGGTGACCTTGATCCCCCAGCGGGAGCCGTCTCCTACGGCTTCGCGCACCTCCAATCCTTCGGCGTTGGTCACGATGCCCACCTCCGTGATGCCAGCCTCCGCCACAAAGTCCAACGCATTGAACAGAATCGGCTTGTTGGCGATGGGCAACAGGTGCTTGTTCTGCGTATGCGTCAAGGGGCGCAGCCGGGTTCCTTTGCCCCCACTGGTGATGAGAGCTTTCATTCCGTTCTCCCTGTGCCAGAATTCTATCTGCTTTGACTCCCCCTGCCTAGGCGGCACGGTCCGCTCCCGGCTCGCCACTCACCCGCCGGGCCGCCTTGGCTGCCCTTGCATGGACCAGCTCCAGCGAGAGCTTGTCACCACTGCGACCACCTCTGCCGGAGCTCGCCTGCGAGGGCACAGAATGCGACAACGGGGATATCGATCCACATCGTCGCTACCCCTAAAGAGGCGGCGGGCTCAGTCCCAAGAATAGCCGCAACCACGCCTGCAGGGCACGCTGTCCGCCGGCATCGCGAAGAACGCCGGCAGCGAGGTTGCATCGACCACCACACGACGAGACCCTGGCCGGCACCCTGCATGGAGGCGCTCTTGGGGCCTACGACCCGCTTCTCTGACCCGCAAGCGCCGCATCGATGGCGTTGTTCGCCAGCACGTCCGCCTTCTTGTTCGCCTGGCGAGGCACCTCCTCGATGGCAAACCGGTCGAACTGCGCGACAAGCTCGGTGACGCGTTGGTAAAGGGGTACCAAGTTGCCATTCCTGACCCGGAAATCGCCGTTGAGCTGCCTGGCCATCAACGCGCTGTCGGTCCGCACTCGTACGGCACGCGCGCCAATCTCCAATGCCTTTTGCAGCGCCAGTTCCAGCGCCCGGTACTCGGCAACGTTGTTGGTACATTCGCCCAGGTAGGCGCTCACCTGGGCAACCACCTTACCACTGGTGTCTATCAGCGCCGCTCCCGCTCCTGCCGGTCCCGGGTTGCCACGTGCTGCTCCGTCCACATAGATGACCAGTTCCTCGGGGCTTGCCTGTCCGAGAAGGCCTTCGAGCTTGTCCAGCAGGGCGTGAATCCTTCCGCTGTCCACCCCCAGGCGCCGCGCCACCTCTTCCACCGGCAGGGCAGCCCGCAGCGCTGCAAAGAGCTCGCGGTCGGTCAGGCTACGACTCACTCTTCACCTTTGCGTACTTCGGGCTTTTGGCGCACAATCAACGCGGCAGCACACCGGATGACAATGAGGCAAAAGATCGCAATCAGGACAATGTCGCGCTTCTCGACAAGAAAGAGCACGTAGAGCAGGCCCAGGCTCGAGGAGACGAGGATGGGCAGAGCCTCCACCGTCTTTGCTGCAGCCATCAGGGGTTCCTCCGGCATTCGCGCCCAGCTGGCATCGCCGCTTCAGAACAGGGCCATCATGGTCCTGGGCACTGCGTATGCCACAACGAAGAGCACATAGAGCACCACCATGCCACTCACGGCGAAGGAGAGCACCTGTTCGTCTGGACAGCGCACGAGCATGGGGATGCCTACGTAGAGCAAGTAGAGCGAATACAGCGCCAGCAAGAAGGTGAGACCTGAGAGCCAAGGGATGACAAGGAAAACGCCACCCAGAAACGCAGGCGTCAACGAGAAGGCCACGAGTTTCAGAAAATCGATTCCCTCGCCTTGGACCTCGAATCGGCGAGCGATCGCCTCGATAATCCGCGCGCCCCCCCGGGCCAGAGCCAGGCAAAGGACGAAGTAGACGGCCGTGCTCAGGAAGTGAACCCACACCCTCCCTCTGCTGAAAAAGAAGCGAAGATAGAATGCCGCCGCCGGGACAATCGCCAGCAGGGCCACATACTGGCCGACAATCTGGCTGGTCGTTAGCTGCTCAGCCTTGATCTGTTCCCATGCGCTGCGTGGTGCGAGAAGGACATCTCTTGCTCTGCTCATGACCCACTGCATGGCACGCTCCTAAGCTCTCTGGTCATCCGTTTGCGACGTTCGCTTCATGTACTCACCCACACGTTCTCTCTGCCGAGAATGTTGCGGAGGGCCTCCAGGAGTTCCACCTTTGGGCTCACAGTCACCTTCTGAGCGCGCAACACCAGGCCGTTGCCGTTCTGGGTGCGCAGGCCGATGAACACGGGGCAGTCGCCCTGATACTGCTCCAACATCGCGCTGACCTGCTCGGCCGCTGCCTCATCCAGCGCACTTGGTGTCAGCCGCAGGCACAGCCGGCGCGCAAAACGCTCTGCGACCTCCGGAAGAGGAACAACCTCATCACAGATAATCTTCGCCCCTCTCTCCAGGCGGTTGGAGACCCTGCCGACCACCATAATCATGGCGCCAACGTAGATGTATTCCCTGAAACGCTCATAGCTGCTGGAAAACATGAGGCACTCGCCTGTGCCAGTGAGGTCTTCCATGGTGAAAAACCCCGTCATGCCACCCTTCTGATCCGGGCGGGCAGAGAATTCCGTCACCACCCCGCAGACTCGTACCTCGGTGTTGTCCTGCGCCTCCTCGAAGCCGTCGAGGGTAAAGGTGCCGAAGGTGGCCACTTCTTCTTTGTAGCGGTTGAGAGGGTGTCCAGACACATAGAATCCCAGGACGGCTCTCTCCTTGCGCAGAGTCTCATCCTCTGACCAATGTTCCGTTTCTGGCAAGGAGGGTTTGAGGCTTTGTTCTCGGGCCAGTTCCCCGAAAATGCTGGTCTGGCCGGCGGCCCGGTCGGCCTGCTGACCCTGTCCGAAGGCCACGGCCGTATCGAGAGCAGCCAGCAGCTGGGCCCGGTGCCCGCCCAAGGAATCCATGGCACCGGCCTGGATGAGGCTTTCCAGGGCCTTCTTGTTGACGACGCGCACATCCACCCGTTCGCAAAAGTCAAAGAGGTCGGTGAAAGGCCCGCCTTCGCGACGGGCGCGCTCAATCTCTTGGATGGCACCCAGCCCTACGTTCTTCACCGCACCCAAGCCAAAGCGAATCCCTTTCTCGGTGACCACGAACCGCGCCTGGCTCTCGTTGACGTCGGGTGGCAGCACAGGGAGGTTCATCCGCCGGCACTCGCCAATGAGCTTCACGACGCGGTCGGTGTCCCCCATCTCGCTGGTGAGCGTGGCGGCCATGAATTCCGCTGGGTAGTGGGCCTTCAGGTAGGCGGTCTGGTAGGCAACCAACGCATAGCCTGCCGCGTGCGACTTGTTGAAGCCATAGCCCGCAAAGCTTACCATCATGTCGAAAATGGAAGTAGCCGTCTGGGCATCAATGCCTCGTTCCTGGGCACCGGCGACGAACCGCTCACGCTGCCGTTCCATTTCCTCGGGGATTTTCTTGCCCATGGCGCGGCGCACGACGTCGGCCTCTCCCAGCGTGAACCCGCCGATTTCGTGGCAGATGCGGATAACCTGCTCCTGGTAGATTGCCACGCCGTAGGTCTCTTTCAGGATGGGCTCCAGCAGCGGGTGGAGATACTGGATGGGCCTCTGCCCGTGTCGCCGCGCGACAAAGTCCTCGATGGTGTCCATCGGCCCGGGACGATACAGGGCGTTCATGGCAATGAGGTCTTCCAAGCGACTCGGCCGCAACCTCTTGAGCCACTCGCGCATGCCCGTGCTCTCAAATTGAAAGACTCCGACGGTCCGGCCTTCTGACAGAAGCCGGTAGGTCGCCTCATCGTCCAAAGGAAGGTTGTCGATGTCTAGGTGGACGCTCTTCGCGCGCAGCGCCTTCACCGTGTCATCGATCACCGTCAGGGTGCGGAGGCCCAGCAGGTCGATCTTGAGGAGGCCAATCTTTTCCAGGCTGTCCTTGTCGTATTGGGTGACGACCTCCTGGTCTTTCACGCGATAGAGCGGCACATAGTTGGTCAGCTCCTCTGGCGCAATCACCACCCCGGCCGCGTGCGTGGACGCGTGGCGCGCCAAGCCCTCCAGCACCAAGGAGTACTCGATGAGCTTCTGGTAGCGCTCGTCGGTGGCGACCAGATCGGCGAGCTCTTTGACGGAATTGAGCGCCTGCTGCAGCGTCATGTTGGGCGAGGCAGGGATGAGCTTGGCAATGCGGTCAACCTCGCCCAAGCTGATCTTCATCACCCGCCCCACATCGCGCACCACTGCCCGTGCCGCCATGGAACCAAAGGTGATAATCTGGGCGACGTTCTTCTCCCCGTACTTTCTGCGCACGTAGGCGATCATCTCGTCTCGCCGCTGGTCGCAGAAGTCAATGTCGATATCGGGCGGGCTGAGGCGCTCGGGGTTCAAGAACCGCTCAAAGACAAGGTCGTACCTGAGCGGGTCAATGCGCGTGATGCCCAACACATACGACACCACGCTTCCAGCGGCCGATCCTCTCCCCGGCCCTACCGGGATGCCGATGCTGCGCGCATAGTCGATAAAGTCCTTGACGATGAGAAAGTAGCTGGAGTAGCCTGCGTCGCGGATGACCTTGAGTTCGTGCCGCACCCGCCTCTCGACCTCCGGCGAGGGAGCTCCGTAGCACCGTCGCACCCCTTCCCACACCAGCTTTTCCAGGTACGCATCGAGTGTCGCCGCCCGCTCACCAGCCGGCAGAGCGAAGCGGGGCAGGTGCTTGCTCTTCAGGTCGAGGAGAACGTTGCACTTTTCGGCTATGGCTACGGTATTCTCGATGGCCTCGGGGAGGTCAGCAAAGAGCCCCGCCATCTCTTCGGCCGACTTGAAATAGATCTGGTCGGTGGAGTAGCGGAGCCGATCCTGCGAGTCGCGGTCGCCGCCCGTCTGCAGGCAGAGGAGGATGTCGTGCGCGGCATAGTGCTCGCGCTTGAGGTAGTGAATGTCGTTGGTGGCCACCAGAGGGATACCAAGCTCCCGGGAAAGCCTCACCAGTTGCTCGCGCACCGCTTGCTCTTCATCAAGGCCATGGTCTTGGATTTCTAAGTAGAAGTGCTGGTCGAAGATCTCTTGGTACTCCAGGGCGGCACGGCGCGCCTCCTCCCACAGCCCCTGCAGCAGCAACCGGCTCACTTCACCCTGAATGCATGCCGAAAGGGCAATGAGGCCCTCATGATGAGCACGCAGCACCTGTTTATCCACGCGGGGCTTCTGGTAGAACCCCTTCACGTAGCCATGGGTCACCAACTTGCGCAGGTTCTTGTAGCCGACCAGGTTGCGTGCCAGGAGCACCAGATGGTAGTTCCCTTCACCTGGCCGCTGCGGCGTCCGGTCCTCGCTACTGCCCGGGCTCACGTAGGTCTCCACCCCCAAAATGGGGATGACGCCGGCCTTGAGGGCCTGCTCGTAGAACTCGATGGCGCCGAACATGTTGCCGTGGTCGGTGAGCGCCAAGGCGCGCATCTTCATTTCGGCGCACGTCTTCACCAGACCAGGTATGGTGGCGGCACCATCCAGCAGGCTATAGTGGGAATGGGTGTGGAGATGGACAAATTCTGGCACGAGCCCGCGTCCTTTTCAAGGCGACACAGGAGCTACAGACGGCGCAACAACGCCTGGGCCACCGCCCGGTACTCGCTCGTCGGATGGTGGAGGAGAAAGCTATTGAGCTCCGCCCGCGCGGCAGCTCGTTCGCCCAGGGCAATGTACGATTTGCAGATCATCAAGTGCGCGTCGTCGTACTTGTCGGTGGCGGCGAACGAGAACACCTTGAGGAAAGCAGCTATGGCCTCGTCGTATCTGCCCAGGTCGTAGTAGCACTGGCCAATCCAGTACTGGCAGTTGTCGGCCAAGCGGTGCTGCGGGTTAGCAGCAATCAGCCTCTCGAACTCGCTGATGGCCCGGTGGAAGTTCTGCCGCTCCACCAAAGACAAGGCCGCCTGGTACTGCGCCTCATAGCTTGAAGCCGCGGTGGGCACCGGGCGCCCAGTGGTCGGAGCAGGCGCAGTGCGCGCCTCCCTCACCTGCTGCTCCAACCTGGCCATCTCCCTGTCCGCCGAGGCGAGCACGCGCCGCAGGCTGTCAAGTGTCGCCTGGCGGGCGCGCAGTTTGCTCTGCAGGGCGTCGTACCGCGCCTGTGTACTCGCATAGAGGCTTCCACTGAGCGGCGGCGCCGAGGTAGCTTCTCTTTGCGGTACGCTCGCGGTGGCCTCCATGGCTGCGGCTGTACCCGTTGTCGCTTGCCCTTGCTTGCTTCCCTCCTCGCTTTCCAGCAGAGAGAGAATTCGATCCCGGTAGGCCTCGTCAGTCTCTTCGGGCAAAGCACTCTGCCGTCGCGCGGCACACCCTGCCAAGACGAGACTCAGCGCAATTGCCATCCCCACATGCAGGCATCGCATTTTGTTGTCCCTCCTCCCTGCTCGGCCCGGCATCGCTCTGCCGGGTGTGTCACTGGCGCACGTCGTTTGCCTGCGCCAGCAGCTGACGCGCCCCTTCCAAATGCGCCTCGGTGACGGTCTCACCGCCCAAAAGCTTGGCGATTTCGGCAGGACGCTCCTCATTTGTTAGTACGCGCACCACCGTGTACGTGCGGTCGCCTTCTACCCTCTTTTCGACCACATAGTGGCGATCCCCCATGCTCGCGATCTGCGGCAGGTGGGTGATGGAGATGACCTGGTGGTTGCGCCCCAGGCCGCGCAGGCTGCGCCCCACCACTTGGGCTATCCTGCCGGAGATGCCAATGTCGATCTCGTCGAAAATGAGCACAGGCACACGGTCGAGGCCCGCCAACACCGACTTGAGGGCGAGCATAATGCGCGAGATCTCACCCCCCGAGGCGACCTTGGCCAGGGGACGGACAGGCTCACCCGGGTTTGTGGAAATGAAAAACTCCACGAGGTCTATTCCTCGCGGCGTGACCCGGTAACGCTTGTCGTCGGCGGTGACCAGACCCGCCGGGTCCTCTTCCCGTCCCATCTGTACCACGAAGGTGGCCTTGCTCATCCCCAGCTTGGCAAGCTCAGCCACCACCTGCTGTTCCAATGCCAAGGCTGCCTGTCGACGTTTTGCCGAGAGCTCCAGGCAGCGCCGCGCCAGCTCGTCTCTCTCGGCTGCCAGGCGCCGCTCCGTCTCAGCGATATGCTCCTCCTGGCTTTCCCCCAAGGCCAGTTCCCGCTCGAGCAGTTCCTTGTACTCGAGCACCACGTCCAGCGTGCCACCGTACCGCTTCTTCAGTCCGCTCAACCGCGCCAGCCGTTCTCGAATCTCCTCCAGGCGGGAGGGCGAGAAATCAATATGGCTTTGGTAGGCGCGCGCCGACTTGGCAATCTCCTCCACCGCGATTCTTGCCGACTCACACATCTCGGCGAGCTGGGCGAAGGATTCATCGATTTGGCGCAGCTCTGCCAGCAGGGCCTCGCAACGATGCAGGCGCTCGCTTGCCGCTCCTTCCCCTTCGTACAGTTGCTGGCTCACCTCCTCGGTGAGCGCGAAGAGCCGCTCGCGGTTGCGCGCCAGGCACTCCTCCCGCTCCAGGGCCTGGTCTTCTCCCCTCTCCGGATTGATGGCCTGGATCTCTTTGAGCTGAAACTCGTAGAGGGCGCGCTTTTCGGCGCGTTGTCGCGCCTCCTCCTTGAGCTCAGTCAATCTCCTGGTCAGTTGCTGGACCAGTTCGTACTGCTGATGCACCTCTGCGCGCTCCTTCTCGAGCTGGCCAAAGGCGTCGAGGTAGTAGAGATGTTCCCGCACGCGGAACAAGGATTGGTGCTCATGCTGGCCGTGCAGGTCGACCAGCAGGTCGCCCAGCTCTTCGAGCACCTTCAGAGGCACTGGGGTGTCGTTCACGAAAGCGCGGCTGCGCCCCGAAAGATGCAGCTCTCTCCTCAGGATCAGCTCTTCCCCTCGGTCGTCCAGGAGGTTTTCCCGGAGAAGAGAGTCAACCTCAGGCAGGTCGGGCACCGCGAAGCCCCCCTCGACGACCGCCTTCTCCGCCCCGGCGCGGATGACGTCTGCGTCGGCCTTCTCGCCGAGAATGGTACTCAGTGCATCGATGATGATGGATTTGCCCGCCCCGGTCTCGCCAGTGATTACGTTCAGCCCCGGGCCAAAGTGAACCTCCACCTCATCCAGCAGCGCATAGTTTCTGATGTAAAGTCGCCTGAGCATGACTTCATGCGTAGAAACGCTAACGTCGGATCACAGCCACCTTCCCCACGTGCGAAAGCCCCGACTCGGTGTAGATGACATAGAGGTACACGCCCGAGGCCACGTACTCGTAGCGGTCGTTGCGGCCATCCCATTCCACCCAGGAACCAGGGATTTCCTGCTGCGAAAAGTATCTTACCAGCAATCCGTCCGGCGTGAGGATGCGCACCGTGGAGTGATCCGCCAGGTTGTGGATGTGAAAACGCTCGTTTCCCTGTTCAATGACAAAGGGGTTCGGATAGGCCAGCACCTCGGAAAGGTCAGCCTTCGGCGGGGTAAAAGGCGTCTCCAGCCGCGACAGACCGCTCTCGGTGCCGATGTACACATAGCCGGTGTTGGCGTCGAAAGCAAAACATTGTACGTTGTCACCGACCAGGGGGCTAGTGTCCGTGGAGTAGTGTGTCCAGGTGTAGCTATCCCACGAGAGCACGCTCACGCCGGCAGAAGTGCCGATCCACTTGTTGTTGCGAAAGTCCACGGCGATGACGTTGATATCGTCGCTGAGAAGGCCACCTCTGCCTCCCACGGTTCCCTGAAACCAATAGTTGAGGCCCTGGCTGGTTCCGATCCAGACGACCCCATCACTGTCCACGGCGATGGAACGGATCAGGTTGTTGAACAGGCCGTCCGCCGTGGTTAGCGTGCCCCGGATCTGGTCATCGCTCTTGTCAAAGGGCGTTCCCCCGTCATCCAGCACGACCACGCCCTGGTTCTGCATGCCAATCCATTTCCACCCTCTCTGGTCGATGGCCATGCAGGTGACGGCGGTCTCGGGGATGCCGTCGCTCAAAGAAAAGTACTGCCATTGGCCAATGGGACTGACCACGGCAAGAGGCCTACGATTGGCGGCGTACTTGTTCAGGATCCACACGTTCCCCTGGCTGTCCAAGACCAGCTTCTCGACAATCACATTGGCAGGAGTGTCGCTGCCGGAAAGCCTGCCACCTGTGGTGTCGATGCGCGAGAACCGAAACCAATCTCCCTCTTCTTCGATGATGGTCACGCCCCTGCCGGCAGTACCGAACCACTTGCGGTTCTGGCCGTCGACCACCACTGCTCTATGGCCGGCGATGCTGAGACCATCACTGGCCGTCAGGGTGACCCACTGCCCTTGCCGCAGGGCGGCCACACCGTCCGCTCCGGAAGCGCACCAGAGGCTGCCGGTCCTGTCAATGGCCATGGCGCTGAAGACTTCCACCTCCGCCACGTTGAGGCGTACCTTGCGCCACGTCTGCTCCGCATAGGCGAAGCGATGGAGGCCCAAGCTCTCACTCCCAAGCCAGAGCCCACCTTGCGCATCAATGAGCACGGCTGTTCGCCCCCAGGGTGCCCACGGCTTCTGCTGCATGCTGCCATCGCCCGTCAGCAGGTAGACGCCCTTTGTGGTGCCCACCAGGACAGAGTCGCCTGCCGCGGCAACATCGGTGACCTCAAAGCCAGAGAGTCCCACGTCCTCCCATGCCGTACCACTCCAGCGCGCCAGGCCAGAACCGGTGCCCACGTAGATGGCGCCCTTGTGGTAGGCCAAGGCAGTGGCCTTGTCGGAGGGTAAACCGTCGACCATCCGATAGTTGGTCCAAAACTGAGGGTCCATCAAGTTGGGGGAGCGAAGATCGGCGCGCGCCAGCCCCAAAGGAGTGGCCACCCAAATCTCGTTGCCGATGACCAGCAGAGCACTGGCACTTGTGTACCAGTTGAGGGCATTGCCCAGGCGCTTGTAGTTTTCTTTGACTTCCCGCCTCTTCAGGTCGTAGAGGCTCACGCCAAAATCCAGGGCGACGAAGAGAGAGTCCCCCACGGCCTGGAGGTCGTTGATGGTGTGCCCCTTGTAGTCATTCACCACGGAGGGCACCACACCGTCAGGGGAAAGATAGGCCAGACTCCCGGTACTCGTTCCTATCCATAGACCACCGGAGCTCTCCAGGGCCAGGGCGGTGACGGTATTGGCGGGAAGTCCTTCGGTGTTCGTCAGCATCGCAGAGTGGGACCCTGTGCCATCGATGCGCACCAGGCCGCCAGTGGTTCCTGCGTAGATGGTCTGCCCATCGGTAATGAGCACGCGCACGCTGTTTGCCGAGGTGAAGCTCTTCCAGTCTCCCACGCCGGCCTGCGCGCCAGAACACATCACCACCAAGACAAGGGCTATGTGGAGGCTCGCTCTCAACGCTTTTCGCCTACCTGGTGAGTGGTACAAACACCCCGCCCCAGCAGAAGCTGGCCATGATTCACTGCAAGCGCGCGAACAGGTCGGCCATCTCGATAGCGCTGAGCGCGGCCTGCCATCCCTTGTTGCCCGCCTTCGTTCCCGCGCGCTCCAATGCTTGCTCCAAATTGTCGGGCGTGAGGACGCCGTAGATGGTGGGCACGCCGGTAGCAAGACCCACCTGGGCAATGCCCTTGGTCACTTCCGCAGCAATGTACTCAAAGTGCGGCGTCGCGCCCCGAATGACTGCTCCCAAGCAAATGACCGCGTCGTAGCGCTTGGAGGCTGCCAGCCGCTGCGCTGCCGCAGGAATCTCGAAGGAACCGGGCACCCAGACGATGTGGATCTTGTCCTCAGCAGCCCCGTGCCGCCGCAGACAGTCCAACGCCCCATCCAGAAGCTGCTTGGAGATCAGTTCGTTGAATCTGCTCACCACAATGGCAAATGAGCGGTCTTTTGCGCTCAACAGTCCTTCAGTTACAGCAGGCATTGTACCTCCCGCGATGCCATCCTGCACAGCCTCTTGTCCGGTCTCACTTGCACAGTTTGTACAGACTGGCCTCTTCTGTCTGTGCGTCTTGTTCCTTTCCCTGTTGCAGAATGAGGTGACCGAGCTTGTCCCGCTTGGTTTCAAGGTAGGCAGCATTCACCGGATTGGGCGGCACCTCGATGGGAACGCGCTCTACCACCTCCAGGCCGTGCCCGGTGAGGCCGATGATTTTGCGTGGGTTGTTGGTCAGCAAGCGGATCTTCCTGACGCCCAGGTCGCGCAGGATCTGCGCACCCACGCCATAATCTCGCAAGTCAGCCTTGAAACCCAGCTCCTCGTTGGCCTGGACTGTGTCTCGGCCCAGTTCCTGCAAGCGGTAGGCGACCAGCTTATTAGCAAGGCCGATGCCCCTCCCCTCCTGGCGCATGTAGAGGAGCACACCCCGCCCTTCTCTCTCTATGGCGCGCAGCGCCTGCTCCAACTGCTCGCCGCAGTCGCAGCGGAGGGATCCGAAAACATCCCCGGTCAAACATTGCGAATGCACGCGCACCAGCACCGGCTCGTCGGTTGCCACCTCACCCTTCGCCACGGCCAGGTGGTGGTGCTCGTCAATGGCGCTCTCGTAGAGGTGCAGCACGAAATTGCCGTACTTGGTGGGAAAAGAGGTGGTGACGACGCGTTTCACCAAGATCTCGGTCCGGGAGCGGTATTCGATGAGGTCGCGCACGGTGATCATCTTGAGGCCAAAACGCCTCGCCAACCTGCGCAGGCGCGGCACGCGCGCCATGGTTCCGTCGTCGTCCATGATTTCGCAGAGCACGCCCGCCGGATAGAGGCCGGCCAGGCGCGCAAGGTCCACTGCGGCCTCGGTGTGACCGGCTCTGCTGAGAACCCCACCAGGCTGCGCCCGCAAGGGAAAGATGTGCCCTGGTCTGGCTAAATCACGCGGTTTGGTGGCAGGGTCGATGAGAGCCTTCACCGTCTCCGCCCTGTCCTGCGCGGAGATGCCTGTCGTGGTGTTGCGTCGGGCATCCACCGACACGGTGAACATGGTACCCAGCCGGGCTGTGTTGTCGGTCACCATTGGCTGCAAGTCCAACTCGTCCAAGCGTTCACCGGTCATGGCCACGCAGATAAGCCCACGACCATACTTGGCCAAGAAATTAATCTTCTCCGGCGTGACCTTCTCGGCAGCCATGATGAAATCGCCTTCGTTCTCCCGGTCCTCATCATCGACCACGATTACGATGTTGCCGCGCCGGTACTCCTCGATTGCACTTTCTACGGAATCAAAGACTGCAGCCATATCCCATGCACTCCATAGTGGCTAATAGCCCCATTCCCTCAACTTCTCCATGCTCAGGGCGTCCTGTCGGTCGCGGCTCAGCATACGCGCCACGTACTTGGCAAGCACATCCACTTCAACGTTCACCAAGTCACCCACCCTCTTCTGCCGCAAAGTAGTCTTTGCCAGCGTGTGGGGCACGAGCCAGATTTCCAGCGCTTGTCCCACAATGCGTGCCACCGTCAGGCTGACGCCATCGACCGCCACCGCACCCTTCGGCACGACGAAGGGATGGAGCCCCCCCGGCAAAGATATCCGCATCACCCGCCCTTCGCCGCGTTCACTGACCTGCGCAACCTCAGCGACGCCGTCCACGTGTCCCTGCACCAGGTGGCCACCCAGCCTATCGTCTGCCCGCCGGGCGCGTTCCAAATTGACCTGCCGCCCGGGGGTAAACGTGCCGATGGTGGTACGCGCCAGCGTTTCGCCTACCACGTCGACGGCGAAGGCACCACTGCGCAGCGCCGTCACGGTGAGGCACACCCCGTCGACGGCGATGCTGTCGCCGACTGCCAGTCCGGGGAGCACCTCGCGGCAGCTCACCGCCCAGCAGATGCCCGAGGCAGTCCTCTTCACCGCAGCTACGGTGCCGACCTCTTCAACCAATCCTGTGAACATTCTCGCTCCCACGCCGGGGCAATGGACGTGCCGTCAGGAGAAACGTAGTGCCCATCTTCCGCAGAGAAACATCGACAAGTTCGATGGCTGCGTTGACATTGCTCACCCCCAGATCGCCAAACGCATCGAGCCCCTTCCCAAGGAGTTTCGGCGCCACAAAGACCCACAAACGGTCGGTTTGACCAGAGAGGAGAGCCTCGGTGAACACCTGCTGCCCGCCTTCCACGAGAACGGAGGCAATTTGCAACTCGCCAAGCTTCTGCCAAAGCTTCAGGAAGGGGATGCGACCATCCTCGCCAGCGTCGAGACAGACCACCTTAGCGCCACGCTCCTCGATGCGCCTCACCTTCTCTGGCGAGGCCAAGGTGCTGGTGACCACAATGGTCTTGGTGGCATAGTCATCGGTGAGGAGGCGGGCATCAAGGGGAATGCCAAGTTGGTCATCAACCACCACCCGCTTCGGAATGGGTCCAGCCTTGTCCAGCGGGGTCAAGGCGGGGTCATCGGTGCGTACCGTGCCTGCCCCGACCAGGACGGCGTCGTACTGCGCCCGCAGCCTCCTGACGAAAGCCCGCGCCTGCTTGCAGGAGATCCACTTGGAGTGACCGGTGGCTGTGGCGATCTTACCATCTAGGCTCTGGGCGATCTTCAGCGCGACAAAGGGGAGGCCAGTGGTGATGTACTTGACGTAAGACTCGTTGAGACGTCTGCACTCCTCCTCTCGCACCCCCACGGTCACAGAGATGCCGCGCCGGTTCAGTGCCTCGATTCCCTTGCCGTTCACCAAAGGGTTGGGGTCCCGCATGCCCACCACCACGCGCGCCACCCCCGCTTCCACAATAGCATCGACGCAAGGGGGGGTCTTTCCATGGTGGGCACAAGGCTCGAGCGTCACGTACAAGGTGGCGCCATTGGCGGCGTCTCCCGCCTCAGTCAAGGCGACCACCTCGGCGTGCGGACCCCCAAATCGCGCATGGTAGCCGCGCCCAACGATTCTCCCCCCTCTTACGACCACCGCTCCGACCAGCGGATTGGGGCTGACAAAGCCGAGCCCCTTTCGCGCCAGGCGAAGCGCGGCGGCCATAAATGACTCGTCGCTACCGGCAGTCATGATTTCCCTGTGCGTTCACTACAAACAAGCCCCAGATGAGGTAGTCCGGGGCCCGCAGATGTCCAGGCAATAAGCCTGCGCAGCGCTTAACCGCGCGCCAGCTCTTGTCAGGGTCTTCTCCCGTCCGGGCTGTCACCGTCGGCGCCGGGATTGCACCGGCTCTGTCCCTCCGATCGGGATCGGGACTCGCGGGCTCTTACCGCCGGCAAGGAATTTCACCTGGCCCCGAAGACCGCTTTAATATAAGCATTCCCCAGCACGCAGTCAAGAGCTTTTTTGCCTGCCTCTGACCACAACATTCTGCCGCAGGGCAAGGGCCCTGGCACTACATATAGGCGCAAAGAAGATTTTTGTTCGACATGTAGAATTCACTTGACAAATCACACCGAATTTGGTATATTGTCCACGGTCTGTCAGAGTGAAGGGAGCAGCGGTGGAGTGGTTACTGTGGAGGAACTCTGATGAACGACCGAAAGCGACTGCCAGCTCTGCACGCCTGTTTCAAGCACGATTTGACCCTGCCAACGTCCTTCAACTGAGGTTGAGCGATCGCTTTCTGCTTGTCGTGAGGAGGTGGGCTTTTCTGTCTTTGGGAATGGGAGGTTGAACAAGAAGCAGCGGTGAGGTCGCCATGCCCGGAACTCGTGATGCATCGCAAATGGAACTGGTTTCTGACAGCACAGGCAGAGGGAGTGCCCCAACCGCCAAGCGCATGGCAACGCGCGGCTTGGTTATCCCGCGACGCTTTTCCAAGCCCGCGGTTCACCCTTTCGATGAGATCGAATGGGAAACCCGCGAGGCGGTGATCGTCGACGAAAAAGGCGAGGTCATTTTCCACCGCCCCAATGTCGAGGTGCCAAAGTCCTGGTCGCAGATGGCCACCAATGTGGTAGCCTCCAAGTACTTCTGCACCAGGCTGCGTTCCGATTTCGAGGAAACCAGCCTCAAGCAGCTCATCGAGCGGGTGGCACGTACCATCTGCACCTGGGGCATGGAGGACGGCTACTTTGCCACCCAGGCGGATGCCCAAACCTACCACGACGAACTGGTCTACCTTCTGGTAAACCAGATGGCTTCCTTTAACAGCCCGGTCTGGTTCAACCTGGGTGTGGAGGAGCGCCCACAGTGCTCCGCCTGCTTCATCAACTCAGTAGAAGACACCATGGAGTCCATCCTCGACCTGGCCAAGGTCGAGGGTTTGCTTTTCAAGTGGGGCTCGGGAACCGGCACTAACCTATCCACGCTCCGTTCCTCCAAGGAAAGGGTGAGCGGTGGCGGCCTTGCGTCGGGACCTGTCTCCTTCATGAAAGGCTATGATGCCTTCGCCGGGGTCATCAAGTCGGGGGGCAAGACCCGCCGTGCGGCGAAGATGGTCATCCTGAACATCGACCACCCGGACATTGTCGAGTTCATCAACTGCAAGGCCAATGAGGAGCGGAAGGCGTGGGCCCTGATCGAGGCTGGCTACGACGGCTCCTTTGATGGCGAAGCCTACAGCTCGGTCTTTTTCCAGAATTCCAACAACAGCGTGCGCGTGCCCGATGCCTTCATGCACGCGGTGAAGAACAACGAGAAGTGGCACACGCGCGCCGTGCTGGACGGCAAGATTGTGGATACTTATGATGCAGTTGACCTCATGCAAATGATCGCGCAGGCGGCTCATCTGTGCGGCGACCCGGGGATGCAGTTCGATACCACCATCAACAAGTGGAACACCTGCGCCGCCTCCGGGCGCATCAACGCTTCCAACCCTTGTAGCGAGTTCATGTTCCTGGACGACTCGGCCTGCAATCTCGCCTCCATCAACCTGATGAGCTTTCGCAAGGACGGCATGGAATTTGACGTGGAGGCCTTTCGGGCAGCGGTGGACATCATGCTCATCGCCCAGGACATTCTGGTGGACCGATCCAGCTATCCCACGGAAAAAATCACCCGCAACAGCAAGATCTTCCGTCCGTTAGGGCTTGGCTACACGAACTTGGGCGCCTTGCTCATGTCGTGGGGCGTGCCCTACGATAGCCAGCAGGGGACGGCCTTAGCTGCAGCAATCACCGCCCTGATGACCGGGCAGGCGTACGTGACCTCGGCGCGCATGGCGGAGCGCTTGGGGCCCTTCGCAGAGTTCAAGAAAAATCAGGAATGCATGCTCAACGTCATCCGCATGTACCAGCAAGCGCTCAATGACGTCAACGCCGCGCTTGTGCCGTCCACGCTCTGGCAGGCTGCCCAGAAGGTCTGGGAAGAGGCAGTGGCACTGGGCGAGCAGTTCGGCTTCCGCAACGCGCAGGTTACCGCCCTGGCCCCCACAGGCACGATTAGCTTCATGATGGACGCCGACACCACGGGCGTCGAGCCCGAGGTGGCTCTCGTGAAATGGAAAAGGATGGTTGGCGGAGGCAAGGCCAAGCTGGTCAACACCACCGTCCCCATGGCCCTCAAGCACCTGGGCTACTCCCCCGAGGAGATCCGCACGATTGTTGCTTACGTGGACGCGGAAGGGACCATCGAAGGGGCGCCTCACCTGAAGCCCGAGCACTTGCCGGTCTTCGAGTGCGCGATGCGGCCAGCCAAAGGCACGCGCTGCATCAGCCACATGGGGCACATCCGCATGCTGGCGGCGGTGCAACCGTTCATCTCCGGTTCCATCTCCAAGACGGTGAATATGCCCAATGACGCCACCCCCCAGGACGTGATGAACGCCTACATGACCGCCTGGGAACTGGGGCTCAAGTGCATCGCTATCTATCGCGATGGTTCGAAGCGGACGCAGCCTCTCAGCACCTCAGCCAAGAGCGAAGGTCAAGCCGAGGGCAAGTTCAAAGCGAGTCGCCGGCGGTTGCCTGCAGAGCGACGCGCTCTGACCCACAGGTTCAATATCGCGGGCCACGAAGGTTACCTCACGGTAGGGCTGTACGATGACGGCACGCCCGGGGAGATCTTCATTGTCATGGCCAAGGAAGGTTCGGTGGTCTCCGGGCTCATGGACTCCTTTGCCACCGCCATTTCCTTAGCGCTCCAGTACGGGGTGCCGCTCAAGGTGCTGGTGAACAAGTTCAGCCACACGCGTTTTGAGCCCTGGGGCTACACCGACAACCCCGACATTCCGTTCGCCAAGTCGGTCATGGACTACATTTTCCGCTACCTGGCGCTCAAGTTCCTGCCGCCAAGCGAGCAGGCAGACGCCAGCGGCAACGGGCAGGGGCTGCAGGAATTCGTCGCGCAGCGCCCCATGCCGGCAGTGGCCCCGCAGCAGCGTGAGGAGGAAGGGGCCGGCTGGTTGAGCGACACTCCGCCCTGTCCGGAGTGCGGCTCCATCATGATTCGCGCGGGCAGCTGTTACAAGTGCTTGAATTGCGGTTCCAACACCGGGTGTGGCGGATGACCCCAGGGGGCGGCGACCGCTAAAGGTCTACCGACTCGTCTTGCCCCTCTCCTTTTTTCGCCTCGTCTGCTTCCCGGGCGGCTTCCTCGGCAAGGTGGTCGATGTCCTCACCGAGGTCTTCGCCGAGCGCGCTCCCCATTTTTTTCACGAAGCGGGCCACGCTGGCCGCGTCATTCTCATCGAAGCCGCTCCACTGGCTCGGGTCGGCCAGCCGTTCGAGGCGCGCTTCTTCGGACAAGGGGGCCGCGAAGCGGGACATAATGCGGCGAAGTTTGGTGCTCCCGCACTTGGTGCATTTCTCCTCATCGCCGCCCGAAGGCCAGATGAGCAGACTCACCTTTTTGCCACAGGACTCGCAGATGTACTCGTAGATGGGCATAGCTGCTCCCCATTCAAGTTGCTTCAGCCTCCCGGTCCCTTCATGAGGGGTTTGCCACTGAGTTGAGGAGCCTGATGGCCTCCTGTTCGCTGGCAAACGTCGGCAGAATTTCCTGCAAATGAGCAATGCGCATGAGGTCCGACACGCGCTTTTGGGTGTTCACCAGGACCATCTTGCCTCCTTTGTCGCGAGCCTGGCGCACCCCCAAAAGCAGCGCGCCCAGACCTGAGCTATCGGCATATTCGACTTCACCAAGGTCCAAGACGATCTTGTGAGGCGGCTGGCTCAGCAACACCAAAAGCTCGGTCTTCAGTTTCGGGGCCAGTGGGCTATCCAGCCGCTTCTCATGCAGCCGGACCACCTTGAGCCCTTCGCGTTCCTCTACGGATATCTGCATGTGGTCTTCCTCCCCTAGCGCAGGTCACTCCGGCCCGTGCTCCGTCTCCGCCGCCTCTCCTCTCCTGCTGGCGCGGAGATCGGCAAACCGAGCTTTTGGGCGCTCGGCTGGTGTCTTTGCTGGCCTTCATGCCAGATCTTCGCGTACTTGGCAAACGTATGCCCTGCCGACAGGAGCGCGAGTATGAGTCCCTGGATACCATCCAAAAAACCTGCCTTGAAAAAATACATTTTCGCGAAAGTGTGCACCGGCCTGGCAAGCATTTCCCATAGACCAACGGTTCGTCCCTTGGCCAGAGATGCATGCGCAGACAGCGTGGTGTAGGTGTTTAGCTTGTCCAGATAGTGTTCCAGAGTCAGATCGGTGTAGTGGAGCAAATGGTGCTGCAGTCGCCCGCAAGGCCCCGACAGTACCACCCCCTCGTGCACCGGGTCGTCGGAAAAACGGCCCTGGCCGCACCGGAAGAGGCGCACCACGCGTCCCGGATACCAGCCGCCGTGTCGTATCCATCGGCCCATGAAAAAGGCAAGCCTCGGAATCTCAAAGCCGGCAACGGCAGGATCCGCGGCCAGCGTGCTCTGAATCTCCCGAGCGAGCAGTTCGGCTACGCGCTCGTCGGCATCCAGCCACAGGACCCACTCACCCGTCGCCTTTGCCAGCGCAAAATTCTTGTTGGCCGAGTAGCCCTGCCACGGGACGATGTACACCTTGGGGGTGAACTGCCGCGCCAGGTCGGCCGTGCCGTCGTCGCTGCCGGAATCCACGACGATAATCTCGTCGGCCCAGGACACACTGCGCAGGCAGTCCACAACGTTGTGCGCCTCATTGCGCGTGATGGTGATCACCGAAAGACGCATCGTCTCCCACTGCTTCAAGCTGACACCGGGGTGCCCCGGCGCGCTGATAGGCCTCCATGAGCTGCTCCCGGTGTTGCAGTTGCCAAATCTTCATGTAAAGGGCCATTTTCTGGAACGCAGACATCGCGCAGAGGACGAAGCCGTGCGTCCCTTCCAGAGTTCCCCCAAGAGCGACGAACTTTCTCAAGAACTCAGAAAGCGGATGCAGCACAAAGTCGTACCACCTGACCCTCGTTTGAGCTGCTCGGTCGAGCGCCTCCAGCGTCGAATAGCGGTTCAACTTCTGCAGATTCTCTTCGAGATCGCGATACGAGTAGTGGAGCAACTCCCCACGGAGGTAGCCGACTTTACCCTGCACGATGAAGCCCTCGTGCACGCGCGACTGGGCTACGCCCACCTTGCTTTTCCGGAAAAAGCGCAGCTGATACCCGGGATACCAGCCGCAACGCCTGATCCATTTGCCGAGATACGAACTGAGCCGAGGAACATAGTAGCCGTCACATTCCGTTCGCAAAGCGATGAGGGTGGCGAGCTCGGCCCGTAGCGCATCGCTCACCCTTTCGTCCGCGTCCAGGCTCAACACCCACTCATGTCTGGCCTGCGCCACGGCGAAGGCCTTTTGCGCCGCATAGCCGGGCCACGGGCGCCGAAAGACCCGCTGTGTGAACTTGCGGCAAAGCTCCACGGTCCGGTCCCGGCTCTCCGCGTCCACCACCACAATGTCATCCGCCCACTGCACGCTCTCCAGGCAGCCTTCGATGTTGTCCTCTTCGTCCCGAGTGATGACCACCACCGAAATGGGGAGCCAGGAGCTCTGTCCGCCCATGCGAGCCTTACTCCTGGTCAGGCTGACCTGTGCTGAGCGCCTTAGCACACGCGGCATAGACCGTCTCCACCGCCAACTCTCGCATGCAGGCTCCGTCTTCGCACACCGTGCGATTGCATCCCAGACACGAAAGCGACTCATTGCGCACCACTATGTGCCCCGGCCCGAACGGCCCTTGCAGCAAGGGATTGGTGGGCCCAAACAGAGCCACCACTGGCGTGCCCACGGCTGCGGCGATGTGCATGGGAGCCGAGTCGGTGGTCACCAACAAGCGGAGGTCAGCCAGCAGGGCCGCGAGCTGGTGCAAGTCCGTGGGGGGAGCCAGCAGCACGCCCTGGCCAGCAACCGCAGCAATCTGCTCGGCCTGAGCCTGCTCCCCAGGTCCCCACAGCAGCAACACCGTTGCCCCATGGCGTTTGACCAGAAGTTGGGCCAGTCGCGCGACCCTTTCGGGCAGCCATCGCTTCGCCGGCCAGCCGCCGGAGTTATTCAAGCCTATGAGCAGCTTGTCGGACAGTTTGTTCCTCGCCACAAACTCCTGGGCATACTGCCGGGCAGGTTCGGGCACCGGGAAATGGAGTCGCGGGGCTCCCACCTGCACACCGATGGCCCGCAGGGCATCGAGGTTGAATTCCACTTCGTGCACCAAGTGCCCACGGGCAGGCACACGGACATTGTACGCCGCCTGCCTGAATCGGAAGTTGAAACCCACCCGCGTCGCAGCGCCGGTCAGCAGAGTCAGCAAGGCGCTGCGCGGATTGCCGAACAAGTCGATGACCAGGTCATAGCGCTTGGCCCGCAACCGCCGCAGAAAACGCACGCGCGTCGCAAGAGAAGCCTGCCGGTCATGGAGTAACAGCTCATCGACATCAGGGTTCCCCTCCAGCACCTGCCGTGAGGGCGGCTCGGTCAGAAAATCGATCTGCCCCCGTGGGAAGGCCCTGCGGGCTTCAGCCAGCGCCGGCGTGGCCAGCACCACGTCGCCAATCGCCCTCAGCTTGATCAGCAATATGCGCTGCGGGGCACCTCTCATGCCGTAGTATACGGAATTTTTCGACCCAACGCAAGCATTTTCCTCGGATGATGCTACTGGAGAGCGCGCAGTTCCTCCGTGACACACTCGTTGCGCACCTCCTCGGCCACCAATCGCACATGCGGGCTCAGCGCGGCCAGCGTGGTGAGAATCTGGCTGCGCCAGGTGTACTGGCGAAGGATTCGTTCGAGACCAGCCCTGCGCACACGTTCCCTCTCCGCATCAGTCATCGCCATGATGCGCCGCACCGTCTCCGCCACGTGGGCCACGTCGTCCTGCCGGGTGATGAATCCGTCCACGCCGTGCTCAATCTGCTCCGGCAAGCCGCCGGTGTCCGAGGTGATGACCAGAGGCCCCTGACGCCTTGCCTGCATGCGCGCCTCCATAGGCGTCAAGCCGCATGGCTCCAAGTAGGCCAAGATTGGCACCGCAACCGTGTTCTTCCACTGCAGCAAGCAGGCGATAAGCTCGGCATCAAAGGCAAAGATCAAGGACATGTCCAGGTGTAGGTCTTCCTTGAGCTGGAGGAGCTCCTGCGAACGTGGCGAGACGACAACCACGGCGTGCACTGCATCACGCAACTCGGCAGCGACCTTCATGACCACGTCGAAGCGCTTGTACAAGACTGCCCTTCCCCATGTCACCATGAGCGGTTTGTCAAGCGGGATGTGGTGTTCGCGCAGCTTTGCCACGATCTCCTGCTCGCTCCGCAAGCGAAAATGTGGGTCGTCGGGATTGAGGCCGTTGCCAGTGGGCACGGTGTGCTCCGGGCGCACGCCATAGTCCGAGATGAGGTGCCCGCGGATGAATTCGCTGATATAGCCGATGCGCACGCGGGGCGAGACCTTCGGCCAGTGCATGGCCACCGCCTCCGCCATGAGTCGATCTGGGTTGGGTAGCGGCAACTCGTGCGTCAATGCCGTCGAGTGCACCACATAGACGGCGCGGATGTCCGTCCCATAGGCCTCTGCCTCCAAGGCCGCGTACAGCGAGGCCAAGGCATAGACGCAGTCGTGGCAATAGAGCACCGCGGCCTGGTGGCGTCGCGCAAAGTTCAAGGCAAGGGCGGCACCCGAAGCGCAGGCGTGTTTCCAATTTTCCACCGGACCAAGGTCCTTCACCCCCCACTTGGTGAACGGCTCATCACCGACGCTGTAGTTGGTGAGGTAGGCAACCTCGCCTCCCATCGCCGCCGCCTTCTGGCGCGCGTATTCCTCGTAGCGCCGATCCCTGCGGGGATGGTCGGGCGCGTAAGCGATTTCCAGGAAATAGGGCGTGACCCGTATCGCTCGCCGTCGCAATTTGTCCTGCAAACGACCGAGGGCTTCCAGGTGCCCCCTTGTCACGGTGCAGACACCTCCTCCGAAAATCTGAATCCCCTCAAAGGTAAGGTGTACTACCGCCAAGTCCAGCTGGCGGTCGTCTTGCCGAAGCTTGCGAAGTTCTCCTTCAGAAATCGTGAATACGCTCTCCATGCTCCGTTCCTTTCCGGCCTTTTCTCAATGCTCCCGTGCATGTCCAAAATCGACCACGTAAGTGCAATGGTTGCGCAGCGTGCAGCACAGAGTCTCCCGAGCCCCGCGCCGCTGCACGCGGAATGGCGGCACCTCCCCTTTTGGGCCGCGGATGGCTCGCATCGGGCTCTGTCCAGCGAAGTCGAGCCGAACCTCAAACAAGCCGTTACCTTTGCCCTCGTAGACGAGGTCAAATTGCTGTCCGCAAAAGGAGAGGTTGCGGACACCCAGGCTGTGGGCCGGCCCAGACGCCATATCCGCAGGCAGCGCCGGGTTGAGAGTGATGGCGCTGGGCCGCTGCGGGCATTCCCGGAAGCCGAGAAGGCCCCGGATGATGTGCATGGGCATGGTCGCCCCCCAGCCGTAGCCCTCAGAGCCTCTTGGCTCGTCAAAACCCCAGCACTCAAGGCTGACGCCAGGCAGGGGCCCGCCTGGCTCCCAGGACGCACGGTCCCACTGGCGGTAGATCCGGTCTGCTGTCTGGTGGATGAGCTCACCGGCCATCTCCAACTCGCCCAGGCGGAAAAGGATCTCCGCAAACATGAAGAAGAAAGAAGGCCATTCGAGCCAGTAACGGGGATTGTCCACGTACCAGCGAATCCTGGGCTTGAGAAGGCGCAGCTGCTCTTCGCCGGCCAAGCCGCAGAGAAGGGGTGCCAGGTTTGTGATGTCCCAATAGTCGTGCGGGTGGACCCATTCCAGGCTGCGTCGGTCAAAGTCACAGAACCAGTCTCCCTGCCACATCTTGCCGATCATGGCAGCCAGGCGGTGCTCATCTCTCCTCCAGCGTGCAACCGGCAAGCCAAGTACCTTGCGCAGCCGTACCAGCACATCGACGCTGCAGTGCAGGCCAGCCTGCAAGTCCACCGGGCGAAGGTGTTCGACCAGCTCCCCTCCGGTTGGCTGTGCGATGCGAAATTTCTCGGAGCAATCCTGACCGCTTTCCCAGCTGCATTTGTAGAATCCCCACCCCTCTTGGTCGCAGCGATTCTTCAGCCACCAGCTAAGGTAGCGCTCCAAGTGGGGCAAGAGCTCCCGCAGCCACCCGCAGTCTCCGCTGCGGAGAAAGACCGATTCGATGCAGTAGAAGGGAAAGCACCAGGCGGGCGATGTCCCGCACTCGCTGCCATCGGCTGCGACCATATTGGTCGAGCCATCCTCGCGGGCGCATGGTACCTGCGGCCCGAGCGCGTCTGCGAAGGTGCCCAGCAATACCTCCTTGGCGAGCGACGGATCGGCGTAGCTGAGCATCATCATGTCCAGAGCAGTTTCGGCCAACACCACGCGCGGCTTCTGCACCTGCATACCATCCCACCGTCTGCGGAAGACTCCTGCTGGCTGACGGACGCACATGCGCAAGGTCTCCCAATCGTACACCCAACCATGTTGCCAGTGAGAGGGCCAATCGCCGACCAGTTGCGGACACCTGCGCCAGAAGGCGTCATCCTCCCTCCTCTTGGCAGCAATGGTGCGCGCCGGCTTCGCCATCTTGCTCTGCAAAACAGCCAACACCTCAGACTCTGACCAGCCCCTGGCTACCCCGCACTCCACAACGCGCTTCTCCCGTGAGCCGAGGGCAAATGGAATTTCCATCAGCGCCCCGCAGAGATTCTCTCCTGGCTTGGGCTGCTCGAGGACAAGCCCTTTCCATTCGCGCAAGAGCTTGTCGGCCCAGGGGCTCTGGGGTCCTATCAACTCCACAGCTTCCGGGCGAACCGAGGGCTGCACGGCAAAAACGGGGCCTTCAGCAAAGCTGCGCACAATCAAGGTTCCGTGGGAATGCTGGTATTGCCCGGCTGCCCCAAACTGCCACAAGCCAGTGCGGTCCTGGCCGGAAGCGTAGCTCACCAGCATCAGCAATGCAGCGTTCAGGGGCTCGTCGCTTCGATTGGCAAAATGGCAGGCGACCTCCAGCAGGTCAGCGGCCCCCATGGCGAACTCCACCGTGAACTCAAGGGCGCCCAGCCTGGCGCGGTGTATCATCAGGTTCTTGCTATGGTAGGGGCATGCTATCTCAGCCCCGGCTCGGGCCAGATCTCGACCTACGGCAGTGGTGGAGCCAATCCGGAGGCCCACGTGCAATGACAGCGCTGCGGTGCAATGAGGCGCGCTGGGGTAGTACCAGACTGCCCGCAGAGGCGCAACGAGGCGCACGAGCCCTGCGCGGTTCAACTTCCAGGTGTGGCCAGGGTTATCGAGGTAACCGAAAGGTGTATAGTTGTCGGTCGGAAAACCGGATCTCACTTCCCAGCAGCCCTTCCGCAAGTAGCCCAGCTCCGTCAGGGAACACAGATTGGCGCGCGTAATATAGCACAACCGCGCCAGCTTTGCAAGAAGTTTGTGCGCCTCATGCGCCGCTCAGAGGATCCCGCGTCTGACCTGTCCTTGCCGGACTCAGCAAAAAGACGGTCAAGTCCCCTCAGCGGGGCCGAAGCAGTGGCCGCCAAGAGCAAGCCAGCCGGGTGCTGCTCCTTCGCGCTTTGCGACCCGCGCCTTGGCTACCAGTAGATGAGGCGCATGAGTTTGTTGCGGTCGGAGCTTGGTAGATCAGCGACCGAGGGGATCACATAGCGGTTGTCGAAAGTATCGAGCAGCACCTTGCCGTTCTGGCCGTACTCCAACGCCTTCTCGTGCTGCCATCGCATGCTGAACTGCGTGCGCCCGTTGTCGGTCTCCACGTCGAAGAAGATGAGCCCGTACTCCCATCGCGTCTCGTATATGCGGCGAATGCGCTGCTCGTAGTACTGGCGGCCAAGACTTTGGCGAATGAGCTTCTGCATCTCGCCAGGAAAATCCTCTAAGCGCACGATGACGCCAATTTCGTGCTCCTTGCCCTGCTCGTCCGTGTACCACACCGAGATGAAGTTTTGCGGAAAGCTGATAGGGAACGAGAGCAGACAGTGCACATTGGCGTATGCCTCCTGGTCATCGACGATGCAATGCAGTGAGCCGAAGCTACCGATGAAGAAGTGGGAGTTTTCGGGCGTGAGGTAGCGCACACCCACTTCCCGCAGGGTAGCCCGTCCGTTGTCCTCGATCTCAGACATTGCCTGCCTCTTGTTCCTCCTACTCACAGCTCGCCTGGGGCTGCTACGCCTCCAACTTGGTCAGGCGGGTTTGAATCATGACGAGTCGATAGTAGAGCCCTTCCTTGCGCATGAGCTCCTCATGCGAGCCTTGTTCCACAACGCATCCATCGTCCAGCACATAGATGATGTCCGCGCCGCGCAGGGTGGAAAGACGATGGGCGATGGCTATGGTGGTCCTCCCTTTGCAGGGACAGCGAGCGCCTCCTGAATCTGCAGCTCCGATTCGGTGTCCACGTTGGAGGTGGCTTCATCCAAGATCAGGATGCTCGGGTCGCAGAGGAGAGCGCGCGCGATGCTGATGCGTTGCTTCTCACCGCCGGAAAGGCCAGCGCCTCGTTCGCCCAGCCGGGTGTCGTAGCCACTTGCTTGCCGCATGATGAACCGGTGGGCGTTGGCCGCTTTTGCGGCGTCGATAATCTCGGCAGGCGTGGCGTCAGGACGCCCATAGGCAATATTCTCGGCAATGGTGGCGCGAAAGAGAAACGGCTCCTGCAGCACCAGCCCCACGTGACGGCGGAGGTCTTCGTTGCACATCTCCCGCACGTCCACCCCATCGATAAGGATCTGCCCCTGCTGCGGTTCGTAGAAGCGGCAGATGAGGTTGACCAGCGTGGTTTTGCCGGAACCACTCTTGCCCACGATCCCCACCAACTGCCCAGGCTCAATCACCAGCGAGACATTGCGCAGAACGGGATCGTAGGGGTCGTAGCCAAAAGTGACGTTGCGGAACTCGATCCGGCCTCTGACGGCGCGCACAGGCCGCGGGTGTGCGGGCGGGCGCAGGGTCAGATCGGCGTCCAACACCTCGAAAATCCGTTGGCCGGCGGTGAGAAAGCCAGTCAGCCAGTTGGAAAACATGGTGAGAGCCGAGATCGGCCCGTAGAACACGCCCAAGTAGCCGAGGAAGGCCATGAGCGTCCCCAGGGTGATCTGCCCGCCGATCACGCTCTTTCCCCCGGCCAACCACACAATGAGGCCACCCAGGCTGAACGCATAGCCGAAAATGGGAAAGAAGGTAGCGGAACCACGGTCGACAGCACGCCGGGAGTCGCGCAAGTAGGCAGCCACGCCGTCGAAGCGCTTCTGCTCCCGACGCTCCTGGGCAAAAGCCTTCACGGTGCGAATACCCGAAAGCATCCCATTGAGCAGGGCGGCGAGCTTTGACTGGCTGTCCCAGAAACGATAGTAGCAGGGATAAATCGTGTGCCAAAAAAACCACGTCCCCAGCACCACGAACGGCACCGGGATGAGCACAAACAGGGCCAGCCGGGCATTTAGGCTAAAGAGCATGAAGCCAATGCCCACCACAAGAAAAATGTTCACCATGAAGCCAGAGGCAACTTGCTGTACGAAGCCGTGGAAGTAGTCCACATCGTGCAGGAGACGGGTCATTAGCGTACCCACAGAGGTCCGGTCGTAGAAGTCGACCGAGCTCCGACAGCTTCCGTTGCAGCTGCCGCCGCAGCTCGTAGGTGATGCGCGTGCCGATCTGCGTGCTTGTCCGGCCGATGGCGATGTTGAGGCCGGCACGGAGCAGCGTTGTTCCGGCCAATCCGAGCACCAGCCAGGGGAGCCACGCCACGTGCTGCTTGCTCGTCAACACATCGTCCACCAAAATACGGGTGAGATATGGTGGCACCAGGTCTAACGCCACCCCGGCCAGCATCATGACCAGCAACACGAACACGAACAGGCGGTAGGGAGACATCATGCGCAGCGTCCGGCGCACCAGGCCACCCTGCCGGGCGCAGCGCGGGCAAACTGCCTCCCGCGACGGCAAGGCCAATCCGCAGACTTCGCAGAACCAGGGATCCTTCTTCCGGAAAATCTCTAAGGGGGCAGGCCTCTTTTCCAACAGCCCCTCCAAGTAGAGGTGCGCCCTGTTGAACTCCTCCCGGCGAGCGTTGCTGAAGCGGATCACATCGACGTAGAAGTTCTGGATATACACCTGCAGGAAGCTACTTCCCACCCCGGTGAAGACGCGCGCCTTACTGATGCAGGCCAATACAAAAGCGCCGACGATCCGATCGCCACTGGGCGCGGAGGGGGTGATGGACACCACCGACTCATCGGTGATGAGCAACCAACTGGAGGCGTGGCCTCCTCGCAAATCGAGGTCACTGCGGATAGCCACCCGCACATTGGTGGGACGTATGCCACACTGTCTGAGCTCGCTGGTCACTTCCTCGGGCGGCTGCCCGCGAAGGATACCGGTATCTCGCCGTGCCGATTTCTCAGCCTTCGCCATAGTTGCTTTTTCCGCGTGAGAACGCTTGGCGGAGAATTTTTTCCGTCTCTTGGTCGGAATAGGGATTCTTGATCACTATCCAGCTACGGCGGTGCGCCAAAAGGGCAAGGCGCAGCCCCGGCCGCACCACCACCGGCCACCCGACAAAAGACAGGAGGAACCTGTCGTCCCAGTGGTCGGCGATGGCCCCGGCTTGCGCTGGCAGGAGCTTCTGCTCCTGCAGCCATTGCCTTGCGGCTGTCACTTTGCGCACCCCTCGCGGGTGGGGCCGCGCGAGGCTCCCAGTGAGCACTCCGTCCACTAGCGCCGGCTCGGCGCAGACGAGCTCGGCAATGCCAAGGTGTCGCGCCAGGGGAGCGGCAAGAAAGGTCGGCGCACCACTCAGGATCACGATTCGCACTCCGCGGTGTTGCAGCTCTTGCACCAGCGGTGCAATGCCGGGGAAAAGTCGCCCTTTGACGACCTTCTCCCAACACTCTTTGGCCCATTGCTCCACAGTCGCCAAGTGGATACCCGCAAGGTAGCGCAACTTAAGGTCGAACCAGCTTCTAGTCGACGCACTGAGGAGGCTCCGACAGTACAAAACAACCGCCTTAGCCGGACGCATCAGTCCCTCTTGAATCAGGTAGGGGACAAACCATTGCTCTAAGCTCCTGGGCAGGAGTGTGCCGTCGATGTCAAGAAACACCACTTCCGGCAACTTCGCTCTCCTTCTGGCGAATGAGCGCCAGGCCTTCGACGACCACCGGAACGCCCCGCACCAGGCACAGCACGGCAGTGAGCACGGCGGCCCAGTAGCCGATCTTCAGCCCGACGCTGGCCGCTCCACTCAGCCCTGGCTGCCACCGGCTTGCCGCTTCGCTTAGCACGCTCAGCAAGAGAATCCAGCCGAACGTGAAAGCCTTCAGCACCGCATAGGAAGTGCGCATCCAGGGCGAACCGGTGAGGAATCGACCTGCCCGGCTGCGCATCATAGTACTCTTGCCAAAGGCCGTATACCCGAAGCGCAGGGCAAAGCCGCGCATGCTGTCCGTGAGGATGTCCCGCGAAACGACCACAATGGGGATCCACACCGGCACGAGGCGCAGGTCAGCAAGCACAATCCACAACACCGCCTCGATGATGCGGTCGCCAGCAATGTCCAGGACACTGCCCAGCACCGTCGCAGCGTCCAGCCTCCGTGCCAGGTATCCGTCCAGCCAATCCATGACGATCACCAGGACGGCCAAGGCTGCGGCGGCAAGTCGCGCCCACAGGTTTTGGTTGTAGACCAGCACCGCCAGGAAAAACAGCAACCCTATTCGCGCCAAGGTGATCCGGTTCGGCCAGCTCAGCAGCACTCGCATGCGCGCCTCCGTCAATCGGGGTCTCTATGCCTTATCGCCGCACAGCCTCTTGCCCACGGCACGCACAACGCTCAGCGCCGGAAACCGAGCAAGCGGTAGATTGGCAGGACTTTGTCCTGGAAGAGGTCGCTAAACTGGTCGTAATGGGACAAGCCATAAAGGCTTCTCGGCTCCATAATCTGGACCAGCTTGGCCGCACCCACTCCATTGACCGGTACCAGCAATGCCCCGGGGTTGAAGGTCTTCTTGGCCCGCCAGTAGCCCCCTGCGGGCACGACGGTTTTTCGCCCCTCGCAGCGCAGAGTATCCCAGCCCTCCACTCGGAATTCTTCGACCATCATGGACTTCTTCGCCGTCAGCAGCTCATGAGCGAAGCCATGCGCCGCCAGCAGCTCCAGAAGAGGTCCGGTTGGCCGCTCGACCACATAGGCCTCCGGGGGCTCCACCGCATACAGCACCTCCGGCGCGCTGCGATAGTCCGGAAGCACGATGGTGGTGTCGCGCAGGTCGCGCGTGCTGAGGATCGTCACCTGCAAGGTGCCAGACGACGAAAGCGTGTAGTCGGCCTGAATGGCGACCTCTCGCGGCGGCTGAGCCGCCCGCGCCTTTCTCGCCTCGGACACCACCCGCACAATCTCTTCATGGTTCGCCTCGCACACGGCCAGGAACGACTCGATGAAGGCTAGTTGCCCCTTCGCCCTCTGCCATATGCGGTCGCCAGGCCAGAGGCCGTTGGGCCCTTCGAGGATAAACGACAACGTGCAGTCGATTCCGAATCCGTTGCGCCCGTCATCTATATCGGTGGTGCTGTGCCTCACCGGCAGAGCCGGGTCGTCTTGAGTGACAAGGTAGCGATTTGCGTTGACCCCCCGCTCGCGGGCTCTCTCAATGGCCGGCCACAGGAGACGCTCCCGGGCGAACTCCAGGAGCACCTCGGGGATCGCAGGGTTGCTTATGCAATCAAACTGCTCCCCCAGGTCCTTGCTGAGACCCTGACGCAACCAAGAGCGGATGCCGTACTCGTGCACGTCCAAGGTCACCTGCGCCGCATAGCGGTTGAAGAGCGTGCGCAGCAACCTTGTCTCCGGTTCGGTGAGAATGGCGTGGTTGCGATTGAGGTCCACCTGCCTGTCATTGCGGCGGCGGTGGGCCTCGCCGCCATCCGGATTGACGCTGGGCACAATCATGAGGTTGAGGTGCAAGAACGGCCACCCTGCCGGCTCCGCGCAAAAGTCATCCAACAACATCAGCAAAGCCTCTTTGCCCGAGGGCTCGTCGCCGTGCTGCTGGGCAAAAATCATCACCGTGGCGGCTTCAGTCCGCCACCTGCTGCGCGGGGGAATGAAGACGGCGGGTATCTCCCGACCGGCCACGCTCTGCCCGGCGATTTCCAACTCCATCTCAGGGCAGCGGCTGCACAGCGCGGTGAGGTAGGCAAGCATCTCCTTATGGGTGGTCCCCACCGGTGGTGTCTGAACTGCCAGAGGAAGCCGCGGCTTGGCAACCTCCTGGTGGCTTTTCCCTGAGGAACCGCCGCCGTCGGCCCTGGGCAACGACCTCTCCTCTTGACCGAGCACGCACCCGGCCAGCAATCCGAGCACCAGCAGAGCTGAGCGAATTCTCATGGCAACTACTCTTTGAAGGAACATGCCCACACTCCCCTCAATAAAGGAGAACGCACTTCCTGGTCAGACGCACATCGCCAACTACCAGCTGGTAGAGGTAGACGCCGCTGGCTAAGCGCACACCGTTCGCGTCCGTCCCATCCCAGGTGACCTGGTGGTAACCCTGGGGTAAGAGTTCGTCCCTGAGAATCCGCACCACCTGACCCAGCGAGTTGAGAACACGTACCTGCACCCTCGCCGCCTTGGGCAGTGCGAAGAAGATGTGGGTCCCCGGATTGAAAGGATTGGGATAATTGGGCGCCAGCGCGAAGTCTGCCGGCACGTGCTCTTCTGCCGGCTCCTCAACATCGCTCACCGTACCTTGCAGCCAGTCGAGGATGCGCATGAGCAGCAATTGCCGGAGCTGCGCGTCGGCGATCCCCTCCCATCCGAAACCGAAAAAGACCGCGCGGTAGGTAGCTCCCTCCGCTGCCACGGCCCCAGCCCCGCTGGATCGGATAGTGCCTGGGCCCTCCGGGGTGCTTCGATCATAGAAAAGCAACGCCTGGCCCGGTGCAATCGCGTCCACTTCGTTGGGGAGCGGCTGCCTATTGCCGCCCTCCCGCGACAGCCAGAACTGGACGCTGCCAAGGACCTGGTTAGCGCCCTGGGTCACCAGCCGGTGCAGCTGCGTGTTGTGATTGACGTAGGCAACGCGCAGCCAGTCCCGCAACAGCGTGCTGTTTTTCAGAGAAAGACCCAACATGGAACCATTCAGGAACAAATTGCCGCCACTGGCAAGATAGGCCTCCAAGGCTGCGGTGCCGTGGCTGTACAGGGTGTGGCCGAAATAGTGGCCAGTGTACCAGATGACGCGCGTGAACATGCGCAGCGTGTCTTCAGGCACCGGGCCCTCAACTCCGGTACCCCAATAGCGGAAGTTGAGCCCGAGCGTGTTGAGGGCGGATGTGTAGTAATCCGCCAAGGCAAAGTCCCCATCGTCCTCCACAAGCAGGATTCTGCCCTGTCCCACAGCAATGTTGAGAGGCAGAGTGGCTCGGCAGAAGCCGCCTCCTTCCCGGACTTCAAGCTGGAAGGCAATGGTGGAGGACGGAGCACCGGGCGCCACCCGCGCAGCGAATCTGTCTGCCCAATTGGCTCGCACTTGACCCACTCCGATATCGGGATATGCGGCGACGCTATCTTCGATGGTAACCCACGGCGAAGCGGTTCGCAGTACGGCCTCCACATGTTGCGCCGGGCGCAATCCGCTGTTCTTCAGGGAAACCGCCACGGTGAAGGTCTCGCCTGGGTCGATCTTGCCATCAGCGTTTCCGGTACTTTCCTGCACGGTCTGCGCCACGTAAGCGAATTCCGGCATGGTGACCAGCATCTTCAGCACGTCCGACCACATGCCGCCGGCGGCGTCGCGCGTCACCACCCGCAGCTCCACTCGTTGCCCGGCAGTAAGAGCTGGGGACAAGGCGACGACGACCGGAGTTTGGCTCTGCAGCACCGCTCCCACTGGCACATCGCCAACGTGGGCACTGTCCACCACCACTTCCACGCGGCGGTCATCGCTGTGTGCCTTGCAGTAGACGCCCTGTCCCGGTCGGTTGCCAAAGTTTCGCACATTGAGGTTGAGTTCCAGCCTTTCCCCAGCGTCGACGTAGCCGTTGCCGTTGCCCTGGCTATTCCCAACGGCGTCGTCGTCAACGGAAAAAGCCACCACCTTGACGAAGGGCACATCGCCGAAATTGTCGGCCGGACCAGCCAAGGCAGCAATGGCTGCGACGCTGGCCTGCACCACTTCGCGCATGTAGGGGAAATCCATGTTGCTGGTGACATCAGTCGGTTGATGCCAATGAGGGCTAAAGTCGCCCTCCGCCACAAATATAGCCGGTTGCCCCCACACCTGGAAGGAGCGATGGTCGCTGCCACTGCTGTTGCCCGGGATGGAAGGCAAGAGCGTTGTGTAAGTCCGAAACATGTCGGCAACAAACTCGGCAAATGGCCGCGAGGCCGCGTCGGTGTAGATGACCACGTCACGGGGCGGAGCCGCAGGGTTGTAGTTGCCGATCATGTCGCCATTCAGGTAGAAGGAGACCGGCCGACCGCTGCGGTAGGCTTTCTGGGCATAGGCGGCGCTTCCCACCAGGCCGATCTCTTCGGCATCCCACGCAGCAAACTTGAGCGTGGCCTCGAAGTTATGACAGGCCAGCACCCGCGCAGCCTCAAGCGCCAGCACGGTGCCGGAGGCGTTGTCGTCCGCGCCCGGCGCCCACACCAGCGGGTTGGCACCAGCACCGAGCACAATGGAGTCATAGTGCCCGCCGATCATGATGACGCTATCCGGATAAATAAGCCCCGGTTTGGCAGCAACGACGTTGAAGTGCGGTACGCCGGAAATGTAGAAGGTGTCGAACTCCACATCGGTGAAGCCAAGGGCTAAGTAGCGTTTGTAGAGCCACTGCGCCGCCTTGCGGATCGAATCCGAGTAGGTGTAACGGGTGCGAAAGTCCTGCAGACGCTGCACCCAGCGCTGCAGTGTATCGGCGCTCACCTCGGCGATGATGCTGGCAATAGTAGAGTCAAAAGCGCCGGGAACCAGGGAAATCTTAGGAGTCGCCGCACGGGGCACCGGTTTGGCCACACGGCTGATCTGCTGCAGGCTGTAGCCCGAATGAGCGAGGGCCAGAGCCTCGTCCGGCGAGGCCTTCACCAAAGCTTGCTTCGCCCGAGTGTACAGAATCCGCCCCTTGGGCAGCGCACTCAGGCTCGGTCCATGCACTCCTTCCGCCACCACGTAGTACTGGCCGCTCCAGCCGCTCTTGTCAACTACCTCATGGCGGATTCCCCGTCGCTGAAGGTCAGCGAGACCATTCTGGTCAATCTCGCCGAAGGCGAGGTCATCCTCAAAGTGATAAGGGACAAAGGGAGCCACTTCGCTGAGCTGCTGGAAATCGCTCGTGCGCACCACCACAAGCACGGGTTGCTGGCCTTGCGGTGCGTGCACCGCTATCACCAGCAACAGAACTACGAAAAGCACCGCCGATGCACTCCTTTTCACCGTGAGTTCCTCCTGGCGATTTATTCTGGCTAGTCACTCCGCATCACTATTCAGGCTTGTCTCTTTGAAGCCAGTGACGAGCGACTTGACGCTGATCGGCCGGCCGTCACGCAGGTACACACGGGGCAGCCGTGATCCAAAGCGCGCCATGACCTCGTATGACACCGAACCAATGGCATCAGCGATGTCATGCGGCGAGATCTCCTCCTCGCCATCCTTTCCCATCAGCGTCACGACGTCGCCCACACGCACCTCTCCCACCCCGTCTACGCGCACGAAGCAGGCATCCATGCAAATGCCCCCGACGATGGGCGCTCGCTTCCCTCGGATGAGCACCGTTCCCACGTTACGCAGGCCGCGATCGTAGCCATCCGCATAGCCGATTTGCAGCACGGCGATGCGCTCCTGACCTTCTGCCATGTAGCGCCGCCCGTAGCCAACTGTGTCGCCGCGCGCGATGGTTCGCACCTGCATGACCTTTGCCTTCACTGCCATGGCCGGCTCGAGAGCAAGGGGCATGTGGACATCCGGCGAGGGATAGTAGCCGTACAGCAAGAGCCCACATCTCACCATGTCCAGGTGCGCCTGCGGAAGATCCAGGATGGCTCCGCTATTGGCCGTGTGCCAGGCAGGTACGTGGATCCCCTGCGCCTCCACCTGCCGCCGCACCTGCTGGAAACGGCAAAGCTGCAGTTCGGTGAAGCTCTTGTCCAGGGCATCTGACATGGCAAAGTGCGTGAACACGCCCGCGCACTGTAGGCCGCGCAGGCGAGCTATCTGGGCGATCCACGCCGCCGCCTGGTCGAAGCGCACACCCCAGCGGCTCATGCCAGTGTCGACCTTGAGGTGGACCACTACCTGCTCCCCCGCGGCGACTGCCGCTCTGGACAACGCCTCGGCCACTTCGGTACTGGTCACCGCCTGTTCAATGTCGTATTCCACCGCCAGGTGGGCGTGTTCGGGGAGAATGCCGCCGACATTAAGGATCGGCGCCTGAATTCCCGCCCGCCGCAGTTCGATTGCCTCGTCCAGGAGAACGACACCCAACTTGTCGGCTCCGTTCTCCAGCATGACTCGCGCCACCTGCACTGCGCCACAGCCGTAGCCGTCCGCTTTGACAATTGCCAGAAGTTTGGTGTTCGTCAGCAGCTGCTTGACGGCCTGGGTGTTATGGGCAATGGCGTCCAAGTCGACTTCAACCCAAGCCGGGCGAAGGTCGCGAAGGGTGCTACTGTGCATCAATGGTGGTCCTCTCCGAGACAACGTCGCTCAGAACTCATGTGCAAAAGACAGAAGTATCCCGTTGCCTTCTGCTCTGCTGCCACATCCCCAGCCTAAATTCAACGGGCCCAGGGCAATGTACGCGACAAGGCCGCGCAGTGTCCGGCCGCATCCGGGGCGGCAAACTGGGTTAGAGTCTGCTTCACCATGCATCGGCAAAAGGGCCGAGCCTGCAGCAAGGTGATGAGGCAAAACCAGTTGAGACAACCAACGCGCCCCTTCGGCGCCCACCGCTTCGGCGTGCGCCGACCAACCAGCACCACGCGTACTCAACCCCGAGCACGGCGGCGGCTGTGGCGTTTGTGCCGCAATCCGAAGAGGTGAGCACCCTAGTGCGAGCACCAATCCACAGCGCGGGCTGGGCCGCCACCAGGCGATGTGGCCTGTGGTGAGACTTCCGTCTTTGGAGGGCAAATATAGCACTTTTTCCAAGGATTGCCAATGGATTTTGCACCGCGGGCAGAAAGCAAAAAGGGGAAGGCAAGTGCCTTCCCCTTGGCAATGCAAGGGCAGGACTCAGTTCTCTGGTCCGTGCATGGGACATTCCTCTGGCTTCATGCCAGGGTGTCCCATGGGGCCCGGCCGCCCTTTGCCAAGCCCTGGACGGCCCTTCATCCAGCCGGCAGTGCGTCCCGGGCGGGCGTCGAAAACGGCCTTTTGCTCATCGGTGAGCAGGCTGCGGATCTGCAGGCGATGGGCCACCTGCTTCTTCTCGATGTCCGCGCGCAACTTCGCGATCGCGTCGATCTTGGCGTTGATGGCCTTCTGGTCGGGGTTGTTGGCCGTTTTCAGCGACATCAACGCAAAGCGCTCCGAACGCAGTTGGTTACGCAACGGCGCCATCTCCTTGAGAAACGCCCGGTGCAGCTGTTCAATCTTTTGCTTCTGCTCATCCGTGAGGTTCGGGATGTGGCAGTACATCGCCGCCAGCCCCGGACCTTGAGCGGGTTTCTCCTGGCTGAATGCAGGCTGCCACGAGGACAGCGCAGCCAGCACGAGGAGCACCGTCGCTGCAATACTGAGTGTGTGTCTCATACCGAACAACCTCCTTTCTTGCCTGAACTCCTGTTACCTACAACGCTGCTGTGGAACCGTTCGCTCCACTCCTTTGGGAGTTCCCGGGATCCCTCCCTCACGCAGTGGGGGAACTGGTTCTCGTGATGGGCGCACTATCCCCCTGTGTTCCATGGCCCGTTCTTCAAACATGCGAATCAAAAAATCCAAACGCTCCTTGCCGATCCTGGGTTTTAGTGCCAGGAGGTGTCGCATCGTGAGCCGCTCCAGTTCGGCCTGGTGGGAGGCGAGCTCGTCGATGATCGCCATGATCTTGGTGGTGTCGGGCTTTTCCTGCCGCAAGAGCTCCACCAGTTGCAGCCGTGCCGCACGCAGGCTCATCTTCTCCTTCTGCGCCCTCTCAAAGTAGTCTCGCACCATCTTGGCCACGACCTCGTCCCCCTCTGGGTGGAAACGTGGCCGGCCTTCGCTTCTCCAGTGGGCCTGCGGCGCAGGCCTGCCCGGCGGCTTGGAGAACCAAAATACCGCCAGAGTCACCAAGGCTACCAGATTGACGGTCAGGGAGAACGCCAGAGCCACAAGCATCCATCTATTGCGCATGTTGCACCTATTTGATGTTGTTCGCCGAAGCCAAGGTTACGTATGCCTCGCTCAGCGAGCCTGGTGGCAAATCGCCAAAGCTTTCGAACTCCGTCGCAACCTGAGTGACCAGCGCCTCGCTCCCGTGCCGATACCCCCCGGTGATCCAACTGCCCAGCCGGCTGCCGAGGAGCACACCGGCCAGGATGCCTACCGACACCGCGATGGGCAGCAGCGGGCGAGCAAACACCAGCTCCCCCACCCGCTCAACTAGGTTTCGGCGCCCTGCCTTCACCTGCGCTAAGACACGCGTGGCAAAGAACGGCGGCGCTTGTACCGGCGGCAAGCTTCCCAAAAGCTGCCACACCTTCTGCAAGCGAGCCAACTCGGCGGCGCACTCCGTGCATCGGCTCACGTGCTCCCCTACCTGGCGAGTCAGCTCCTCGGTCAGCTCCCCATCCAGGAATGCTGACAGGCGACGTTGTACTGTCTTACAGGTCATCGTTCGTACTCCATGCCTTGTAACACGGCCCGAGGGTCAAACTTGCGGCCCTTCCTCCAGAAGATCGGAAAGCTCTCGATACAACTGGCGTTTGGCTCGGTGCAGAATTGACTCAACTGCCGAGACTGTCGTCTCCATCACCTCGGCGATCTCGGCATAGGACAAGTTCCCGAAGCGGGCGAGAACTGTGGCCACCTTCTGGCTCTCCGGCAAGGAGTCAATAGCCTTCCACAACGCTCGCCCGCACTCTTCTTGTTCCACAGCGCCATCCGGACCAGGGCCAGGGTCGCATTGGGCTGACGGTAGGTAGCCGTCGGCCTCGGGCTCCGTCCGCTGCAGCGAAAAGAACCGCCTCACCTTGCGAGCCCGCAGAACGTTCAAACAGTGGTTCGTGCTGATGCGGTAAAGCCAGGTAGAAAACTTTGCCCGGGGGTCAAAGCGCGGCAAAGCGTCGTACACCTTGACAAAGACCTCCTGGGCAGCATCCTCGGCATCGGCATGGTTGCCGAGCATGCGCACGCAGGTGGCCATGACCTTGTCCTGGTAACGACGCACCAACTCCTCAAAGGCGCCAACATCGCCCTTGCGGAATTGCTCTACCAGAGCCGCATCGTCCATTGTGCTGATGTCCCGTACACCGTAGTCACGCACACTGTTTGAACACGCCAGTCTCGGAAAAACTGCGCCGCGCCAAACAGTCCGGAGGCAGCAGGCAAGGCAGGATCAACGGAGCAATACCCCAGGCAGTTTCTTACGCCTCAGGGAACGGAGGAGTAGTCGACGGACCTCGGCGGAGGTGACGCGACCGAGCACGCAGTCGGCGAGCTCGGCCGCTTCCCGGCTATCCACGGCGCGCACCACGCGCTTGACCTCGGGGATGAAGTGCGGACTCATGCTCAGCTCGCGAAAGCCCAAGCCGATGAGAAGCTCCGTGTAGATCGGGTCGCCTGCCATCTCGCCGCAGAGACTTGCCTCTTTGCCAGCTGCGGCAGCCGCCTGCGCAACGCGCTTCAGAAGATGCAACACAGCCGGGTTGAGGGGATCGTAGAGGTTGGTGACCCGTTCATTGCTCCTGTCCACTGCCAGGGTGTATTGAATGAGGTCGTTCGTGCCCACGCTCACAAAGTCTGCTTCTTGCAAGAAGGCGTCGGCAAGCAGCGCGGCTGAGGGAATCTCAATCATGACTCCCAACGCCAACCTTTCTGCGCACTGCTGGCCTGTGGCCCGCACCTCGTCAGCCGCCTGGCGGAGAAGGGCCTTAACGCGCCTGACTTCATCCACAGACGAGATCATAGGCACTAAGATGGCGGCAGAACCGAACGCTCCCGCGCGCAATACTGCCCGCAATTGGGCACGGAACATCTCCGGGTGCTCTAAGGAGAGGCGGACCGCCCGCAGCCCGAGGTACGGGTTGGCCTCGCCACGCAGACCAGGCAGTGCCCGCACGAACTTGTCCCCGCCGATGTCGATGGTGCGAATCACCACAGGGCGCGGCGCCACCATTTCCACCACCTGGCGGTAAACGGCAAATTGTTCCTCCTCCGGAGGGAAGGAGTCGCGATCCAGAAAGAGCACCTCGGTGCGAAAAAGCCCGATCCCTTCGGCCCCCGTCTGCTTGGCCCATTCAACGTCCGCCACCGTCCCCACATTGGCCTTCAAGGCGACATGCACGCCGTCCACCGTGTGCGAGGGGAGTGCAGCAAACTCTGCCAGTTCGCGGGCGGTGCCGTCCAACAGGGCGCGGCGTTCTCGGTAGGCCTTCTCATCATCCGCTGAGGGATTGACAACCACCTGGCCACGATAGCCATCAACGATGAGCCTGTCTCCTACGGCCACTCGCCGCTGCGCGTCCTTCACGCCGGAGACCAGTGGCACGCCCATGGTTCTGGCCAGAATGGCAGCGTGCGAGGTAGCCCCGCCTCTTTCCGTCACAAAGGCCTTCACTTTGTGCCGGTCGAGCCCAACTGTCTGCGAGGGGGTCAGCTCCTCGGCAACGACAACCACCTCATCGTGAGCAGCGAAAAAGTCTTGTTGACTGCGGCCCAACAGGTGTCGCAACAGGCGGGTGCCCACATCGCGCAGGTCAACTGCCCGCTCCCGCAGGTAAGCATCCTCCACGGCGCTGAGCAAGCGCTCGGACTCCTCCATCACTTCGGCGATGGCTTGCTCCAGGCCCTTGCGCTCCCCGAAGAGCTTTTGCTCCACCTCCCGCTTCAGGTAAGGGTCATCCAGGAACAGAAGATGTGCCTCGAAGATCTCCGCCTCGCGCGGGCCCAGCTCTCTCTTTACGCCGTCGCGGAGGTCGAGCAGCTCACGGCGTGTCTGGGCTATGGCGCCTTCCAGCCGCGCCAGCTCCTGGCTTGCCTCTCCTGGGCGAAGAGTACGCTGGGGAATGGCAAGCCGCTCGCCCATCAGGCAGGCGTGACCGATGGCCAGACCGGGGGAGAGTGGCAGTCCCCGCAAGCGTCTGTGGCGTTCTGCAGTCATCTCGCCCCTTGTGGGTGGCAGAGATCCCATGCGGGCGCTATTGAATCACGCCATGCCTGCGCCCGACCTTGGCAAAGGCCCCCAGGGCGCGGTCGAGGTGTTCCTGCTCATGGGCAGCCGAGATCTGCACGCGAACGCGCGCCTCTCCCTTGGGCACCACCGGGTAGCTGAACCCCACCACGTAGATCCCTTCTTCCAGGAGGTCCCGGGCCATCAACTGCGCCAGCTGCGCATCATGGGGAAAGCGGCTCAGCATAATCGGCACAATGGGATGCTCTCCCGGCTTCACATCAAAACCCAGGCGGGCGATCTCGCTCCGGAAGTAGGCAGTGTTGCGCCACAGCTTCGTGCGCAATTCATCGACCGCCGAGAGGAGCTCCAGCACAGCCAACGACGTTCCTACCACCACCGGCGAAAGGGTGTTGGAAAAGAGGTATGGCCGCGAGTGCTGCCGCAGCACATCGACAATCTCCTTCCTGCCCGAGGTAAAGCCGCCCGAAGCACCCCCCAAGGCCTTGCCCAAGGTGCTGGTAATGATATCCACTCTCCCTTGCACGCCGTGATATTCCGGCGTACCGCGCCCATGGGCGCCAAGAAAACCGGTCGCGTGGGAATCATCCACCATCACCACGGCGTTGTGGCGCTCCGCCAGATCGCAGATGGCCGGGAGATTGGCGATGGCGCCATCCATGCTGAACACCCCGTCGGTAGCAATCAGCTTGACGCGCGCATTCCCGGCATTGACCAACGCCTCCTCCAAAGCAGCCATGTCGTTGTGTTGGTAGCGGTAGCGCTCCGCCTTGCACAGGCGGATGCCGTCGATGATGGAAGCATGGTTCAAAGAGTCGGAAATGACTGCATCTTCCGGCCCGAGCAGCGTCTCGAATAACCCGCCATTGGCATCGAAACAAGAGGAGTAGAGGATGGTGTCCTCGGTGCCAAGAAAGTCGCTAATCCGCTCTTCCAGCTCCCGATGGATGTCCTGTGTGCCGCAGATAAAACGCACCGAGGAGAGGCCGTAGCCTCGTTCCTCGAGGGCGCGGTGGGCTGCCTCGATGACCTTGGGGTGGCTTGACAGACCGAGGTAGTTGTTCGCACAGAAGTTCAGCACCTCCTTGCCCGGGCGAACGCGGATCTGCGGCCCCTGCGGCGTAACGATGATGCGTTCCTCCTTGTACAGTCCAGACTCCTTCACCTCGGAAAGCCGTTTCTGCAAGATCGGACGCAGTTGTTCGTACATTACGCTCCCTCCATGCTGAGTCCCTTCGACGAATCTACGGGCCTGCCCTGCGATGCCACCTCACATCCCGTACATCTCGATGATCTCTTTCTTCCCTTTGCCCAGGATGTTGTACTTTCTGCCGACCTTGACGAAGGCATCGATCGCCCGGTCCAGATGCGCCTGCTCGTGGTCTGCGGAAATCTGCACGCGGATGCGCGCCTGACCTTGGGGCACCACAGGATAGAAGAACCCAACCACGTAGATGCCCTCCTCGTAAAGGTCGCGCGCCATGTTCTGGGCCAATTTGGCGTTGTACAACATGATCGGCACTATGGGGTGGACGCCTTCGCGAATGTCGAATCCCGCCTCCTTCATCCGGCGCCGGAAGTAGAGGGTGCTCTTTTCCAACTTGTCCCGCCGCTCTGTCGTTTCCGAGATGAGATCGAGCACCGCCAGCCCTGCCGAGACTATCACCGGTGGCACAGTGTTGGAAAAGAGGTAAGGCCGCCCGCGCTGGCGGAGCATGTCCACCAGCTCCTTGCGCCCGCTGCCGCAGCCGCCCGATGCACCCCCCAAGGCCTTGCCGAGGGTGGTGGTGATGAGGTCCACCTGGCCCATGACGCCGCAGTGCTCATGGGTGCCACGGCCGGTCTTGCCCACGAAACCGGTGGCGTGAGAATCGTCCACCATGACCATGGCGTCGTATTTGTCGGCGAGCGCGCAAATCCGGTCCAGGGGGGCAATGTCCCCGTCCATGGAGAACACTCCGTCGGTGACGATCATGCGGAAGCGGCAGGACTGCGCTTCCTGGAGCTTCTCCTCAAGATGCGCCATGTCGAGGTGTTTGTAGACAAACTGTTGGGCACTGCACAGGCGGATGCCGTCGATGATCGACGCGTGTACCAATTTGTCGGCGATCACGGCATCCTCGCGGCCGAGCAGAGCCTCGAACACGGCGGCGTTGGCATCTAGGCAGGAGGCGAAGAGGATCGTGTCCTCTGTGCCGAGAAAGCGCGTCAACTTCTCTTCCAACTGCCGGTGGATGTCCTGAGTGCCGCAGATGAAGCGCACCGAAGACATCCCATAGCCGCGCTCCTCCAGGCCCTTGCGCGCCGCTTCCAAGATTCGCGGATGGCTGGAAAGGCCGAGGTAGTTGTTGGCGCAAAAATTGATGACCTCGCGTGTCGGCGCCCCCTTTGGGAATTCCACCGTGATCTCGGCTCCCTGGGGGGAGCAGATGTAGCGCTCCTCTTTGTACAGGCCGGCCTCACGAATCTTTGCTATCTCCTGCGCGTAGTAGTCGCGCGCTTTGCCGAATGCCACGTCAACCTCCCGCACCAAGCAAGTTGGCGCCTTTTTCCACGTGCATCACCATCCCCGAGCGCCGGCGTCAGGCCGAGGTCTGGCCCGCCTCACCCCGCAGCTCGTTCACCAAGGAGACGATGCCGTTGACCGTGTCGAACGCTTCCGGCGTGACCTTGGAATCCGGAATCTGGATCGCGTACTGCTTTTCCAGAAAGGTCTTCAACGAGACCATTGAGAAAGAGTCGACGATGCCACCGGAGATGAGAGGCGTGGTGTCGGTAATCTCGGTGTCGTCGGCCTCATCGAGGTACTCTTTCTTGATAAAGTCGATAATGAGCTTCTTCATGTCCTTCATGGCAGTTCCCTTCCTTTGCCTCTCCACCCCTCACGCGCCTGGCCGCCCAGCGAAGGCGCAGACTCTGCCCGTGGCCTTTGTCAGCTCGGGAGCGCAGCCGCTTGGTATGACTCCCTCCCCCCGCTCACGGAAAGAGCCTCGGCCAGTGGCTCTTCTTCATCGTCTGCACAAAGCTCCCGATTGACCGAAGTTCCTGGCACCAGCGCGACTCCCCGGGTAGCCGGTGTCAGCGCTTCACCCAATCCTCGAGCCTTCTACCCCCTTTCCAGAACCACCACCGCAGCAGCAGACTCCTTAGAGTGCGACACTGAGACGTGCACCTGGGTTACCCCCTGCCGCTCGGCGAGCTCTTTTGCTCTGCCGCGCAGGCTGACAGATGGCTTGCCCTGATGGTCATTTACCAGCACTACGTCCTGCCACGACAAGCCGTCTTGCCAGCCGGTGCCCAGGGCCTTGAAGGTGGCCTCCTTGGCGGCAAACCGCACCGCGTAATGTTGCGCGCGATGCGCCATGCGTTCGCAGTAAGCCACTTCTTCCGGCGCAAACACGCGGGTCAGGAACCGCTCGCCATGCCGCCTTACCTGTTCGTCCACCCGCGCGATCTCGATGATGTCGATCCCCACGCCAACGACCATTGGCTGGCCCTCCACCAGCGCTGCGGCTACGGCACGAGCACGATCTTGCCGCAATTGCCCTCTGCCATGAGCTGCATCCCCATCTCGAACTCTGCCAGCGGAAAGGTGTGGGTGATGATCGTCCTCAGGTCGATGAGGCCGCTCTTGATAAAGCCGGCGCTCTTGTACCAGGTCTGGAACATGGTGCGGCCGGTCACTCCGTAGATCCGCAAAGCCTTGAACACCACATCGTTGTTGAGGTCCAGCGTAACATTCCCATTGTACAGGCCCAAAATGGAGACGCGGCCACCGGGAGTGGTCACTCTCAGGGCCTGGCGCAGTGCCTCTGCGTTGCCCGACATCTCGAGGGCGACATCCACGCCGTTCCCATCGGTGGCCTCGATGATCTCGGCGACAACGTCAGTGGCGCGTGGGTTAAAGGTCTCGGTCGCGCCAAGCTTGCGCGCAAGGTTCAGGCGGTACTCGTTGACCTCAGTCACATAGATGGCCGAGGCCCCGGAAGCGCGAGCCACGGCAATGCCGAACAGGCCCACCGGGCCGGCGCCCATCACGGCCACCGTCTTGCCAGCCACGTCCTCAGAAAGCACGGTGTCCACGGCATTGCCCAACGGCTCCTGCACCGAGGCGAACTCATAGGGCACCGCCGGGTCGTTCTTGATAACGTCCACCTCAGGGACGACTGCGTACTCGGCAAACACACCGTCGCGATCCACGCCAAAGATTTTCAAGTTTCGGCAGATGGCCATACGTCCGGTGCGGCACTGGTAGCAGTGCCCACAAGGGATGTGCGTTTCGGCAGAAATTTTGTCGCCCACCTTCACGAAGTGGACATTCCGGCCCACCTCGACCACCTCGCCTGCCAGCTCGTGACCCATGATTTGCGGCGTCTTGATGCGGCTGGCCGCCCACTGGTTCCACTCGTAGATGTGCAGGTCTGTGCCGCAGATCGAAGTGGCGTGCACCTTGACGAGCACTTCGTCCGGCCCGCATCGGGGAATATCCACTTCGAGATACTCGGCCCCCGGGCCCGGTTTCGTCTTCACCACCGCTTTCATCTTCTCTGCCATACAGTCTCCCTTCCAGCTGTGCTCTCCGTGGCCCGTACAGGGCTCCAGCTCCCTAGCGGAGCAACGTCATCTTACGGACAATCCTTCCGGTTGGCGTAATCATTACGCAAAAGTAGACTCCGCTCGGCAGCGCATTGCCATTTCTGTCGTCGCCATGCCACCACAGCTTATGCGTTCCCGGCGGCAGTTCGTCGTCCAGAAGCCGCCGCACAAGGCGACCGCTGAGGTCGTAGATGCCCACCACCACGCGGGCCCGCTGGCCCACGATGCAGGTAATCTCCGTCTGCGGGTTGAACGGGTTCGGGTAGTTCCCCTGGATGTCGAACTGAGCCGCGCAAGCCGCGCCTGACTTGCCGGGCACAGGAGCTATCAAGTGGCCAGGCGCGACCACGATATCGTCCAAATAGACCCCCTCGTACTCTATTGCCGGGTCGCTCTCGAAGAGGAAGCGAATGGCAGTGAGCGTCCCCGGATCCAAGAAGGAGATGTCATAAACGTACGGGAGCCAATCGATGCCCATGAGGGCGGAATCCAGGGCGCCTCCGGTACCGATGAAGTCGAGAAGCACCCATTGGCCCTTGTCGCGGACCTGCACGTAGAGGCCGTCGCCGCGGTATCCCGGCTCCGAGTAAACGGCCACGTCATACCAGGCCCAGAAGCTCAAGGTGGCTGCAGGCGGCACGCGGAATTCGGGCGTGATGAGCGCAGTGTACATGTTCGGCAGATAGCGCGCCGAATCCTCTTGGCCGCAATACCAGGCATGCAGCCCAGAGTGCTGGCGTCGGCTGGAAACGTGCCACAGGTCGCGAGCCCCACCGTGCACATAGCCCGCCAGCGGCACTTCCACGTCGTCGTGGAAGCCTGTGGCACCGACGATGATTGTGGCGGAGGCGGTAAAGACCTGTCCAGCCTCGGTCAGCAAGCGAAACGCCACCGTCGGAAAGCATGGCGAAGCCGTCCCAAAGGCCACGCGCATCTCCACCGGGACAGAGACGGTGTCGCCAATCCCGACAGTCCCCAACTTGCGCCGAGGGGTAACCACCTCTAAAGCCTCTCCCCCTGCTTCGCACTCCAGCACGACGCCACGCGCCTGGCGCGAGCCGCGATTCACAACGGTGACCTCCAGGTCGACGACTTCGCCTGGCTCGAGCACGCCATCGCCATCTCCCAGGCGACGGTCCGATGGGGTCGCACTGGCAAGGGTCAACAGAGGCGCAGCAACCGGCACCCGGAAGGCACTACGCCAGGTTTGTCCATCGCGATCTGTAGCGATGAGGGAGAACCCCGCCACGTCCCCGTGGCTGCACTGCTCAGACACACGCAGCAGAAAGCCGCTGCCAGGCGGCACCGGGTAGGAAGAAGCCCCCGGCGGCAGATCGCCAAAGCTCGCGGTGCTGTCCAACAACGTCCCCAGCTGACCCTGCGGCCTGAGCACGCACTCCACCCCCATCGCGGGTGCCGTACCACGGTTGACCAGCTCCACCTCCAGGCGCACCTCAGCGCCCGGCTCGAACGCGCCATCCGGGACTGAGGTACCTTCAAGTCGGTAGCCCTTGTAGAGCACGTAAGGCCCTTCGCCCTGTACCGGAACGGTGACCACCCGCGGCAGGTAGTTCTGCGCCGTGACCGTGACGGTGAGCGAATCGAGTGTCGAGCCCGGGGCGACAGGCGCGACAAACAAGCCCGCGGCGTCGGTACTCCCCCGCTCGTAGACCCCGGCTCCGGCCATCACGCAGACCGATGCCCCTTTCACAGGCTGCCCCCCATCCAGCACACGCACCGCGAACTCTTGCTCTCCCGTGGGCACAGTCGCTGGGCAGTCCACCGTCAACTCTCGCGGTACGTCGGTCCAAATGGGCATCTCCGGGTCGCCCAACAGGGTGATTTCGTACTGACACCAGCGGTATACATTCTCCTGCCGAGAGAAAGGCGCATAGTAGGCCTTGGCCATGCCAATGGCTTGGCCAACGCGCGTCAGGCCCTCCTGAAAGAGGAAGCGGAAAAACTGCTGGTCGAACCTGTCAGAGTAGCCGTATTTTGGGTTCCCGGGTGAGCCCCACCCGTAACGCGAATTGCCGATGAAGGCAACACCACCCCCGCGAGCGTTGCGGACAAAATGCTCGGCGATGCAATCTTCTTCAAAATTGGCCGGGTAGCAGCCAATGGAATAGAGTACCGAAAAGCGCGGACCATTGGCCAGCCTGTCCATGTCCGCCATCTGCAAATAGCCGGTGCCCACCCCCATGACCGTGGTGAAGGCGTGGCCGTCATGGTTGACCAGATTCATCCCGCGATTCAGCGCGCTGACGACCGACTGCACGCTCTCGTTCCCCCGAGAGTGGTAGAGTTTAGTTATCTCGAAGCGGGCGGGCACGTACAATTCATCGATCAGGTCTTTGCCCACGCCAGAATCGGTGTACGGGTTATCCCACAGGACATCGGCTGCGAACAGGGCCCGGGTCTGGTAGTCGCAAGGCGGATTTCGCTCGTAAGTAAGAACCTTTTCCACGAACGCCTGAACTTGCGCCACGTTGTTCACCGGTGCCCGCCCCACGAACACGTCGGGATAGAGGTCCACGCTGTCGGCCACCTCTCCGTACACCAAAGACCTGTTCTCATCCCATGTGCGGTCCAAGTCGGAGAAGTAGAGGTCGCACGGGATCGCATTTGCTTTCGCCCCCTGCAGACAGTCCATGGCATAGGCCGTGCGATAGGGCACATGGTCAACATCGCCGCCCAGCAATACCCATCTGATGTTCCACACCGACCGCATAGCCTTGAGGAACTCTCGGATGCGAACTGCATTGTCCTTGGCGACATAGGTCCCGTAGATTTCCTCGGTGGTCACAACTGTCGCTGCCAGGCCCTTCTGCCGCTTCCAGTCAGCGAGTGGCTGGAAAGCGTCCCTGAAGGCTGGAGGCGTGATGATGACGTATTCGTGCTCCTCGGTGGGGGCCTTCACCCGCTTGGCCAGGCCGAGAGCCCTGTGGCGATCAACTTCCTCCTTGTTATCCACAAGCTTGGCAAGGAGCAGGAGGCCCTCTTCGTCCAGCTCCTGGGCCGGGCTGCCCTGGTCAAAGCGTACGCAAAGATGGATCTCGCGCCGCAAGAAGAGCCGATGCTGCGCCGGGACAAAGGCGACCGGGTAAACAGCTATCTCCGCAATGGTCATCCCTGCGAGTAGCCCCTGGCCTAAGAAGCGCGCCTGCACAGCCGGGTATGGCTCGGCGCTCATGTAGGCCTCCGGCTTTGGGACGACAAAGGGGATCTCCTGCGAGTGCGAATAGGGGTACGCCGGCTGCGCAGGAAAAACGGTCACCCCCGATGCCAGCTCCTGCGCATCCGAGGCCGTGGCTTCGACACTTAGCACTCGCACCCCAGGCGGCAACGCCAAGCGCACCACGCGCGCCGGCAGCTGTGGCTCCCCTACTGCCTCAGTGAGCTCACACCCTTCCATGGTCACCCGCGTGAAGCCCTGCACGTTCTGGAGCTCCACTTCCACCTCAGAAAAGCTGACAGTGTGGTGATACTCTCCACCGCGCACTGACCAGGCCGCCAATGACACGAAGGCCACAATGGCCAACGCAGCCACGCTGCTTTTCGTCCGCATACGCGCCTCGGGGCTGTGATAGGCGCTCATTTCACCAGGCTCACTTTCTGAACGACCCGGGTCCCTCCTGCCTCGAGCACGCAAAAGTAGATTCCGGAGCACACCGCGTTGCCCCGGTCGTCCATGCCTTCCCACGTCAGCTGGCGTTCCCCCGCGGCGATGGGGCCATCGTAGAGGGTGGCGACTCGCTGCCCGCGCACGTCGTAGATGGCAACGGACGCACATTCCGGAAGCGGGGATAGTCCGCCAGGTTGCGCCAGGACCTTCATCGCGGCGCGCGCCCGCTGAGTGAAGGGATTCGGGTGGAAAAGCGAGAGCTCCAGCTTCGTGGGGACTGCAGCGGCGAGGTTGCTGAAAGCAGGCTCGACCAAGGTGCGCAGGTCATCGCGTCCGCCAGCAGCGCGGTAACGCTGCGCAAACTCCTGCAGAAACTGGTTGGCAATGTCAGCGTCGTGGATGATGAGCGTATTCTCATCGTTGATCGTCTCCGCACTGCTGCTCCAGTTATGCGAGCCCGTGATGACCAGCGGGTCGCTTGCAGTCGCGTAAACGTCCACAATGGCATACTTGTGATGCAAAAGGCCTGCCTCCAAGTCAATCCAGACATCGGCCTTTGGCGACCAAGGGTAGGGGCCAGTCCCCGCCATGTTGCCAAACTGAGAGGCTGCATGACGCGCCTCGCTACTGTCGAACACGCCTTTCAGCTTGAATCCCGGCACTCCGTACCACTTCTCCCGCATCGCCGCTGCCACATCCGACCGCGTGAAGGAGTAGATGCAGAAGTAGATTGAAGCTTCTGCCGTGTTGAGGGCAGCGATTATCTTGCTGGTCGTACGGTCAGAAGGGCTCATGTATTGCTCCACGGCCCTGCCGCCAATCATGAACCTATGGGGCGTGTTTTCCCTTTTGCGCGAGCCAAATCGGGCATTTGCAGAATTGGGGGTGCTGCTCTCCCTACCCCACATTTCGTTGAACTCTGCGGTGTAGCAGGCGGCCAGCGCCTGATCCTGCACGAGCACGACGTTCTCGGCATTGCTGCTCACTCCCGCGTAGCTGGCATTGTAGGAGCCAGTCCAGACCCAGTCATCGGCAGCGCTGCTCTTGTCCCAGTAATCGAATACGGCGAACTTGTTGTGCATATACCCGGAGCCGTCGTTGTTGCCATAAGCATCGTCAATGACCGGGATGCCAGCGGCTACCAGGTCGGCAATTTGGGTGCTGCGGTTATCGCGTTCGGTGATTACCCGCACCCTCACCCCACGCTGCTTGGCCGCCACCAACGCCTGGGCTACGAGGGCATGGGTAAGATTGTAGAAGCAAAAGTCAATGGAGTACTGCGCAGCCTGAATGCGCTCCGTCAGGCGCTGCGCCACATCCACCTCTCCGTTGGCCACCGTGGTGCTGGCGTAAGCAGCATTGACGCTCTTGGTGAAGTAGACAATGATTTGTCCCGTACATTCCGGGGGCGAAGCCGTGCTGAAGAGCAGGTCCCTTCCGGCGGTGGTCCCCGCGGCATTGGTGGAAAGGACTTGGCAATGATAGAACGTCGCCGGTTCCAACCCCGTCAGTCTGATTGCGTGTTGTGTCACCAAGCTGCTGTCGCCGACGCTGCCCAGCTCATACTCATCCGTCCTGCCGTATCGCACCAAGCTGGAAGCAGGGGTGTCGGTCTCCCAAGTTATCATCACACTGTAAGGCTCGATCTCCGTCTCTGTCGCGTCGCGCACAAGGTGCGGCCCAGAGCTCATGATGATGTCGGTTCGATAGCGCGGTGATACCTCATAGCCGGAGGTGAAAGGAGAAGTCTGGTCATACTGTTTGAGGATGCCCACGACGTCAAAAATCCCGGTGGGATGCGGGATGCCAGTGTCCCTGTCGATGAAGAGGTCGCAGGAGGCAGTGCCATCGGAAATGGGGCCGCCGTAGAGGCCGGTCTGAGTGTAGGTCACGCGGTTTATGCGCACCAACCTCCCCTCGTTGGGTTCACTTCCGTCGGCGAGGAAAGAGTTGGCCACATCCCAGCAGGTCAACACCAGAGGGTCCGGTACGCGGAACCCTGACCCGTGGATGGTGAATTGCAGCGGCTGCGTTGGAAATCCGTAGATCTCCGTCAGACCGTAGTAAGACTTGACCACCCCTGTGACCGTGAGGCTATCCCCGAGCTCGACACGCGTAGGATCGTTGAGGCCAAACACGCACACCCCGGCGGTGGCGTCCTGCACGAAAATCTCAAGGTTGCTACCATAGGTGCCCGATCCCACGGTGGCGATCCCGGTCACGGTGACCTGGGTACCCTCAGCATATGGCGCTTTGGGCATGCCGGTGTGGTCGTTATGGTGCAGGTCGATGATTGGTACTACCTGGCCGAACAATAGGCCAGTGCGCAGCGAGAGCAACGCGCCCAACCCCAAAGCCCACATCACGGTTCTCCTGCATCGCATAGCAGTCTCCCGCCTAACCCTCACTACTTTCTGTTCTTCGTATCCCGCGCGCACTGCTATTTCCCCACAACACCACCGGCAACTTTCGCCACCCGAGGAAGCTTAAGCAAGGAGTTGGTCCGATGTTGGACCGCAGGCGCCGATGGAGGGCATCGGTGTGCTGGGGCTGCCTATGCTCTTCCCTGCCCAATGGATACCAAGGGCGAGGTTCGCCTGCGGCTCCGCCGGATTGGGAGCAAGAGGCATTGAAAGAAGCAACAGGTCCGATTCCGCCCGGCACGCGCATCCTTATCGATGGTGGTAACCACACGCTCGTTCTTCGTGGCAAATATACTGATATCCGCCCTTATTGTCAAGCTGATTGTCCCAGCGGCGTGGCATAGCCAGGCAAGACCCTCTCAGTAGTGCTGTGGTGGGGGTTGTGGAGGAGTTCGGCGGGGCAGAGGGGGAGTCTGTCGAGGATGACGGGCGGGAGGAAGGGCAGGGATGAGGGTGCCTGCGGGAGTTTTTCCTGGAGGAACTGGGAGGGGGTGAGGGCAGGTGTTGCCTGACCTCTCCAGCTTGCGACAAAATGATCCTTGATTCCCAAAGTCACCTTTACTACCTTTGCAATCGGCATGAGAGACCTCTTCGTAGCTCTAGGTGCTGCACAACGCACGAAGAGTTACGGATATGTCTCATGCCGTTCAACCATTTGCCTCAGGCACAGCCTGCACAAATTCCGGAGAGGAGCCCAAGCGTTGTCGGGCGCAATCTTTGGAGCGATAGGCAAAATCACAGGGAGGAGTGAAGAGTAAATGGCGAGAGTGTTCAACGTTATTATCGAGCGCGACGCGGAAGGGTGGTATGTGGCCAGTGTCTCTGAATTGCGTGGCTGTCACACTCAAGCTAAATCGCTGGATACCCTGATGAAGCGGATTAGAGAAGCAATTGAGTTATGCCTCGAAGTCGAAGGCTCAGAAATCCCGCCTCAAGAGTTCATAGGGGTTCAGCGTATCTGGGTCGAAGTATGACAAAACTGCCGCAGCTCAAAGGACAAGAACTAATCGCAGCGTTACGCAAGGCTGGTTTTGAAGTGATCCGTATCAAGGGAAGCCATCACTTTTTGCGTCACCCTGAGGGACGGTGTACAGTTGTTCCCGTTCATCGTGGAGAGACCATTGGTGATTGTGAGATGACGTCTGACGAGTTGCTGGAACTATTGTAAGGCATGCCTCTCTTGTTCCACGCACGTTGCGCCTAACAAGCGCTTCACGTAACGCCGCTCCGCTGCCCTTCGCGGCGCAAGTGAAGCCCGTGCCGTTGGGCCGCCTCGTCCAACGGTTAGACCGGATTGAAATTCTGGGCCACTTGGCGATTGGTGCTATAATTGTAGTACACTATCAGTGGGTACTGGCCATCAGCGGTGAGAATAGGCAGCGATGAAGGTTCGTGACGTTATCAAGATGATCGAAGAGGACGGCTGGTATCTGGTGGTCACGAGAGGCAGTCGCCGGCAGTACAAACATCCTACCAAACCTGGTTGAGTCACAATAGCCGGACACCCCAACGATGATTTGGCGCCGGGTACACTCAACAGCGTCCTCAAACAGGCACAGTTAGCAAAGCCAAGGAAGGAGGAGAGCTAGAGATGTACCGTTTTCTGATTGTTGTCGAAAAAGCGGATGGGAACTACTCAGCCTACTCGCCAGACCTACCCGGTTGTGTGGCGACAGGCAAGACCCGCGAACAAGTCACGCGCAATATGCACAAGGCAATCGAGATGCATATTCACGGTCTGCTTGAAGGGAACCTCCCTATTCCAAAGTCTCGTTCTTTTGCTGAATATGTTGCTGTTTCCTTGTAACCGGGGGACGGCGCAACCAACTCCCGGGGAGGGCAGAATCGGCCGCCCGCCGGCGTTCTTTGAGAAACCAGGGCAGGGCCCAACCAGGGTACCGGTTGCTCTCAAAACCTGGAACGACAAGGTTACCGGATGCCCTGATTGCTCCTCGAGGATGGAGAGGTTCCGGACTGCTTTGAACGAGCAACACCTCACTCCATCACGAAGAAGGCCGGCGCCCTGTGTTGGGCACCGGCCGCAGTCACCTCAGGCAGCTGCAACGGCCTCTTCCCCCTTAGGAGCTCTGAGGCCCCTTCCTACGTGATCCACACCCGCCGCGCAGCCGCCTGAGATGCCTCCCGTCTGATGCCACAGACACTATAGGTGCATCGCTGCAGATACCCGGTGCGTGCCGCGCAGTTGGTAGCTCACAAAGGCATAGTCCATGCGCACGCCACCCAGCCGCAAGCCCGCTCCCACCGCCAGGTCGCCGTCGTGCGAGCCAAGGCGCAGCGCCACTACCCTCCCTACGACAAGCTCGCCGCCCAGGTAGACCCCCTCTGCCCCAAAGTACTCCTTGTCAAGAGCCAGGCCTGCCTGCGACCTGAGGAAGGGCAGATTTTGCGTCAACGCCACCCCGCAGCGCACCACCGGCACGGTGCGGTCGATGACTCTTGCCGGACTGTTCCATTTGAGCGAGGTGCGCGAGAGGTCGCGCACACTGACGCCCAGACCCAGACTGCGCACCGGCTGGCCAGCAGACTCCGCCTCGGTGGTCAAACGCAGCAAGAGTCCAGCGTCCAGGCCTTGACCATGGCCAGAGAAGGAATCAAGGTGCTGTTCGAGGTACTTGTAGGTAGCTCCCAGGCAGAGCTCCGTGGGAATCCACACCCGCGACAGGCCCAGGCCAAGGCTCACCTCAAAGTCCATCTTGCGGGCAAAGGAGAGCATAATGGCGTTCTCGCTATCACTGAAATAGCCTTCTGGTTGTCCGGTGGAACGCAACGCAGGATTGGTGAACCGGTCCCAGCGGGTCTCGGCGAGCTCTCCGTAGCGGGGAATGTCTTCCACGCCTAGCCGGATCCAGCTCAACCCCACTGCCATCCCCGGCATCACGCGCAGGGCGATGCTGGCAACGTTGTATTGCGCAATACCGCCGAACATAGGGGTGTGCTCGAAGGTTAGCTCGGCGTGGCGCAGGTACGCTAAGCCTGCCGGATTCCAGTAGAAGGCCGTCCCGTCGTTGGCCAATGCCGCAAATGCGCTCCCCATTGCCGCAGCCCGTGCGCCGACCCCGATGCGCAGGAACTCGGCCGCATAGGTGCCGGCACGCAAGAGTTGCGGCATCAAAACCATCCATGCAACCAAGAGCATTGTCCCCCCCCACGTCTTTGCCCGCATAGTCATCTCTCCCATTCACTGCAAGAAGCAACTATCGCAACCTGGCGACTTTCTCGATCGTCTCGATCTTGTCCCGGCCTCGCTTGGCCACCAGCTTCAGGTAATAGACGCCGTTTGCTACCTGCTCGCCCTCTTCATCTGTGCCGTCCCACACGACCTCGGTGTAGCCGATCACCGACTCGACCTCGCGCGTCAGGTCTCGCACCAGGCGGCCTGAGGTGCTGTAGACGCGCAGTTGCACCTCCTCCGCCTCGGCGGTCAGCGTAAAGGCGATGACCGTCTGCTGGGAAAAGGGGTTCGGGTGATTGGCGATGTTGCGCAGGGCAAAGTTCTCGCTCACCGTGAAGGTGGCTTCTGCCACGCCCTTGTTGCCGTGCACGTCGTAGGCGGTCACCTGCAACTCGTGCTGGCCTGGGTGGAGGTTAGGGCTGAGGCCTACCACCAGCATGTTGGGCGAGTCAGGTGTCGAAGTGCACGAGAACTCGGCGGGGGCAAGCTCGCGTCCGTCCAGTACCACCCGCACCGGGCGAAGGTCATTGTCCACCGGGCTCTGATCCTCGACGATAGCGACGATGTTCGGCTTGGCAGGCACAAAGTCGCCCTGGGCAAACGTCTGGCCCTGGAACGTGAGGCGAATCGTGGGCGCTTGGCTGTCCACATTCACAAAGAGGCCGTAGACAGAGAAAAGAGTTGCGGCACTGGCGGTCACCTTGGCGCGCGGCAGGTCAATTTGGCTATTCAAGGACACCCACTGTCCCACAGCCTTATCCCACGCGTAGAGTTTGAGTCGACCCAGCGATGCTGCGTGGGCGGCCAACGTGTCGGTGGGGTCGAAGTACGTCGCCACAGTGTACGGGGAAGAAAAGCTGAGGGTGCTGTCGTCGCTGGCCAGGGCGTAGAGGTAGTTGGACTTGCCATCCTTCAATCTCACAGGCACCAGGTCTATCGCCTTGCCTGCACCTGCAAAGTGCTGCAGCGGCATGCCACTCACTGCGATGGCCGTGTGGCGTGACATGGCCTGCGGCGGGATGGTTAGCGAAAAGTTGCCCTCCGCTTCAATCGGCTGGGCACCGGTCCCTGTCGTCCTCAGCACGATCCAGCGGGTGCGCTGGGCGCTGTTGTTGCCGCGGTTCTGTTCCTTGACCGCTTTGGCAGAATCGGCGACCACGCGGAAGGTGCGCAGCCCTTCCACCGGGTTGGCGCAGACAAATGTCACGATGGTATCCCGCCCGGGGGCCAGGTTGGTCAGGCGTTGCTCTGGGGCAATGAGCACCTTTTGCCCAGAGGTGACATCGAAAAGGTGGAGGGCAAATGGGCCGCTGTCTACGTCCCCGGTATTGGCTATTTTGGCGCGCACCTCCAAGGCGCTCGTCCCTGAAACCGTCATGCCCTCGGCAGTCACCGCTACGTCGGCGGACTTTATCACGTCATAGCTAAAGACCTCGCTGACTAAGCTACGGAGTTCCCCTGCACTGTACTCAGCAACGATGCGGTAGTAGACGCGTGCCCCCCCTTCCACCTGCAGCGGGGCAACGGTTCTGTACAACCCTTCCCCCCGGGATTCCATGACCAGACGCGTCCATGTAGCGCTGTTGCGCGACCATTCGCAGGAGACCCCAGTTATGCCACCAGGGGCCAAGGTAGGAGAAACCACCACCTGGGCCGAAATGTACACCGAATCCATGTGGGCGGGGCGCGCAGGCTCGGTATAGACTTGGACAAAGTGGGGCTCATTGAGCCTGAATCGCACCGCGCCGATGCCGTCGCTCTGCTCGTCCCAGAAATAGGCGCGCACCACGCCAACTCCCTTGCTCCCCTGCCAATGCTGCGCAAACTGCGTCGTCACCTGCGCTAAATCGGCTTGGAAACGCCCGCTGCTGACCGGGACTATCGTGTCGGCCACCACCGAGTCGGCATCGTTGACGACCTCCAGCAAGACCATCCCGGTGCCGCCGCCTGCAACGGTGCCACTCACGGAGAGCACCTCACCGACACTTAGACTGGCCTTGGTCAAGGAGAGCTCCACGCTTGTCCGCGGCAGGGCAATTTCCAGCGCCGGATCGCCCATGAGGTTGAAGCTTTTCGCCTCGTCCGGATAGCGAAAGCCCCCGGCCAGCATGCTCAGCTTGCCTTCGGTCGTCACCTGTCCGACGCGCCGCCTGCCAATGGCAAAGAGCGACTTGAACAGGCCAATGTTCAAGAGCTGGTCGCCATACAAGCGTGCCCGCCCTGCCGAGCCAAAGTGGGCCACGATTCCCCTTCCGGGGACACGAAGTAGCTCCTCACCCAGCGAGGCCTTGGTGGGACTGTCGAAGTAGCCGATGAAACAGGTCAAGCTGAAGAGTACCGGGAACTTCATGGTGTTGTTGAGCAGGTTCACGTCATCGATTTGGAAGAGTTCCTCATCGGAAAAGACTCCGCCGCCGCCGTGGCCGATGAAGTTCATGATCACGGTGCCCTCCTCGAACAAGCGCACCAGGTCCTCGGTGCTGCCCATGTGCGGCGAGCGGGTATCGGTGGACAAGCGACGCACGCGGATCTCCGGCGGCGTGCAGGTGCGCTGCAGGTAGTCGGCGTTCATCTCGAACTCGTTGCGGGTAGCGGTACCAGTGCCGGTGATGAGGCCGAGCTGCCGCCGCCACTGGCCAATGAGCGGGTAGCGTTCATACTGGATGATTTTGGCCACTACGGCGCCGGCTTCCTGCGCGCTCGCCACGGGCAGACGCCCGATGTACAGGTCCGGCAGCACATCTGTGCCACTCACGCAGGCAAAGTAGTTGTCGCTGGACAGGATGCCCCAGGTGGTCGTGTACTCCAGCATGGTCGGCACGTAGGTCTTCGCCTTCCAGCCACGCGCCACTTCCTTGTCAAAACCGTAGGTGCAATCGCCGACCAGCAGGACGTAACTCAGCCGCGGCGGGGCCCAGTGCTCGTAGGCGTATTGCAGAAACCGCTTTATCGCCCTGGGGTCCATGCTGCCGTCGCCAAACTCATCGTAGACGTCGGCCACGTCCACCACCATCGTGCGGAGGCCCCTGGCGCGGCGATGCTCGGCCAGGCGCTCCACCTCAGCCATGAAGTCGGCGTGGGTGATAATCACATAGTCGGCGCTGTTGCCGGGATCGCGCAGCTGCGACGGGGAATCCTTGACGATGGCCGCCGGAGTTTGCCAGCCGTCAGCCGGCAGCAGGTAGTATGTGGTGCTCAGCGGCGCTCTGTCCTGAAATGTCACGCGATAGAGGTTCCCCTCCCTTTCCCAGGCAAGGTTGGTGAACCTCCTGCCCACGGCATCGATGATGAGCGCATCGTTGCGCGTGAGGCCGCCGATGCGGTACTCCACCACCTGTCTCCGGCTGCCTTGAGCCCGCTGTAGTTGGAATCTGTTGCCCACAGCTTCAAGACGCGCGTCATATTCCACTTCGATCCAGTCCAGCAAGACCAGGTCAATATCGCCTGCTCCCGTGTCGCCAGGCAACTCGATGCTGAGCGCATTCTCTCCGTCGCTGAGGGCAGAAGCAGGCACAGAGGCATTGTCCACGGTGTATGCTGCTTGCCCGTCCCACATCACGTCGCCGATGACCCAGCCGTTCAGCTTCACCACCACGTGGTGGTCAGGGTTGGCATACGAGGGGTAGGTGAGCCCCCTCAGCCGCACCTTCACCCGCGCCGGCCGGCCATCCGTGGCGGGCTTGTCCAGGCGCAACGGAATGACCCGCAGGCTGCCGGGTTGCAGTTGCATCCAGAACCAGTGGTCGGCAGTTTCATCAGAAACCAAGAGCAGACGCTCGAAAATGAGGTCTTCCTCGAAGTGTCTGGTCAACCTCGTGCTCGCCGGCCGCAAGGGATCCGGGTCATACAAGCCGCCGTCCACTTCCACCACTTGTGCGCCGGGTACCTCGCCAATGGTCAGCCAGTAGACGTTGGCCGGCGTGTAAGGGGAATGGTAGCTGTAGTCGCCACGGTTGAAGTCACCGCGAAAGCGGATGGCGTCCTGCGGGTCGAAGGTGCCATCACGGGTGCCGGTCACCCACACGGGCACAGGCTGTCCCTTATTGGTGAGGCTGATCAGGCGTGGGTCAACCCCATTGAGGACGGCGCCTGCGCCCTGTAAGTCACGACCGGTGACCTGGTAGAAGCCGTCTTTTTCCACAATGATTTTGAACACCTGCCCGGCGCGTGACGCCGTGGAACTCTTGGCGAGCGCCAGCGGCGTCTCTTGCCCTTTGCGCCACTGTCTGGCCTGCGCATAGTTAGCCAACGTGGTCCGGAAAAAGTCCTCAAAGACCGACTGCTGGGGAGAAACCTGCTGTGTGGTCACGGTTACCACCCCCGGCTGACCAAAGAGAACCGCCACGCGGATTGAGCGCGCCACCTGGGCACGGTGGGTTGCCTGGTTAACGCGCACCGGGTAGAATACCACCTGAGCTATGCGCTGTTCGCGCACAAAGCCCACTTGGCCCAAGGTGACAAAGTCGGCCGGATACCACTCGCTTGCCCCGCCGACGCCAACGCTCGCCTCCTGCGACTCATCCGGCGCCTTCTGGATGTCGGGGACAGTCTGCTCCACAAAGTCCACGCCTTGCACTTGCAGGGCGACCTCGCCCTCCTCGGGGACGCCGACCACTGCGGCGGTCGTGGGCAGCACAGGCCTGCCTGGTTCGCCAGTGCTGCCGTAGCCATCGATGACCAGCGAGACGACTTCCGCTTGCCCCTCAACCGGCACAATGCGCAACGAATCAACCCGCAGCTCTATCGTCACGCCAGTCGAAGTTGCATTGACCAGCTCCACTCCTGGATACGCGGGGAGCACTGCTACGCTCCCCAGCGCTATTGTCATAGCCATCTTCTTGCACCGCCTCATCACGCTCAGTCTCCCTTCCGCTCCGCAGCCATCAGCGTCAATGTTCCTTCAGCGCCTTCCATCTTGCGCCTGGCAAGGTACCGTTGGAGCCACGCCTCTGCCCCCACGCCAAATTCAGACCCAGTAGATTATCGTTGCGGCCATCAATGCCCAAAGGATGATAGCCGCCAGCAAGGGCACATCCGCAAAGAGGAGCACCTCCGGATTGCCGCCCCCATTTTCGTGATGCACCAGGTACAGGTAGCGAAAAATGCCAAAGACCACCAGTGGGACAGTGTAGACCAAGTTGGGCGTCCCAAACTCAGCCAAAGTGTGCGGCGACAGCGTGTACAGCGTGTAGCTCATCACCGCCGAGGTTGCCGCCAAGATGATAAATTGGTCAAGAAGCACCGGGCTGTAGGCAATCAGAGCCCGACGATGCGCGGTGGCAACGCTGCCCAGGGCGGTCAGCTCGTGGCGACGTTTGCAAAGGGCGACAAAGAGGGCCAAGAAGGTGGTGCACACCACCAGCCACTGCGAGATCGCCACGTCGACCACCACGGCTCCAGCCACCGCGCGCAGCACAAACCCGATGGCGATGATTAGCGTGTCAAGAGGCGCCACTCGCTTCAGCCACATGGAGTAGATGACCATCAGGACGTAGTAGCCCACGGCAAGTGCGGCGAATTGTGCATTCAGGCAGACGGCGCCGAAGATGCCGACAACTGCCAACATGCCGGCGACGCTGAGGGCGAAGACAGGCCTGAGCACGCCACTGGCTACCGGGCGCATGCGCTTGAGAGGGTGCTGCCGGTCCTGTTCGGCATCGATTACGTCGTTGACCAGATACACAGAACTCGAAAGAAGGCAGAATACCGCAAATGCCAGACAGGCCCTCATCACCAACGGGGCGGAGCCAAGGTTCAACGAGAACATGACGCCGGCAAAGAGCAACAGGTTCTTTGTCCACTGCCTGGGCCTGATTGCCACCAGCAATGCGCCAATGGTTTCCCTGCGCCACGACCGCGCGCGCGGCTGTGTGCCGGCTACCGCCGGTAAGCTGTAGCCTCCCATTTCACCTCCGCAGATTTGACCTGTTCGGCTCCAGGCTTCGTGCCGCCTGCTGCCCGCCACCGTTGCACAAGCCAGACGACCCCGAAGCCGGCAAAGGGCATGAGGAACACATCAAGCGGCAGCCGCAGCCGCACGATGGCAATGTACAGCGCGTGCGCCACATCAAAGCCGATGAAAAGGCAAAGGAACGCAAGGTTCTCTCGGGGACTCCTTCGCCACGAGGCGATCAACCCCAGTATGGCCAAGCCGAGCAGCGGACCGAAGGTCACGATGCTCGCCACTTTGGACAGCCTTTCGTTCTGCTTGAAGCCGGTTGAGGGCACCGGGTAGAGGCGCCAAAACGCCACCGCCTTGCTGGCGGCCAAACGGAGAAAGCGAACGGGCTGCTGGCGAATGAAAGCCAAGCCGGTGGCGTAGTAGATGCGGTCCCGCTCCACCTCGGAACTGGCCTGGTCTAACCTTTGGGCCAAGTCAGGGGGCAAGGCCACTTCGTTCCCTGTATCTGCCGTCGCCGCCGGGTTATTGCCAAGCCAGAAGTTGCGCCCCCCGTTGGTAGTCAGAGTGAATGCGCCCAGGCGCACGTAGTTTCTGGCGACCCATGGTGCAATAGTGGCAATTGCGACCAGCAGAGAGAGCGCGGCCATCCAGGCCAGCATGCGTCGGCGAACGCCCGGCACCCAGCAATACCACGCCACAAAGAAGGGCAGCGCCGCCAGAAGATTCGGCCTGATCAGCAACAGCGCCCCCAGCAACGTACCAAGGCCCACGAAGCGCAGGGTTCTTGGCTCATCGCAGGCGCGAATGAAACGGTACACGGCATAGGCCAAAAGGAACACGCAAAGGGCCTCCGAGTACAACACCCCTGCCACATAAACGAAGTAAGGATACAGCGCACAGATGCCGGCTGCGATGCGCGCCACTCGCCGATCAAACAAGCGCAACGCGAGCAGGTAGACCACGCCCACCAACGCGGTGGTCAAAACTGATTGCACTATGCGCACTGCCGCCAAACTCCGGCCAAAGAGTAGGTAGATGAGTGCCAAGAAGGCCGGATAGCCAACTGGCCGATATGCAGTGGCGCGTCCCTGCTCGTCCACGTAACCGTTGCCGGCCACCAATGAGCGGGCCAGATGGTCGTAGGCATTCTCGTCTATCGGCCAGTAGAGCCTGTTCTCCAGACTCGCCACGAAGAGCAGGCGAGCCGCCAGGGCCAGCAAGGAGATAACGACAAAAACGCGGTCTGCCAGCAGTTGTCTAACGGTTCGTGGCATACCGGAACACACCTCCGCCATAGGTTCCCGCATAGATAGCAGGCGCAGTTGCCACCATTGCACGCACGTTGCTGTGGGTCAATCCGTCACTCATCGTCGTCCACGTTTGCCCGCCGTCGTTGCTCTGCGTGGCGCCGCGGTCGGTGGCCGCATACAGCCGCAGGCGATTGCCCCTGTCAATGGCCACCTGCCGCACACGACGCCAGTCGAGGCCTTCGCTCATCAGCTTCCAGGTTTCGCCCCCGTCTTCGCTCTTGTGCAGATCCACAACGCCGGTGGGAGCGTATATCACCGCTGGATCCGCCGGGTCGAAGACAATGTGCCAGGGGGCATCGTAGGAACCCTCGGTTCTGTGCAGCCCGCTGTTCTTCGCCTGCCAGGTGATTCCGCCATCATCAGACCTCAGCACGCCGTGGTATTCCACACCGACGTAGAGCACCTGGGCTATCTGGGGGTGCACGGCGACACTCCGCACATTGCCATAGGGGAAACATGGCGACCAGGTACATCCACCGTCGTCGCTGAGGAACATCGCATCGGTCGTGGCTGCGTAGATGCGCGAGGTGTCATGCAGGTCAAACGCCACGGCGTTGATGCGCGGATTGCGGATGCCGTTGCTCCTGGCAGACCAGGTCTGGCCGCCGTCCTCGCTCAGGAACACCCCTTTGCCCCAGGTGCCGCACAGCATCACACCCGGGCGGTGGGGCGAGACGGCCACCGCCGAGATGTCGCTGCTGGTGATCCCCTGGCCGCAGGGTTCCCAGCGTCGTCCGCCGTTGGTGCTGCGGAAGAGCCCCCCAAAGGTACCCGCATAGAGGGTGTTGTCGTCATGCGGGTCGACGGCCAGGCACTGAACGTAGAGACTGCCGAGCCCCAAGTTGCAAGGGGTCCACACCGGGGCTTGGGGCGAAACAGGGTCCTTGGTGCACGCCACCAAGAGAAGCCCCATCATAGCCGCTGCGAGGGTCCCTCTTGCCATTGCATACGTCATCTTCCTCACCTCACTCCAACTCGCTCACGCACCCGTACCTTCGGCACCCAGCTTGGCGAGATGGCCAATCGCCAGGTGCGCGGTCTTCGCGGCGCGCCTGAGAGAAAGCCACTCGTATGCTCTCACCAGGCTGACGCTGGTATGCTCCCAGGAGAGCTGTTCCATCACTCGTTGCCGGCCGATCCTTCCCATGCGCGCACGCAGGGGCTCGTCCAACAGGACGCGTTTGATCTGCAGCGCAAGGTCGCTCTCCTCGTTGGGGCGAGCGTACACGGCTGCCTGGCCGGCAGAACGGCGGTGCTCCTTTAAATCGAAAGCCACTATGGGCTTTCCCAATGCCATGTATTCGAGAATCTTGTTCATGGTCGATCGGTCTGCCCACTCGCTCTTTGGGTCTGGATCCACGCAAAGATCGGCGGTGGAAAGGTAGCGGCACAAGTCGTGATCCGACACCCTTCCGGTGAATTTCACTGTGCCGTCCAGACCCAAGGAGTCGGCGTAGGCGCGGAGCGCAGGCAGCGCCGGCCCGCCGCCGATGAGCACCACGAGGACGTCAGCCATCCCCAGCTCATCCCGTAGCACCTTGACCGCGCGCAACAGGTAGTCGACCCCGTCTTGGGGGCACATCTCGCCCAAATAGGCGACCAGATATTTTCTCCCCTCCTTGAGCGCCGGCTCTGCAGGCAACTGCCGCAGCCGCGCGAAATCGGGGCCACTGCGCACGATGTGGATGCGCTCCTGAGGAACGCCGCCGCGCAGCAGGGCAATCTCTTTGTGCGATTCGTTCGTGGCCAGCACAAGATCGGCCGTTCTGAAGGTCATTCTTTCCAGGAACAGCAGGGCACGATAGAAGGCGCCCCTGCTGTCCGGAAACTTGGCCAGGTACATCTCCGGCGAGAGGTCGTGGTGGTCAAAGACGAACTTCTTCCCCGCCAGCTTGTACAATGCCGCTAGCGCGAAATAGGTGTCTGGCGGGTTGCAGGCCTGGATGATATCGAACCCTTCGCGCACCGCCACTACTAGCGAGAGGAGCGCCGTGGCCAACCAGCAATAGACGAATTCAAACGCATAGCCCAGCACGCCCCGGGCATTGCCGGGAACCCAATAGCGATACAAGGCCACCCCCTGCAGCACGGTGTAGGTCGCCTCTCCTCGGTCGCGAGGGGAAATCACGCTGACCTTGTACCCGTGCTTGGTGAGCGTAGTCGCTTCCAGCCATACCCGGCGATCAAAGGGCACGGGCAGGTTCTGCACGATGATCAGCACGCACCTACCAGCAGATCCCTTCATAGCTGCAGTCCTTGAGTTCACCGTTCACCACCAGACCAGCCAGGTCGATTACCGTATGGGACGCGTCTGCAGAACGCAGGGCGCGCCGATGCTCTTCGGATTCGTTGCCGACCACGATGACCTCCGACTCGGCCACTACCTCCTCTGGGCTCGACCGCAACAGGCGGGCGATGTGCGGAATCTCGCGCTCGATGTACTCCTTGTTGGAGCCCACCAAGGTTGCCAAGGAGACGTTTCGGTCAAAAATCGCCACGTCGTACCCTTTGCCAATCAGGTACTCGATGGTGGTCACCAGGGGGCTCTCGCGCAGGTCGTCGGTGCCGGCCTTGAAGCTCATGCCCAGAAAGCCGATGCGCCGTTTGCCAGTGCGGCGGATCTCGTCGATGGCGTGCTCGATGTGCCGCCGGTTGCTCTCCATGGCCGCCCCCAGCAGAGGCACCTCCACGTCCAACTCCTTGGCGCGATAGGTGATGGCGCGCAGGTCTTTGGGCAAGCAAGAGCCGCCAAAGGCAAAACCTGGACGAAGATAGTAAGGCGAGATGTTCAGCTTTGTGTCCTGGACAAAGATCGCCATCACCTGGCGGCTGTCCAGGCCGAGCCGCTTGCACAGGCGTCCGATCTCGTTGGCAAAGGCAATCTTGACCGCATGGAAGGCGTTGTCCGCATACTTGACCATCGATGCCGTATCGATGTCCACGCGGAAGAGGGGCGCTGGCAGGTGCTGGTAGAGGGCCACGAGCGGCTCGCCGCTGCGCTCGTCATACTCGCCAATCACCGTCTTGGGCGGATGGCGGAAGTCGTCCACCGCGGTCCCTTCGCGCAAAAACTCCGGGTTGACGCAGAAGCCGACATCTCTGCCCGGCTCCTTGCCTGAGGCGGCGACCAGTGCTGGCAATGCCACGCGACGCGCAATGCCGGGCAAGATGGTGCTCCGGATGGCGACCACGTGGTAACCCTCCTTGTGGCGAAGGGCTCCCCCAATTTCGGTGCAGACGCGGCCAATGTGCTTGAAGTCGAGACTGCCGTTGCCGTTGCTGGGCGTGCCCACACACACAAAGGAGACATCCGAGTTCGCGACCGCCTCCGTAGCGTCCTGAGTAGCCCGCAGTTTTCCTGCGGCCACGGCCTTGGCGATGATGGCCTCGATGTCCTTCTCGATGATCGGAGAGCGCCCGGCATTAACCAGGTCAACCTTCAATTGATTCTTGTCGACGCCGATGACCGTGTGTCCATCTTCAGCAAGGCACCCGGCGGAGACACACCCCACATAGCCCAAGCCGAACACGCTGATGCGCATAGCCACACCTCCTCACGTCCTCGTCGCTTGCAAGCGCACTCAACTGCGCACCTTTGACACGACCGCGCGGAACTTGCCCGTCTTGCTGCGGGGGATGCGGTCAACGACCTTGATGGTCACCTGCATGCGCGAACCCACACGCTCCTGCAGCTTGCGGCGGACGAATTCTGCGTCGCTGCTGTCGAACCTGCTGTCGGGCACGATGCGAACCTCCACCCTATCGACCACCTCCTGAACCATTTGCGCTTCTACGATGTGCCGCGCCCCCTTGAACACATGGTCCAGGCGGCCGATGAGGGCTCCGCTGGGCGTCACCAGGTAGTTGTCGCGCCGACCGACGATGGCCTTAGCCGTGGGGTAGGCGCGCCCGCAGGGGCACTTTTCCCGCGAAAGCTCCACCGTGTCCCCTATGCGGTACCTGAGCAGCGGCATGGCAAGGTTGTGCAGGCCAGTGCCCACGAGCTCGTAAACGTCGCGCTGATCCACCCCCGGGACCGGCAGAAACTCAGCGATGCCGTATTCGGGCAGCACGTGGTAGCTGCCGTGCTCACAGGTATGGATGGCCACCACTCGCTCTGCTTGCCCGTAGTAGTCGAACACTTTGCAGCCAAACACTTCTTCGATGAGCTCTCGCTGACGAGGTTCGAGCGTCTCCGAAGTGGTGAACACTGCCTTGAGCGGAATGGTGAGCCCTTGTTCCGCCATGAAGCGGGCGAGGGCATAGACCGATGACGGGTACCCTTCCAGGCCCACCGGCTTGAACCTGCGCAGCGCGGCGATGTAGGCCTCTGCGTTGCGCCTGGACAAGTGGTAGGAGGACATCACTAACTTCCTTTCCGAGGGACTGGAGCGCCAGAAGGGTGGCTTGTTGCGGTCTGCTGGCACCCTCTTTTCGCCTTTCAGCGTGGCCAACCGGTCGTTGTGCCGCAGTCCCCCCCACAGCCATTGCCTCTGCAAGGTGGCGTACTCGTAGACCACATTGTCCAGGTCACGATACACGGTCAAGGGCTTGCCGGTGGTGCCGCTGGTGTGCGCCTTGCGCAGCAGCCAGCGCTTCTTGGTGCGCGACACAAACAGCTCGCCCTGGGCACGAAGGGTGTCCTTTTCCAAAAGAGGGATCATGCGCAGGTCATCCACCGTGCGCACATCTTCCGGGCACAGTCCTATCTCGCGGAACAGCTCGGCGTAGTACGGCACGTGCGCGTCGCAATAGGCCACCAGTTGCCGAAGAGCCTGGTCTTGCAGCTGCCGCAGGCGTTCTTCGTCGTACCACTGGCTCTCCATGATTTGTCGCCAGTATTGGCCAAACCGGCCCGAATAGCGCTTGGTCAGCACGTAGATGCCGCCTTTGACAATGGTCACCACGTCAAACATCTGCCTCACTCCCATCTCACCTCGTCACTGAAGCACCTCCACACCATCAATTCCCGTCTGCCCTGGGGCACTGCGGCGTTCGCCAAGCAGGTTCAGGTAGTAGGGTCGCACGCGGTCCCAGGTGAGCGAGGTGGCCAACTGGCGCGCCTGTCGGCGACAGCGCCGACACAGGTCTTCGTTGGCCAAGGCATAGAGTACCGTTTTGGCCAGGGATTCTGGGCTCCCTGGCTCGAAAAAAAGCCCATGCCTGCCGTGCACCATGAGGTGCGGCAGTTCTCCCACCGGAGTGGCGATTACCATGGCGCCGGCATGCATGGCCTCGAGCACCGAGGTGGGCAGATTGTCCACCCGCGCCGCGCTAATGTACAGGTCCGCCTCAGCCAAGAGCTGGGCCATGGCTTCGTTCGTCACATGGCCGACAAAGGTCACGTTCAAGCCTCGGCGTGTGGCAAAGTGCTGCAGCGCGTCCTGCTGGCTCCCAAAACCGGCGACGACGAGCTTCGCCCTGGGGGAGGCTGCCTGCACTACCGAGAAAGCCTCCAGGATGGTGGACACGTCGTAGAGTGGCTCCAGGTAGCGATTGCTGAGCAGCGTCGGCCCGCGGCCATTGGCACGGCTCGCACGCACAGGCACGCACTCAATGATTGGAGGCACCACGACAGTCTCGATGCCATAGTTTCGAAAGACTCCCTGCAGCCATCGGGAAGTCACGGCCACCATATCGGCGCGTCGTAACAGCGGCTGCACCCACCAGTGATGCAGGCGGAGGAACTGGGGCGCGGCCCCCCCGTGGTAGAGCACGCTCACCGGCTTTCTATGCCGCTGGGCGACCAGGATCGCCACCGCCACCGGCATGAAGCCCCACCACGAGCACCCGGCCACCAGGACCCGGTCAACTTCTCGCACGCGGGACCTGCACGCGGCAATCAGAGCCAGCACTTGCCGCAGGCCCTTCCACACCTTGCCGCAAACACCCCTGCTCGGTGCCGCATAGTGGGCGTTCACCCGCACGACGGGCACCCCCTCTTGCTCCAGGCGTCGGGCAAGCGTGGCGCTCTGCAGCGGCAGGCCACCCACACGCGGGGGGAAGAGGCTCACGAACAGGACCTTGTCAGGCTTGTTGCTCATGACCTTACCCTCGACCTGCCCGCTTCCTTGCCAACCACGCCCACACGATTTCCCCTCCGGCCCCGGCGTAGACCGCCAGCACCGGCAGCAGCGGCACGTGGAAGCGTTGGTTGGCGAAAAACACACAGCTGACCAAGGTGAAGTAGACAATTGTGGCCAGCAGAATCCACGTCCGCCGACGCCGCAGGGTGGTTGCCACACCCACGAGCACCAGCGGCATGAGAAGCGCGGAGGGAGCTCGGTCACTGGCATGGGGATAGGGCGACCAGAAGATGACCAACTTTCGCGCCGCCAGGCACACGGTGCGCCCCGGATGGGCCAGCATGAACTGCACAGCCGCCCGGTAGTATTGCCTGTCCACCTCCACTTCGCTGCTTCCCGAAGGGGACCAATAATCGCCCGGCTTGAGCCAATCTCCTGTGGCACGCTCGTTATTGCCTATCCAAAGATTCACCCCGCCGTTTGTGGACACAGGCACAAAGCTCCCCTGCACGTGGAGGTTACGGATCGACCAGGGCAAAATGGCGACCATGGCAACCGCAAGACAGAGCACCGTCTTCTTGATAGAAGCCACGGTTGGCAACCGGCAGCCCCATCGCCACCAGAAGGCCAAGGCCACGGGCAAGAGTAACACATGGGGCCGCATCAATGCCGCCACGCCGAGCAGCAACCCTGCCCAGGCTACCGCCCGATCGGCGCCGCTGGTGTTCTTCCGCGCGACGATCACCAGCACGGCCACCAGCAAGGCAGTGAAAACGGTCTCGGCCATGAGCTGCGCGCTGAAATGGACCAGCACCGGCAGCAGTGCCACCGTCCATCCGGCCACAACGGCTGCTTGCGGCGAAAAGAGGTGCCGCGCCAGCATCATGACCAAGGCTGCGGTCAGGGCTCCGATCAGTGCCTGCGCGAGCTCCACCGCCACCCGGTGCGGTCCAAAGGCCCAGTAGATGGCCGCCACGAACGCCGGATAGGCCGGCGGTCGATAGGAACTGCCGGGCATGAACTGCCCGCCTGCCACCCATTCGCGCGCTATGCGGTCATAGGCGGCTTGGTCGCCGACGTCCAGGGCGTACGAGCCGTCGCACACCAGCACGTAGGCGATCCTCACCAGCAGCGCCACCAGAAAAACAACCGTGGTGCGCCGCAATAAGCGCCACGGCTCTTGGCCGATCAATCGACCCGCTATGTCCGAAACTGTCACTGTCATGATTCCACAAGTATGCGGTAGAGCATGCGATAGGCCTCTGCGACGTGGCGGATGTCATGGCGACGCTCCACGTACGCCCGTGCTTGTGCGCCAAGGGCCGCGCGGAGCTCTTTCGCCTCGGCCAGTTCTACCAGGGCTCGGGCAAAGCCAGCCGCTCCACCATCGTCCACCAAGTATCCCCGCCTGCCAGGGAGGAGCAATTCGTCGGTAACCCCTGGCAGCGTGCGGGCAACGCAAGCGAGGCCACATGCCATTGCTTCCAGGAGGGCGTTGGGTTGCCCCTCGGCCTGGCTGGGGAGCACAAACGCATCTGCACAGCGCAGGTAGTCCTGCACGTTCTCCTTCACGCCCAAGAAGTTCACCACCGAATCGAGCTGATGCTGCGCCACAATAGCTGAAAGTTCTTTGCCGAAGGGACATTTGCCCAAGCTCTCGGCGAGCACGCCCAGCACCAACAGTTGCATCGACCGCACGCCCTCGCGGCGCGCCGAAGCCACAGCGCGGATTGCCACATCCAAGCCCTTGCGGCGCTCCAGCCCCCCGACGAAAACGACAAGAAAGGCTCGCCTGTCCAGTCCCAGGCTCTCTCGCATGGCCCTCTTTTCTGGCCCCGATGCAGGCCGGAAACGCTCCAGATCGACGCCGTTGGGGATTGACCATAAGCGGTGGGCCGGGATGCCGCCTGCCCGTGAGGAGACGATTGCCGCTTGCGACGGCCCCACCACCGCGTCGGCCATCCGCGCAATCCACGCTGCCACCGCGCCCGATTTCCGCTTTTGCAGAGAGGCGGCGTCGTCAAGTCCCACCAGGGTGACCTTCTGCACGAGCCTCTGCCTGGCTATGCGCGCGGCTGCTGTCACCTCAGGCATGAAGCCGTGCGTGTGCACCACATCGGCCCACCGGCAGCGTCGCGTCAGTTCCGCGACCAGTGCGACCGCGGTGCGCATTCTGGACGCCAGGTGCCCGTTGGCATCGGGCACGCGCGTCACCTTCACGCCCTCCACCACAGTCTGGCCCAGGAGAGCCTTCTGCCTGGTGCGCGCCACCACCTCAACGTCCACGCCTTTCTGCCTGAGATGCCTCACCAGGAGCTGGCATTGCTGGGCGCCCCCGCCGTACTCCGGGGTGTAGATCCAGTTGACCATCAGCACCCGGAGAGAATCCCTCTTGGGTTGTCTTACGATTGCACTCGACATAGCGACCTCATCTGCACACAGCTTACGACGCGCAGTATCCCGTGCCCCTGGCGCGCAGCGCTTGCTGCCGGGCCCGCACTGTTTGCCTGCAGGCATTGAGCAAAGACCCGTCGATACCGCGCTTTGTACACCTGGCGACGGAGCAGGTCCGCCCCTCGGTGCCAGTGGCTGACCGCAAGGCGCGCCAGCCGCAGCCACATGGACTCGGTCAGCCCGTTGAAGACCGCCGCATGGAGCAGATGCCGCAGCGTCGCCTTGGTTGAACTGTACGGCGTCTGCAGGCCATAGTGGGCGGTGATGAACGTGCGCGCTTCCGGCGCGTGCCCGTACCAGCGGGCCAGGGACGCGCCATAGCCGGACGCCTTGCGCAGGTAGCTTGCCTCATCGGCCATCGGATGGTAATGGATGGCTACCGCCTGCGGCAGGAAGAAGAGGCGCGCCCCCCGCTGCCGTAGCCTAAATGCAAGCTCGGTGTCCTCAGCAGCGGAGCGCATGCCGGTGTCAAAGCCACAGGCATGCATTAGGAATTCCCTCTTTGCCGAGAAGTTACTCCCACGCGCGTAGTGCCAAGGTATTGCGATCGGCGCTTGGCAACTGAACGGGAGCCTGGTTTCATGTTGCCGCACCTGTCCGGTATGAGCCAACTCCGCTGCCATCTCCACTACGCCCAGAGCAAGGTGGGCCAGGCATGGGTGCTCCCGATGAAACTGCTGGTGAGCCGCCACCAGACCGGGAGCCGGGATAACGTCGCCGTCGAGGAAGATCACCACCTGTCCGCGCGCGTGCGACAAACCGGCGTTGCGCGTGGCGGCCGCCCCCTTGTTCTCCTGGCAAATGTACCTCCCGGGCAGTTCTCCCTTGCGCAGGAGGGCAGAAACAAACTCTTCGGTCTGGTCTTGCGAACCGTCATCCACCACCAGCACCTCCCTGCCAGGCCCCATCTGTCCAGCAAGGGCCGCCAGCACCCTCCGGAGAGTGTGGGCCTGGTTGAAAGTGGGAACCACTACTGAGATTTCCAGCTCCTCTGCCATAGCGTTCCTCGCTGTCATATGGTGCGCAACTGCTGCAGGAGCTTGCGGTCGCCGCGCGTCACTGCACCGGTCAACACCAACAACAGCACATACACGGCAGCGCCGACCAGAATCTGCAGGGCAAGAAAAGCGTTGTGGCACAGCACCACCACCACGACCATCGCCAGCGCCGCGATGAAGGGCTTGAGCGCCGAGCGGCCAAGCGGCAACCAGAAGAGTCTGCGATCGACAAAGAAGAGCTCGGTGGCGGCAAACACCACCGTCGCAAGCAGGGTTGCCAGCGTCGCACCAAATGCACCGGCCCGGGGGGTGAGCCACAGATTGAGCACCAACACCGCTACGAAGGCCACCGCGTTGGCCAGCATGTCGAGCCTTTGCTGATTGCGCACGATGAGGGCATAGGCCATTATCTGCGTCATCCCAAAGCTCAATAGGCTCCAAATGAGCACCTGTAGACCTGGTGCTGCTAACAACATCCCCCTGCCGTAGAGAAGCAGGACGATCTTGTCCGCCAGCACGGTACCACCAGCCGCCAACGCGAGAGTGAAAAAGACCACGAGCTTCAAGGACTTGAGGCACACATCACGAAACATCTGCTCGGAAAGACGCGACATGCGCGCCATCACCGGAAACGTGGCCAGCGCGAAGGCCGAGGATACGAGCAACAGCACGTCGACCACCTTGTAGGCAGCGCTGAACAGCCCGGCCTCTTCCACCCCGCTGATCTTGGGCAACAGCATGACAGGCACAGACCAAAACAGGCTATTGAATAGCGTGGTGCCAAAGAACACCGGCGTCTCCTTGACCATCGCCTTCATCAGGCCCCAATTGGGTCGCAATGTGCCGAGGCGCATGCGCCCGAAGGTCACGAGCGCCAGTGCCACGGCACCGGCAAGGCGGCTTGCCACGACCAAAAGGACCAATGTCAAGATTCCTACCCCCTGTCCGATGAGCACGATGCCCCCGACCACTTTCGTGACGTTCTCCACGGCGCGCCCAAAGGCAGGGAAGCGCATCTCTTGCAGCCCACAGAGCACTGCCCGGAGCCAGTAGAAAAGGCTCATCGGGAGCAGCGACAGGGCCATCAAGTAGCAGGCCTGGCTAACCTGCGCCTCGTAGCCCATCACCCGAATGAACCCGACCATCCCTGCCATGGCGACCAGGGTGCCAACCGCTCCCAGCAGCAATCCAGCCACCAGAAGCTCGCCGCTCCTTTTCTCATCCTTCGACACTTCCCTGATCACCCAACTCCCCAGGCCCAACGTGGCCAGCATGGAAAACACCGAGCAGAGCGATACCGCCGTGGCCATGATGCCCAGCCCTTTTGCTCCATGGGCGCGGGTCACCAGCACCCAGAAGAGCGCCGAACCCAGGCGGTTGAGCAGCTCGGCCACCGAACGGGCCACAGTATTCTGAGCAATGCGGCGTACTGTGTTCATACTCTCATTCTTGCGCCAAAGCCAGAAGCTGGCGCGAGATGCTCATCGGCAAAGGTTCGTCCACCTCTTTGGCGGCGCGCTGCACCTCAGCCTGTGCCTGAGCTAACCTCGCCACCACCAGCCCTAAGGCTGCTACGACCCACATCGTGTTCATCAAGGCAAGCGACTGCTTGTAAGCATAATCGCTGGTAGCCATAACCAACATCGCGGCGAATCCTGCGAACAGGCCTACGGCCGTGGCTGCGCAAAGGGGATCGCGCGCCCGCAGGCCAGGCAGCATAAGGCGCAGGACGCTCAACATCAACCACACAAAGAGCGCCAGGCCCACCAAACCCAGCTCACCTGCATACAGCAAGTAGAGGTTGTGCACCGGTGCCACGCGCGTGAACGGGTCGCTCGGATCGAAATAGGTGTCCAAGACCTCCTTGTAGTTGTTCATGCCCACTCCGAGAAACGGATGGTCCCGGATAACCCGCAAGGACACCTTGGCAGTGGTCAAACGCGACATGGTGGCACCAAAGTCCGGGGAGACCATGCGACGATAGACCATCGGGCCGAAGGCCACGCCCAGTATCACCAGCACTGCGACAAGCCCGAAAGTCTTTCTTGGCCGCGGCACCGCTTTGCGACGCCTCTGCACGACCCAGGCGATGACCAGAGCAAAGGCCAATCCGATCCAGGCACTGCGCGAGAGCGTCAGGATCATCCCCAACAAGCCCAAGCCGGTGGTGACCATGCAGAGGACTCGTTTCCTCTCACCGCGCAACACAAGAAAGATGCCGGTGGGAAGCAATAGCACAAAGTAGCGGCCCAGGGTGTTAGCGTGTCCCACCGTGCCACCAGGCCTCTTCACTAACGAGGCTTCTACCTCTGGGCGAAAAAGCTCGGCTCGTGTCTCCTGGCCAAAGAATCCTAAGCTCAAACCCGTGGTGTTCTGCAGGAGCACCACCACCCCTTGGAGGGCTGCACCGATCAGCAGGAGCTTCACGACGAATTCTACCTCGTCGCGGTCGCGGACAGTGTTGACCAGGTAGTGGAACAGCACCAGCACCTTGCTCATCTGCCAGACGTCAAACAGGGTGAGCAGTGGCTTTGGCGCCCATAGAGCAGAAAAGGCTGCCATGGTGAGAAGCGCCAGGTAAGGCACGGTGACTTTTGGCACCCACCGGATCGGCTGCTGCCACAGGCCGCTGGCCACTTCGATGAGCCATACCGCCACAAGGACCAAAAGACAGAGGTCCGGGAAGGCAATCACTAAGCCGCGCGTGCCTGCCGCTTCTGGCCTGTAGAAGAGGTGCACGTCCGCGTTCAGCGGTATGGTGAAAAGCATCAAGGCCAACAGGAACCGGCGAAGGTCACCACTGAGTGCGCCCACGAACGGGAGCCCAAGGCCCAAGATGGCAAACACGGCCCACTTGGCCTCCAGCCCGAGCGATAGCAGGGCAGCCGTCCCGGCAGCCATTCCCGCAAGCAGGGCCCAGATAGCGTCACCGCGCCCAGAGCGTGGGTGCAGCTGATATGTCGTGGAATAGGACATCGCCTCTCGCGCCTCCTCGTTGCCGTGCTTAGTAGATGCCCTGGGGAACCACTTCTCGTCGGCGATTGAGGACGATCCCCAACACGCGCACCTTTGCAGCCACCAGCCGCTCGATGACCTCCCGCGCCACGTCGGTGCGCGTCTTGCCGGCCCACACCACCAGCACCACGCCGTCCAGCCACTGCCCAATGCGCACTGCCTCGACGTTCGTGGCCGCCGAGGGTAGGTCGACTATCACCCGGTTGAAGCGGTCGCGAAACTCATCGATCAGGCGATGCATACGGGCAGAGGTCACCAGCTCAGCCGCACTGGGATGCGCTCTCCCGGCGGTGATGACCTTGAGCCTCCCCTCGTTGACCAGGCGCACCACCTTCGGCCAGAGGACGCTCCCGCTGAGCACCTCGGCCAAGCCAGGAACCGGTGAGATGCCCAACAGACGCGCCACCCTGGGCATGGCCACGTTGCTGTCGACAAGCAGATTGCCCTTGCTGAGCGCATCGGTCTTGCCCACGGGACCTCCTTGAGCGTTCTGGCCGTTGCCATTTCCGTTGGTGATGTAGCCACCCGCCATGGAAAGGGCGAGGAGTGAGGCCACCGTCGACGCCCCGGCACCGGGGGTACAGCCACTGATGCCGATGGTCTGCACCCGGTTGAGCCCACTGAGCAGTTCAATGTTCTCGCGCAGGGCGCGGACCTCGGCCGCCAATCCAGGGGGCACATGCAACTCCACCTTCGCTGCAGGGGCACTCTGCACTGCCTGCCGATACTCCTCTGCTTCCACTCTCTCCGAGGCTTGCGCCTCCTCCAGGATATCTCTGATCACACTCATGGCGACTCCCTCTCCAATCTGCTACGCGATGCGGTCAACGACGCGCACCGAATTAACCCCGCCCAACGCTCCGACGTCCACTGCTTCGAATCGGCATCCTGTGCCATTGCGCCGCCCTTCCATGCCCTGGAGAGTGGCCACCTGTGGCTCGGGGGCGGCCAGCAGCCCCTCTCGCGCAAGGCTCCGGATCAAGCTGGCATCGACGTACGTCCTGTCCATGATGAAGGCGTGCAGCAAGGCGTTGTCGCAGATGCAATTGATGATGCGCGGCACGCCTGCGGACAACCGGTAGACCTCGGCCAGGGCATCGGGCGCGAAGAGCCGCTGCGGCGCCTTGGCCCCTGCGACCTTCAGACGGTGCATGACGTACTCTGCCACCTGCTCGCGCCCCAAGGGACGCAACCGAAATCGGACTGCCACCCTCTGGCGGAACTGCCGCAGCTCGGGGAGGCGGAGCCTCTCCTCCAGCGGTGGCTGCCCCACCAAGAGGATCTGCACCAGCTTCGTGTTGGAGGTCTCCAGATTCGTCAGGAGGCGAATCTCCTCCAACGTCTTCGGGCTCAAGTTCTGGGCCTCGTCCACGATGAGCAGCGCGTTGCGCTTGCGCTCAAAATTGCGGATCAGGAACTGGTACAGGTCCAGGAGCATCTCCGCCCGGTTCTCGGACCTCACTTGCACGCCAAAGTCGCGGCACACATAGCGCAGGAGGTCTTCAGCTTCCAGCGTGGTGTTGAAGACCCAGGCGCTGACGGCCTCCTCTCCCAAGTGGCGGATGAGGGTGTGCAGGAGCGTGGTCTTGCCAGTCCCAGCCTCGCCTATCAGCACAATGAGGCCCTTGCGCATCTTGACGCCGTACATCATGCGCGTCAACCCCTCTTGGTGATCCGGACTGGGAAAGAGATAGCGCGGGTCCGGGTTCACGTCGAAGGGGATTTCTTTTAGCCCAAAGTGCTCAGTGTACATTGCTCTGTCCTGTGTTGCAAGTGGCGTTCGGCGGCTGCTCTGCATGTAGCGGCCGCCTCATTCTTCATCATCCCCTGGGAAGAGCTCTGAGACGGGCACTTCGAATATGCTGGCCGCCCGGCGCTTGAACTCCTCCGTGGGCTCCACGCGATTGTTCTCCACCATCGACAGATAGGGGGCGCTACACCCGAGCATGTACGCCAGCTCGTACTGCTTGAGGCCAGCCTCCCAACGTCTCACTTTGAGCAGGTTTTTGGCGCGGACAAAGGGCCGCTTTGGACGTGGCAGCGGACGCCCGTCAAGGCCAGCGTCTCCCGTCCCAACCTCAACCCGCACTTCTCGTTTCTCGTCCATGGCTCCACATCCTTCATGAAGACTCACGCGACATGCCCTGCGTGCCACGCCTCATGGTCGCCCACCGCCGCAGATGGCCGAGGCCTGGCACCCTTGCCTGTTCATCTCCTTTGTCCAGCACCGAGCGGGAGCGGAAGACCCGTCTCGGCGATGGAGGCCAGCACCGGAAAGCCCAAGGCCCGGCGCACGTCCTCTGCGCTTTCGATAGAGTTGTCCAGGGACTCCACAAAGAAAGCGGAGCCCAACGCCACCAGCCCGCCGAGGAGCACCCCCACCAGCAGGTAGAGCGGACGGTTGGGCCGCACCGGCGCCTGCGGTGGCACCGCGGCGCTCACCACCTTCACCTGCACCAACTGATCCTGGCGGGAAAGGGCCAGGCGGGCTTCTTCCCGCTGCTTGAGCAGGACCGAGTAAAGCTCCTGGGTCTCCTTGATGCCCCGCGAAATGCGGCCGAGCTCGTAAGCATTGCTGGCAAATCGTTTGAGCTGGCCTTGCACTTCGGCGATCCTCGCTTCCAACGAGGCCTCCTCGGCCCGCAGAGCCCGCAGGTTAGCCTCCTCCTCAGCGATGATTTCGCGCAGTTCCTGGCGGAGCTTCTCCTGCACCAGGGCAACCTGCTTTTCGGCGGCGACCACCTGCGGATGGCTGGCCGTGTAGCGCTGACGGAGACGATTCCTTTCCAGCTCCTGGGCCAGCAGTTCCGTTTTCAGGCGCGACAGGTATTCCTCGCGACTGGGACTGTCGCTGGTTTCGGTGCTGGGGATGACCACCGGCCCATTGCCGTTCAGCCCCTCGCGGTACACCCGCAGCTTCGACTCCTTGCCGATGCGCTTGGTGCGCACCTCGGTGAGCGCCTGATCATAGTCGGCCAGCTTCTTGTAGAGGATCTCCGCCTCCCCTTCTGGCACCACCACACCTTCCTGCCGTTTGAACTCGGCCTCGCGTCGCTCCAGCTCATCGAGCTTGGCCGCAGCCATCTTGATCTGCTCATCAAAGAAAGCGTAGGTGCGCACGTCCTTAGCCAGCTCTGCCCGGTGCCGCGAGTACTGCTCGACGATGCAGTTGGCAATGGCAGCAGCCCGCTTGGGGTCATGGTCGCTATAGGTGACCTGCAGCAGGTTGGTCTCTTTGGTCTGTTCCACCTTCAGCCCCTTCTGCACCATGGCCACCATCTGCTCAAAGCGGGCACTGTCGGCTCCGGTGCCACCGGCCTTGGCCATGCCAAGTGCCTTCACCACCCGCTCAGCGATGGGCCGGCTCTTGAGGATCTGCATCTCGGCGGCAATCTGGTCGTAGTTGCTCCGCCGCAGCCACCAGTTGAGCTCGATGATGAGCGTCTTCTCGGCGTCCTTCTCCCAATCGACCAGGATGGTCGCGCTGGCCCGATAGAGCGGCCGTACGGTGAAGGTGCCCACGGCCACGGTAGCCACCGTGGACAGAAAGAGGAGGGTAATCATCCTCTTCCGCTTGAACAGGACCCTCAGCACCCGGCGCATCGACGCTGAGCGATCGCATGCATAGCTTTCCATGGTTGACTCCTTTGCCAAGTGTTTCTTCGCCAGGCGGCTCACTTCCACGCCCGCGACCAGAATACCGAGCGCGCATAGAGGTCCAGCGGCGGTATCACCGTGTCGTAGACCTGGGTCATGAACGTGCGAATGTTGCCGATGAAGGTCTTGGGCACGTAGACGATGTCGTAAGCCCTGACCTCGACGTCGGGACTGGTGTCTTTGCGGGCGAGGGCCTGCGTCAAGTCCGAGCGGATGGCGGAGACGCGCTTTTCGTCCAGCACTCGGATGAGCATCACGCTGCTCAGATTCGCCTCGCTGGTCGGCCCGCCTGCAGTGGCGATGGCGCGCAGCAACGTCATGTTGCGCTGCACCACATAGCTGCCCGGGTTGCGCACTTCACCCAGCACGTACACCGTGTTGCCCCCGAACTGCTTGACGGTCACGGTGACCTCTGGCTGGAGCAAGATTTCCGCGTACTTCTCGCTAATCAGCCGCGCCAGCTCCATAGGGGTCATGTCGGTGACCTTGATGTCGCCGATGCGCTGCAGGCTGATGCACCCGTCAGGCCGGACCGTGACCTCGACGTTGAATTCCTCGTTATTGAAAAACCTGATGTCGAGGACGTCCCCGTAGCCGAGGCGGTAATGCCTCTCTTCTTCGGCTGGGGCGGGCGCTTTCTGCTGCGCCACGTACACATCGCCGCCTGCGGCTCGCGGCGCAGCAGCCGACTCTGTGCCTGCCCGCGGCCGCACGGCACACCCCGCCATGGCGACCAGGGCTACCAGCACCCCGCCACACCATGCAGAGTGCCTCAATGAGAATTGCTTCATGATCCACCTCCACAACCAAGTTGCGCGACGTTCGGACCGTATCCGGTCAGCCGCCACGGCTCACTTCAAAAGTTGCATGGTCTGGGTGAGCTTCACGCCCTCGGCTTCCAGGGTGTAGACGTAGATGCCGCTGGGCACCCGATTGCCGAGGTCATCGGTGGCGTCCCAGCGCACCTCGTGGCGACCAACCTCCAGGTACCCTTGCACCAGGGTGCGGACCAGCTGCCCTTTGATGTTAAAGATCTTCAGGGACACGCTCCCGGCCTCTCTGACCTCAAACCTGATCCACGTCGCGGGGTTGAACGGATTGGGATAGTTTTGTGCCAAAGAGACCTTTTCCGGAACTGCTGCCACCGGCGCCAGAATGGGGCCGTGCAGGCGCACTCGACCGGCATAGTCGATATCCGCCAGCAGGTAGTAATAGGCAGTGTCCGGAGCTGCCGTGTGGTCGTGGTAGCTGTACTCATGGCGCTCCGTGCTGCTGCCTGCCCCAGGAATCAGCTGGCTGGTGATTCTGGCAAATGGCCCCTGTTCGGCGGTGGCCCGCCGCAGCTCGAAGCCGCGGTTGTCCGTCTCCGATTGCGTTACCCACACCAGCTTCACGCCGCCGTTGACCCGAGTGGCCTCGAAGGCAATCAGCTCCACGGCCACCACCGCATCCTGAGTCGACCAGGTGGGGAAGTCCACGCTGCCGAAATCGCCCTCAAGTTCCAGCATGGCGAGCTGCGAGTCCCCGTAGTTGGTGGCCGTGGCCACGCTGGAATCGTTCCAGGCGCGGCAATAGATGACCGCCCCGTTTACCAGCAGCTCGTGGGTGAGCTGCGTGGTGAATTTGCCTTCGTGGGGATTGAAAGGAAATCCTGCCCCAGCGAAGGTCGTCCCGATGAGCACATCGTCTCCGGTGGGATTGCCGTTTTCGTCCGGCATGTTGTTCAGCTGATCGGGCCCGGCGTAGATAATCTGAATCAGGTCGCCGTAGCCGTCAAAGGCTGAACCCTGCAGCCAGTTGCCGAGCTCGTCCTGCACCCCGCTGATGCAACTGACATCCACGGTACCAGCTCTTGCCTGGGCACTTGCGAGCACCAGGCACAGCATCCCAACCACTGCGCAGAAGACTCCTCTTCCACACATCGCACTTCCTCCTCTCTGCTTCACACCGCAACCACACTGCCCAAATCCCCCTGTTACCGGCCTGGAAACGGATTTGGAAAGTTCCAGGTCCGCGGCTGCCCTCCACTGCGAATGTGCAGCCAGTACCCCTTGCCCGGCTCGAGCCGCAACTGCGAGGTGTCGCTGCCGGTGGCATTCAGCCATTTCCCATCGTAATTCGTACCTGTGCCGTCGACCAGCCAGGCGACCTCGTAGTGGTCACCCCTCCAGGCCATGATCCGATCCGCCTCGCGGCTATTGGTCGCGCCCTTGGCTACGCCCTGTTCCCAAAGGCCGGTTGCCGTGAGCGGCACGCTCACCGGATAGCAACTGCCGATGAGGTTGAGCCCAGGCCTGACCACGATGGCGTGGGCACTGTCGGTCGGCACCTCGCCGAAGAACTGGAGCGTTGCTGGCTGGTGGCCCTTGCGCACCTCCGCCCAGAACCCTTCGCCTCGGGTCAGCGTCATCGTGCTCACTGCGCTACCTGCCTCGTTCATCCACTCTCCATCGTATGGCGTGCCGGTGCCGCTCACCAGCCACGCGATCTCGTAGCCGGCGCCATGCCATTTCATGACGCGATCGGCCACCAACGCATTGGCTCCTCCGGTGAGCGTCTGTCCCAGCAGGCTCCTAATGTGGCCCTCGCGGCTCTGGAGTGGCACCGAAACCAGGTTCCGCCCCACTTCCAGCCGCACGCCGAAGGTGCCGATTCTACGCCTGAGAGGCTCCTGTCCCGCGCCACGCACCGCCTCGAGCACGTAGTAGCGGCCGGCCCCTGTGGCAGCCCCTTCGTCCACGAATTCGGTCTCGCCCACCACTGCGCAGGCGGACTCAGGGCAGAAGTACGGGTGCTCGCCGCGATAGACGCGGTAGTACTGGGCGTCGGGCAGGGCATCCCACGACAGAACCAGGTCCGCCCCGGAGCGGGCGATCTGGGGCTGCAAATCGGCCGCTGCGCTTTCCACCCTGAGCAGCACCACGTACATGCTCCCCGCGCTCGCTGCACCGTTGCAACCGAGAATCACTGTCTCACCTGGCTGGTACTGCCGCTTGGACTCCCAGAGGCGAAAATCGGTGTTGCCCGCATCGCTGACGCGAATGGCAGCAGCAGTCAGGGTGAAATCGCCACTCAGCCAGGCCGGAGTCGACACCCGACTGTCGTGCGCGACGAACAACCGCACGCGGCGCAGCAAGGAAAACCGCACCTGAAGCTGCGGGTCGAACTTGCTGTCGTTCTTCGTCTTGATCCACAACAGGCCCTCAAAAGCCTCCGGTATCTCCACGATCTGGTAAGTCCGGTCCACGTAGTACTGGTCTCCCTCACGCAAGGCCGCCACCACGTATTCCTCAGGCTGGAGGTCTATCACCGTGCTGACGTCGACGCCGGCAACGCCAGAGACCTCACTGGAGAAGAGGCTTTCGTTCCCAGTGCTGTCGTAGGCGGTAACGGCAAAGTAGTAGCGCATACCACGCGCCAGGTCGTCAACCAACGCGCTGGTCGTGTTCCCCACATCAAGGGTCCAGAGGTAGTGGTGCGAACTGGGGCCGTAGTGGAGCCTGTAGCCGGCCACGTCGGGTTCGCTGTTGGCCTGCCAAGCGATGCGCAGCGAGCACGCTTCAGGAGAGGACCCCATGCCTGTCGGCTTGTGCTCTACCGGCACGCTGAGCAACGCCACACATTGTCCGGCCACCAGCAACATCGTCCACGACCTCTTCGCTCGCATCGCCATAGCTTGCTCTCAGAAAGAAGAAATTCTTAACTGCTCGCCCAAAAAAATTTCCCTTTTCCTGCTGGCTCCCTCTCCAAGCGACTGACTTTCCCGATCTGGTAGCACTGTGATCACTACATCCGCCCTCCGCGTCTGCCGGGCGAGGCTACAGCGGCGCTAGCCACTGTAGCCTCCGCCTCAGCTGCTCGACCTGCCTCTCCTGCCGGGGCAGACTCACCCAGCTATCTGGTGAGGAGGACCTTCTTGCTCAGTTCCACGCCGTTGACGCGCATGACGCAGAAATAAGTGCCGCTGGAGAGCGGCTCACCCGCGTCGTTCTTGCCGTTCCACACCAAGGAGTGGCTGCCGGCGCTCATAATCTCGTCCGCCAGGTGGCGCACCAGCTGCCCAGCTGCGTTGTAGATGCCGATCCACACCCTGCCCTCGCTCTTGACATGGAAACGAATGGTGGTCTCCGGGTTGAACGGGTTCGGGTAGTTCTGCTGGAGCTCGTAGACCATGGGCACCGGACCAGAGGCCACCGAGATAGGCCCATGGAGACGAATGCGCCCGCGGTAGTCAACGTCGGCCAGCTTGTAGTAGTAGCCCTTGCCAAGCTCGACATCGCGGTCCACGTAGGTGTAGGTGTGCAACACACTGGCATTCCCGGCTCCAGGGATGAGCGCCTTGTTGATCTTGACAAACGGGCCGTCTTCCCCTTCGGCGCGGTAGACGTCAAAGCCCATGTTCTCGGTCTCCGACGCCGTGCTCCAGCGCAGATGCACCTCCTCGTTGTGCCACACTGCCGAAAACGACGTGAGCTCCACGGGCACCGGGTTCTCCATGTAGCCAAAGTCGGCATCGTCATAGTCCTGACCTTCGGCAAGGTCCACCACCAAGGGGTCCCCGGCAGTGGTCAAGATGGGGGGCAGCCCGGCGAAGTTCACTGGCAGCGTGGTGTCATCCACGTCCACCAGGTAGTGGCCGGCAGTCAGGCCGGTGAAACGGTACCAGCCATGCTCGACCTCTTCGGTGGCCGGGTTATCGCCGGTCACTGTCCAGGTGATCCGCTCCGTCTCACCTTCGCTGCCTTCTCGCAGGATGACGGTGACGCCGTCTATCCCCTGTTCGCCCTCATCCTGCACGCCGTCGCCGTCCGCGTCGTTCCAGACAAAGTCGCCGATCGAGCCCATGCCAACCAGGGGCAGACGCATGGCGCACACGACCCAGATGCCACTGGCTGAACGTTTGCCGTAGGGGCTGTCCGACTGGGACTCGATCTGCACCGCCAACCAGGCGCTCTCGGCAGGGAGCTGGACACTCATCGTGAGAATGTCCCACTCCTGACCATTGGCTGAATGGAACGGATCGGTATCCTCGCCGTTCACTGGGCTTGAGGAGTGGTCGTAATCGACGGCTCCCGGGGCATCCACGATGCTGCCTGCTGGGATGGCGTCGCTGCCCACCTGGTACCACAGGCCCGTGGCCTCGTCCTCCTCCACTCCACCGACCATGAGGAGCAGCTCCGTGGTGCGCGCCACAGGTGCGGCGCTAAAGCCGAACCGCAAGATTTGGCTCGTGGGATGAAACTTGGAGAACAGGAAGTAGTCCACGCCGTCGGCGATGGAGATGGTGGCAAGCGGCAGATCCGGCTTGCTGTAGACCACCAGAATGCCACCACCGAAGGCCCGCCCAGAGGAGCCCAGCAGGCCAGGATCAAAGCCCGACAGGCTCACCATGTGCGTGCCCGGAGTGATCTTCGCAGTGACATCCGCCCGGTAGCTGAACCGGAAGCGCCCGGCAATTGCTGTGGTCATGCCGATCAATTGGCCAGTGATCGTGGTGCTGGCCCCACCGTCGATTTGCAGCTCAACTTCAGGGTCACCCCAATGGTTCGGCGGAGAATTGCTGTCCTGCCCGCCCCAGTACAGATACGCCGCCTCGATGGTTACTCCCTCAGGCACGACCAACTGGAAGGTGCCGCTGCCAGTGACCAAACCCACGCCCCCTGCCACCATGTCCACGTGGCCGGTGATTGGCGGCAGAGTCACCTGCATATAGTCGTCGCCGTCGAGTTCCTTGGCACCCGCCTTGTCGCTGCGCACAAGCAGGCCGAGGCAAGCTGTCACCCCCGTCAGCAGCACTGCGCAAAGCAACACAGTGCCTTTGCTTATTGTTCGCCTCATCATGACTCCTCCTTTCCTGCACTTCGTGGTTGCCGTACATCAGGCAGTGATGAGCCGCCCGTGCTCGCCACGATGCATGGCATCCCACCCCCCACACCTACCGTCTGGCACCCTTGGGGCATCTTGTGCCTTACCAGTCACCTTTTTCATTGCCACCGACACACTCTGTGTCCCCCGCTTGTCCATCTCTACCTCCCTTCAAGCTCGGATGCCCCAGCATGTATGTCAGAAACGCGATTGTTTTCGCTCTGCTTGCTGGCCTGCAGCCGGTGCGAGTGACCAAGCCGTGGGATCCCTTGTGCTCTTCCCGGCCGCGGCCGCCGTGGCTGCCCGCAGGAGCAAGGGCCGACGGGCAGCCAAACGGCTTCAATGCGGTCTCGTTCGCTCTGCCGTGGGCCAAGCCGCCTGGGGTCTCGCGAGCGTTGCACTCCCGAGCTCTACGGGCGCGCCCGCCCCTAAACCTCCTTTCTTCTTCATCTCCGTCCACCTGCGTGGAGCAGCAAACCTGTACGAGCTCGGCGTTTGCTTATGGCCTGTCGCGAGTGACGAAGGTTCGCTCGTCTTCAGGGTTTTCATCTTTGCGCACCACGTAAGTGACGTAGATGTTGCTTCGATCCTCCCTCAGGAACATGGCCGATGCGCTTCGGCAGAAGGCGATCAGCTTTGGTGTCACTGTTCCTGGGATTCGCACGTCAAATCTCCGGTAACGCTCTTGCGAGGTTCTTGACTCCATGTGAGGGCGGAACCTCGCTGCTCGAGGTGATCTAGCGCTCCAACTGAACCAACCCATTCCCAAGACCCCAGCACCCAAGAGCGCGATCGCCACCATCAAGTTGTCCATGGATGCTCCTCCGACTGGGGGATGCATGAGCGGACTTGACTGCGATCTTTTCGCCCAAGGCGCCGCGGACCGCTCTGTCCGAGGTCTGGCGATATGGTACAGCGATTGTCTGGGCGCTAACCTGAAATGAGCCTCCGCGCTCCTCACACCTCACCGCACGTCATTCCGGCCGCCTGCGTTCACCTCCTTTCTCCTCTTTCCTCCGCTGCAGCCCACGCAGCCCTTTCCCCTTCCCCTTTGGGCTGCTCCCCAAGTTCCCCCACCCCTGCAATTAGCGGGTCAGCACCATCTTGCGCGTGGCACGAAAGCCATTGGCGCGCAGGACGCAGAGATAGATGCCCCCTGGGAGCGACGTACCCGCCTCGTCCTTGCCGTCCCAAGTCACGCTGTGCACACCTGCGGGCACCTGCCCGTCCACCAACGTCCTGAGAAGCTGGCCAAGCATGTTGTACACCCGCAACTCCACATGTCCATCCACAGGTAGAGTGAACGAGATGTGCGTGACAGGATTGAACGGGTTCGGGCTGTTCTGCGCGAGCGCATACTCCCGGGGCAACGCCTTGATGGTGATTGTGGCCGGCCCGTGCAGCGTGCGCCTGCCTCGGCAATCCACATCCGCCAGCCAATACCAGTAGGCTTGTCCA